>NZ_JBNHHC010000129.1:0-5172 GCF_059091865.1 Arthrobacter sp. B0316-1-20 | reverse complement strand
GCTGATATTGGCGGGTTGGAACGGTGGGTGCGGGCGGTTCGGTGGAAGCGGGGAGTCCTTGTCGAGGCCGTTCCTCCCGTCCTAGGGTGGGAGAGGTACGCCCGCGGGTAGGTTCCCGACGGGGGAGCCGGCGGTGCGGCCGCGAAGGAAAAAACAGTATGGCAACAGGCACCGTGAAGTGGTTCAACGCCGAAAAGGGTTTCGGCTTCATCACCCAGGATGACGGCGGGCCGGATGTGTTCGCGTACTTCAGGCAGATCGCCGCCAGCGGCTACCGCTCCCTGGAGGAAAACCAGCGGGTCGAATTCGACGTCGTTCAGGGCCAGAAGGGCCTGCAGGCCGAAAACATCCGCCCCCTCTAAGGACTTTCAAGCCAACAGCACCCCCGGAGCCCTGAGGTCCGGGGGTGCTGCGGTCTTAACGTAAGAACGTTTAGGCTGCAAATCCTAGGGACCTCCCGTATCCCTGCTCCGCCCGGTAGCGTCTGCGGGGTCCCGGCGCGACCCACTGGTTCGGTGGGCTAGACGGAGGCGGGCATACTCTGGCCCGGTCCCCGGGCCGGAATGTCAACGGTGACGGTGCCGTCCTCATGGCGGATGAGATGGGCGACCCCGTAGAGGGCCGCGTCCTTCCGACCCTGTTCGATCATCGCTTCGCGGCTGCGGGAGGCGGCAACGGCGAACGGGTCGGTAATGCCGATCCGCCGGTTGCCCCAGCGGCCATCCTCACAGTAGGTTTCGATATCGCCTTTAGCCATGCGCTGCAGCCTTTCCCGTTGGTGCCCTGAGGATGGAACGCATTCAGCGTACCGGCCCCAATCCGCAACGGATCGGACGCATCGACGCATAGTGCAATGGAGGGCCGGCATCCTGTCCTGTAGCCGGTGTTCACATCCCGCCATCCCGGTTTCGCACGAGCCGCATCTTTCATATGCGCTGATATCGGCGTTTGTCGGTCTGCCGTGCTGCTTTATCCGCGAGGGCACAGGGTCTATTCGAAGAAATCCTCGTCGATTTCGGCGACCGTGTAGGTTTTGGCGATCTGAACACCCACGCCGTGGCGGATCATCAGGTCGGTCAGCTGCTTGCCGTCAATGAGGATGATCCGTGTCGGGATGGATTTGGCGTATTCCAGGGCCCCGGCGGAGAACCGGCTGGTGGTGATGAAGACCCCGCGGGTGGCCCCGCGGCCGGCCAGGGCCCCGACGAACGACTGGATCGCTTCCCGGCCGACCGTGACGTCTGCAGCGTAGCGTTTGGCCTGGATATAGATCTGGTCCAGGCCCAGGGCGTCCTGGTCGATGACGCCGTCCACGCCTCCGTCGCCGGATCCGCCGATGCGCCGGCCGCGGTTTTCGGCCCCGCCGTAGCCCATCGCCAGCAGGAGTTTCACCACGGCTTCTTCAAAGAAGTCCGGGTGGCGGTCCTGCAGCCGCTTGAGCAGGTCCGTGGCCAGATCCGCCCGCAGCAGTTCGATGCCGCGTTCGATCTGTTCGGTCGGGTCCAGTTCGGAGTCTTCGACGGTGATATCCACCGGGTCGGCCTTGGAGACGTTCTGCCGCTGCGGCTCGTAGTCGCGGTAGGCCGGGATGTCCTTCAGGACGTCCTGGGTGACGGCCTGCGGGTTCCGGTGCAGCAGTTCCCGGCCCAGATCGGTGATGACGAACCTGCCGCGTTCGGGCTTGGCGACCGCTGTCGCCCGGGTCAGGTCCGACATGGCCCACCCGATCCGGTTCTCCGCTTTGGACTGGCCGGAGGAGAGCATCACTGCCCGCTGCGCCTCGGTCATTCCGGCCTCGTCCAGAACCGCTGCCATCAGGTCCCGGCGGACTCTCGGTTGACCGTCGGCCAGCACCCGAAGAACCGGAACCATAAACTCATGCCATTTGGGAATCGGTTCAACAACGGCTGGAACAGCTTCGTCCGTCACAATCCTCCTTCGAAAGCCGCGCGCGGCAGGAATGCATAGAGCATTTCAAACAAACCGGGCCGGAGTCTACGGAACATCCCGGGACCTGCCGCGGGAGGATGCAACAGAGAAGAACCGGTGAAGAATGAACCGGGCGGGTTTGGGTAGATCTTTGGGTTTTCTTGCCGAAAATCTGAGCCGGACACGGGACGATTCACCTGACAGAAAAAAGCATTCCGGCGCCCGTGTGAACCATAAAGCGGGGCCGGAAATATCCGAAGCAACATGACAGCGGGACTGGCAGCAACTCCTCCTCAAAGCAGCGGAGGGACTGCATTATCCAGGGACAATATCCCGTCACCAAGGAGCGGTTTCAGATGGCAAAGCGAGTGCAGATTAAACTGATTTCCGACCTGGACGGCGGGCCGGCGGACGAAACAGTCCAATTCGCCATCGACGGCACGAACTACGAAATCGATCTGTCCGCTGACGACGCCAGGGTCCTGCGCAAGACCTTCACACAGTATGTAAAAGCCGGACGCAAGGCCTCGGCGGCCTCCGCACGCGGGAAGGCCGCGCCCACGGCGCCAGCCGGCTCCAGCCGTGAAGCAACCCGGAAAATCCGCGAATGGGCCAAGAAAAACGGCTACACCGTTTCCGGGAGGGGACGGATCTCCTCCGAGGTCGTCGAAGCCTACCGTAAAGCGGTGTCCTGAATACCGCGGACAGGTGGGTAAGCCGTCTACGCACCCACCTGCCCGGAGGGCTATTTGGCCGGGTACTCTCAGATCCAGCCGCCCTGGCCGTCGTCGCTGAAGACGATGCTGCCGCTGCCCAGGGGCACCAGTGTTGGCAGGAGCGAGGCGCTTATCTCCAAGCGGGACATATGCGCTGTTATCGGTCACCTGGCCGGAACTTCCGGCCCGAAATTTGGGTATATCAGATGTACCCTCAAGGATGCCGACACGCAAGGACGCTCTGCCTGACCCTGCCACGGCAGGCGCCGGCAGAGTATCGTCGACGGGAACCCGGTTCAGCGGCCACGACGGGAAGACCGCTCCCGGTGCCCGCCAAATCGGAGCCTGCCCTTCGTCGGCGCAGTTGTTCAACGCTGCAGGAGTATATAAATGACTGTGAACCGTGACGCTGTACAGCACTTCGTCGATCAGCTCGCCGAAAAGCTTGGTCGGTCCGTGGCTGTTGATGACCGCCATCGCCACTTCGTCACCAGTAGCCGTCATTTCGGCGACCTGGACGGCCTGCGCGTGAACGTGCTCGTTTCCCGCCACCTGGACGATGAATCGTCTGCCTACCTGTACAGCTTCGTGGATGCGGCAAACCTCAGAGGTCCTATCCGCATTCCCGCGAACGACGGCCTCGGAATCACGGTCCGTCGGTGCTATCCGGTGCAGCGAAACGGCGAATGGGTTGGGTTTCTCTGGCTGATCGGAGAGGCCAGCGAAGCTGACGACAGAATAGTTGCGGCCTCTCTTCCCGAATTTGCCCTCATACTGAGCCAGGAACCAGACAGAACGGTACAGCAGGAAGCCGTCGTCTGGGCCACGTTCCTGAAGATCCTTTCCAAACCGAACCGCAGGCATGAGCTAAGGGATTTTTGGAAGGGTCAACTAATCGACCCGCAAACCAACATCGCCGTCTTCGTGGTCTATTTCCACCAGGAACCGGAAGATCCGGTTCGTCCGGCGCAGATCCTCGATGAACTTATAGCCAGGTCAATACATGACCGCAGGATCATCAGGACAGCTTCAGTCGCACGGGGACGGATCGCCCTGACCGTCATCAGGGACCAACACCGCCGTTCCCCGGACAAAGCCGGATTCCCGGTCGATCACTCATTAGCCAGGCAGGAATACGACCGGCTGTCTGTCGGTCTTAGCAGCTGGGGTCGGGTCACCGAAGTCGAGGAGTTGCTTACGCAGGCGGCGCTTGCCGCCTACGCGGCCATTGACAGGAACAAACGCTGCTTGTCATGGTCCGACTGCAATTTTCAGGGGGTTCTCCTGCGCGCGGTTTTGGAGGACCCGGCCCAAGTCATCCCTGCACCAGTCAGTGAACTGGCTACATCGAGTTCGGGTGCCGCTTTGATGAAAACAGTATCGGTCTTCCTGGAAGAAAGCGGCGACATCACCAGAGCATCGCAGCGCCTTAATATCCACCGGACCACTCTTTACTACCGGCTCGCGCGGATTGAAGAACAGACCGGATATGACTTGAAGAACGGCAATGATCGCCTCGCCCTCCAAATCGGTGTTGGGCTTATGGCCTTCCTGGAGACCGAATTGCCTCTCTTTCTACATTCCGAGGAAAACTAGGTCCAAGGTTCATACACGCGCATATGGTCCATGCGCTAAGCCCCCATATACGCTCTTCACAGGTCATGGTGACCGGAATCACATACCGGCGCAATAGCGCTTTCCATGCATGACAAAGGAGTCATAATGATCGAACGAAAAGGCGATTGTGTTTACCCGTTCAACCTTCATGAAGGTAAAAGTCCCCTCTCGATCCAGAGTTATTTCCTGACGGAATCCGAATTGCCTGTAATGGTGCAGGCCTGGGAATTTCCGGTTGGGGGAGGGGAGGGGATACACAGTCATCCCCGCTCCGGCGAAAACCTGGAAGAGCTTTACTTTGTCATGTCCGGAACAGCGCAACTGACGGTTAACGGCGCACATCAGCTGCTTTATCCCGGGGACGCCGCACTGACCCGCCCTGAAGACGACCGTGGCGTGGAAAATGCGGGAAATACTCCCTTGAGAATGCTTGTGATCTGGGGGCACCCCAGTGATGCGCGGCCCGACTTCAAACAGTTCGACACCGTTCAAGCCGCACTTAAATGCCGGCAGGGTCAGCCGGCCTGAAGTTCTGCGCCGCTATTAACGAGGCAATCTACCGCAAAGCCGGACGTAAAAAACGGCTTCATTTGTTCGTATTGATCGTCCAGCCGGGCGCAGCTGTAAAAAGCCTGGCTTCAGTGAAAGTTGATTGATGTGACGGCTACCTCAGTTAGGTCTAATAGAGCTCTTCCGAAAAAAACCATCATTGCCGGAGCCTTGGGCAACTTTGTCGAATGGTATGACGCAATTGTTTTTGCATATGCTGCTGCCACCATAGGCCACATTTTCTATGGGAACGCCAGCGAATCCGTGCAGCTCCTAGCGTCCTTCAGCACCTTTGCTGTCACGTATGCCGTTCGCCCGTTCAGCGGTATCGCGCTCGGAATCATAGCCGACAAGATTGGCC
>NZ_JBNHHC010000128.1:0-5359 GCF_059091865.1 Arthrobacter sp. B0316-1-20 | reverse complement strand
AAGGCGGTCCTCAATGACGTGCGGGAGCAGGTCAAGTGCCGCAACCGGACGTTTACCAACGCCGTCGGAAACTCGCAGGCGCCTGCGGTGCGGCATGACCCCCTGATCCAGCAACTGGTGGGCCAGATCTCCGGCAAGGCCTTTGCCGCGGAAGCCATCGTGCTGGCCGCCGCCCGCGAGCTGGAGGCGGCACGGGATCCGTCCGCGGACCTGACCGACGGCGAGCGCTTTGCACGCGGTGAACTGGCGGTGGAGAAGGCCCAGCTGATGGTTCCCGACCTGGTCATGGACGCCGCCAAGCAGCTCTTCGATACCCTCGGGGCTTCCGCTACCTCGCAGCGCAAGCAGCTGGACCGGCACTGGCGCAACGCGCGTACCGTCGCCGCCCACAATCCGACGGTTTTCAAGGCCAGGAACATCGGTGACTACGAGCTGAACGGCACCCCGCCGGCGGGGTCCTGGACGGTGGGGACGGTGACCGGCGTTCCTGCATGAGCCGGTGGACAACCTCACCGCCGAACCCCACCGCCGAAACCTCAGTTGTTGCGGTTTTTTGTCCCTGAAACCGCAATAACTGAGGTTTCGGCGATCGTGGGGAGGGCGGCGGCGTCCCGACCGCTACGCTATTGCAGCGCCGCAGTCAGCCGGCAGACGTTGTCCAGGAACCTCTGCGGCAGCGGTCGTTCCACCCATTCGTCCAGCTGGACGGGCCTGCTGGCCTCCAGGTATTCCTGGTCGATTTCCAGCATTTGTGAAACAAATTCCCGGTCGCAGACCAGGAGGGACACTTCGAAGTTCAGTGTGAAGGACCTCATGTCCATGTTGGATGAGCCGATTACGGCCACCGCGGAGTCGATGATGATGAACTTGGAGTGCAGCACGTACGGCGACTTGTAGAGGTGGATGTCCACGCCGGCTTCGATCAGCGTCTGATAATAGGAACGCTGGGCGTGGTAGACGAAGAACTGGTCTGAGGTTTCGCCCATGTAGAGCCTGACCGCGACGCCGCGCTGGGCCGCCGTCGTAATGGCGTACAGCATGGACTCGTCCGGCACGAAGTACGGGCTGGAAATGACGATGCTGCGCTCCGCGCTGTAGAGCAGGGTATTGAACAGGCGCAGATTGTTCTCCGCATCGAAGCCCGGACCGCTGGGCACCACCTGGCAGAGCAGTCCGCCGCCGACGTCGTCCTCGATCAGGTCCGCCTCCTCCTCCAGGATTTCCCCGGTCTCCGCATACCAGTCGGTGATGAACAGGGCGTTCAGCTCGTCCACGATCGGGCCGGTGGTCCGGACCATGAGGTCCTTCCACAGCAGCCCGCGGCGCCTGTTGCCGCGTTTGTTGTAGCTGCGGTCGATGATGTTCTGGGAACCGGTGAAAGCCAGGTTGCCGTCGATGACCAGGATCTTCCGGTGGTTGCGCAGGTCCGGCCGCTGGTACTCCAGCCGCCACGGACGCACCGGCAGCATGCGGCGCCAGGGGATGCCGGCACGCTCCAGGCGCTTGACCGCCTCGCCGTAGCCGGGATAGCCGATGCTGCCCATGTGGTCGATGAGTACCCGCACGCGGACCCCGCGGTGGTGGGCGTCTTCGAGCGCCTGGAACATGGGCTCGGTGGTCTCATCGACGGCGACGATGTAGAACTCGAAGTGGACATAGATCCTGGCCGCCCGGATGGCCTCCGTCATGGTTTCCAGCGAGGCGTTGTAGTCGTCCAGGAGCTCGAGTTTGTTGCCGGCCGTCATTGGCAGGGCGCCGAGCTGGTGGTTGAGCTTGACCGCTGCGAGCGCCCAGTCCGGCGTGCCGGTGGGATCGCCCAGGCAGTAGCTGTCGGAGGTATTCTTCCGGATGAGCTCGGTCATTTTCGACTGCTTGTCACGCCGGCTTTTCGGCAGCTTGGGACTGCCGATGAGCAGGAAGACCAGCAGGCCCAGAATCGGAATGAAGAGGATCGCCAGCAGCCAGCCCAGCGCCACCGATGGGCGGCGGTTCTGGGGGACGACTCCCAGCGCGATGACCAGGATGACCATGTTGACGACAATCAGCAGCACCGTGCCGGAGAGCGGCAGATTGATGGCGGACAACAGGTTGGTCATGCCAACACCTTATGCGTTGCCGCCGGAGTAATCTGAACGCCATGGATGCGGCAATGCTGAAGGAAATCTGCCTGGCCCAGCCCGGCGCGTTCGAGGACTTCCCCTTCGGCCCCGATGCATCCGTGTTCAAGGTCAGGGCGGCCGGCGGAACCGCCAAAATGTTCGCGCTGGCCAACCTGGATGCCGAGCCGCTGACCGTCAGCCTCAAGTGCGAGCCGGTCCTCGCTCAGCAGCTGCGCGCGGCACATCCCGAAATCAGCGGCGCGTACCACATGAACAAGACACATTGGAACCAGGTGTGGTGCGATGGGGACCTTCCCGACGGGATGATCCGCGACATGGTGGAGGACTCCTACGACTTGGTGGTGGCGTCCCTGCCGCGGAAGGACCGCGAGTCGCTGGGCTGGGCACGGCTGGCGCGGGGCGACGCGTAGATGCTGAGGCAGGAATTCCTCGACGAGTTGTGGGACGCGGCCGACCCGAAGTCCACCGAGCAGCGGCTGCGGGGCGCCGACACGAACCGCTTCATGCTTCCGGCGGACCGGGCGGAGCTGGCCACGCAGATCGCGCGGGTGCTGGGGCTGCAAGGACGATTCGCGGAAGCCTGCGCCGTCCTTGACGGCATCGACCCGGATAAGTTTGACACCGCAGACAAGCCCGACGGCGGCGCTATTGTCCGCGTTCGGCTCGCCTTGGAACGGGGCCGGCTGCATCGCGCCTCCGGCAGCCCGGCGGCTGCGGTGCGGTTCCTCGGCGAAGCCGCCCAGCTTGCCGGAATGCATGGGTTTTGCGCCTTGGAGCAGGCGGCGCGGGCCCTTCTGGAGCCGGGCCCGCAGGACTAGCATGAAGCCATGTCCGAACAGGGAAAGTCGTACTTGATACCCATCATGGCGGGGGCGGTCCTGGCCGGTCTGGCCCGCCTGGTGCTGCGCAAGCGCAAGGAGGACAAAGCCGCGGAGCAGGCCAAAAGGGCGGCGCGGGAGAGAGCCCACCCCCGCAATCTCTGACCGCTGCTTGGCTAGGCTGGTTCTGCAAGACGCAGCAGCACCAGTAACAGAAGGGCAGCACACGTGATATTCATTGTCGTCAAGTTCAAGGTTAAGCCGGACTGGTCGGAGAAGTGGATGGACGTTGTCCATGACTTCACCGAGGCCACTCGCAGGGAGCCGGGCAACCTCTGGTTCGACTGGTCGCGCAGTGTCGAGGACCCGAACGAGTTCGTGCTCGTGGAGGCCTTCAAGGACGACGCGGCCGCGGCCCATGTCAACAGCGACCACTTCCAGGCAGCCATGAAGAAGATGCCCGAGGCGCTGGCGGAGACCCCGCAGATCATCAGCCGGCAGATCGACGGCGAAGGCTGGGACCGGATGGGCGAACTGACCGTCCAGTAGCAACTCCACACCCCATAAATGAGTCAGCAGCAGGTGCCCGAAAGATCACTCAATCGTGCACCTGCTGCTGTGTCAGCGGTAGGAAAGTGGGGAAACGGGCGTCAGTCGAAGTACTTCGGCAGGGTGGCCTCGTGGGCTTCCTTCAGCTCCGCCAGCGGCAGGGCGAACTGTCCCTGGAAGTCCAGCGCCTGGTTCTCGGTGTCCACGACGCCGATCCGCAGGTGCGCGAAGCCGCGGGCGGTGCACATGTCCTTGAACCGGACCTCTTCGGACCGGGCCACGGATACCACAGCGCGGGCCTGGGACTCGGAGAACAGTGCGGTGAACAGGTCGATGCCGTCGCGCTCGCACAGTTCGTCCAGGCCGATCCGGGCGCCGACGCCGAAGCGCAGGGCCATGTCCGACAAGCCGGCGGCCAGGCCGCCCTCGGACAGGTCATGCGCGGCGTCGATCATGCCGTCGCGGGAGGCGTTGACCAGGATTTCACCGAGCTGGCGCTCGAGGTCCAGGTCCAGGGCCGGTGGCTTGCCGCCGAGGTGGCCGCGCAGGTTGGCCCATTCGGAGCCGTCCAGCTCGTCCTTGGTCACACCCAGCAGGTAGATGGCCTGGCCGTCCTCGCGCCAGCCCGACGGCGTGCGGCGGGCGACGTCGTCGAACACGCCCAGGACGCCCACCACGGGCGTCGGGTGGATGGCCACCCCGCCCGTCTGGTTGTACAGGGAGACGTTGCCGCCGGTGACCGGAACGCCCAGTTCCTGGCAGGCGTCGGAGAGGCCGCGGACGGTCTCGGCGAACTGCCACATGACCTCCGGATCCTCGGGGGACCCGAAGTTCAGGCAGTCAGTGACGGCCATGGGCTTGGCGCCCGAGGTGGCCACGTTACGGTAGGACTCGGCCAGCGCCAGGCGGGCGCCCTCGTACGGATCCAGGTAGGCGTAGCGGCCGTTGGCGTCGGTGGAAATTGCCACGCCCAGACCGGTCTTTTCGTCCACGCGGATCACGCCGGCGTCGTCCGGCATGGCCAGGGCGGTGTTGCCCTGGACATAGCGGTCGTACTGCTTGGTGACCCATTCCTTGGAGGCCATGTTCGGCGAAGCCATCAGCTCCAGGACAGCGGACTTGAGCTCCTCACCGGAAGCCGGCCGGCCGGCGTCGGAGTCTGACCCCGTGAACCCGGACGCCTGCACGCCGTCGAGCCACTCGGGGCGGTGGTACGGGCGCTCGTAGACCGGGCCCTCGTGGGCCACAGTGCGCGGATCCACGTCGACGATCTTCTCGCCGTCCCACTCGATGACCAGGCGGCCGGTGTCCGTGACCTCGCCGAGGACGGAGTACTCCACGTCCCACTTGGCCATGATGGCCTCGAACTTCGGCAGGTTCTCCGGGGTCACCACGGCCATCATGCGTTCCTGCGACTCGGACATCAGGATCTCGCCCGGGGTCAGGGTCGGGTCGCGCAGCAGCACCTTGGTCAGCTCGACGTGCATGCCGCCGTCGCCGTTGGAGGCCAGCTCGGAGGTGGCGCAGGAGATGCCCGCGGCACCCAGGTCCTGGATGCCTTCCACCACGGCGCCCTTGAACAGCTCAAGGCAGCACTCGATCAGGATCTTTTCCGCGAACGGGTCGCCCACCTGCACGGCCGGGCGCTTGGACGGCTTGCTGTCGTCGAAGGATTCAGAGGCCAGCACGGACGCGCCGCCGATGCCGTCGCCTCCGGTGCGGGCACCGAACAGGACCACCTTGTTGCCGGCGCCGGACGCGTTGGCCAGCCGGATGTCCTCATGGCGCATGACGCCCACGGCCAGCGCGTTGACCAGCGGGTTGCCTTGGTAGACGGAGTCGAAGACCACCTCGCCGCCGATGTTCGGCAGG
>NZ_JBNHHC010000127.1:0-5376 GCF_059091865.1 Arthrobacter sp. B0316-1-20 | reverse complement strand
AAAGCCATTAGGAGGCAACCATGATCGGTTTCATTATTGCTGGACTCGTCATCGGGGCGCTTGCGCGCCTCATCAAACCCGGAAGGCAAAATCTGGGTCTCCTGGCAACGCTGCTGCTGGGCCTGGTCGGGTCAGTCATCGGAGGTGTCATCGCAAATCTGCTGGGTACCGGTGACATCTTTGAGCTAAACGTCATCGGATTCATCGTTGCCGTGATTGCGGCGATACTCCTTATCGGTGTGGCCGAGAGCATATCCGGCCGCCGCAGTGTTCGCCGCTAGGTATGGAGTGCTTTGTTGTCGCGATCACCGGCATGATTGCAGAGCGCCGCTGAGCGAAGGCCGCTATCCCACGCCTCAATAGTAGGCGGCATGGGATAGCGGTTCGGCATGCGGCTGTTCATCCAACGAACGCCTTCCATGATCCCGCCGAATGGATAAAGGTGATACAGGACGGTTCCGAGATTCCCGCCGTCCACCCCGGCCGCGAGTTGATCCCAATAGCGTTCAGGACCGACGCGCTGGTCAAGGTTGACCATGGATAGTCCATATCGCCGAGCGATAGCTGCCGATGGCGCCACGCCAAACTGCTTGGCATATCTAAGGAGCTTTCCGACACCGGCTGGCCCCGGCAAGCCAATGCGAACGGGCGTGTCGATTCCTTCACGGCGCAATCGCTCTATCCATTGCACAACGGCATCGGCGTCAAATCCGAACTGCGTCGTATTCTCGACCGAGCAGCCTGCATCCTGAAGAAAGCCGAACTTCCACTTCAAGCAGCGCCAGAGCGTGTCGGTGTCGATCTTCGGGTGCCCTTCCGGATAGCCCACGATACCCACATGGCGAATGGAATGGTGTTCCAGGAGGTCGCTTCTCAGAAGGGCCAGCGAGTCCTTAAAGGGACCGGCAGGGACCGCCGGGTCGCCGCCCACAAGGATGATCCGCGACGGCGCAGCCTCTGCGATGAGGGCGCCGAGAAGATAATCGCGGTCCCGTTCGGAGCGCAGGCGGCGCGAGGAAATAATTGGGACGGGCTCGAAGCCGCATGCTCGTATTACCCGTGCTGCATTGATGCGTTGGGCATGATCCTCATTACCGAGGAACGCGATGTTGATCGGCGTTCCCGGTGGAATCGCGGCCTTGGCGGCCTCGACTTGCACAATGTCCTTCCCCGCAACCTCCAGCGCGTAAAGCCCGCCTTGGGACTGCGTTGCGGATTGGTACTGACTGTCGAGGTTAGGCATCTCCATCACCTGGCTTTTCTGAGAAGAAGTCGTTCAGCTTGACAGAGAAGAACTCGACGGCCACATAGGTCATGAGGACCAGGAGTCCGGTGCCGAACACGCCCCAATATCCGTACGACGTGAAGTATTGGAGGATCGCCTGGCCTGTTGCGAATCCGGAACCGATTAGGAACGCGACGATTGCACCGGTGTACGAAAGAACGCGCAGGAAACTCGTCCCCTCAACGGTACCCAAGTGCGCTCTGGTCGGGGATCTCTGTGCCAGGGTGGGGTGTCTTCTCCCGAAGGTTGGGGATGGGCTGCCCGCCGTCGATAGAGGACGACGAGCTGAATCCGCAAAGGAGGGCTCGGCCGCGGCCAGGATGACGCAGGAGAACAGCGGCAGCCGAAATAGCACCCGAGCGATTGATATATCCACGCCCCGCTTGAATGGATCGCTGGGCGAAAAACGACTCCCTGTCAAGGCAGGAGCCGCAGGTCAAAGGGCGGTCGTGGGCGTTTCAGAAGTCGCGGCAGCAGCGCAGGCTCAGGGCTTGCGGGGCACGATGTAGGTGCTGCCGTCAGCCCTCCTGACGGTTTCCCACTGCTGCTCGGTTTCCTCCTGCTGGCTGTGCAGCAGCTCCTTGTTTTCCTCGGTCATGGCATGATCCAGCGAACTGGACTGCGCCGGCCCGAAAATGAACCGGGCCTTGCCGGTCACGCGCATAAATTTGGAGGCAAAGCTCTCACTGTGGGCCATGGAAGAATCCCTTTCCTTGGTGTTCCGCACATCTAATCGTACGCTAAACATTAGGGCACGAAATGATACGCAGGGACAATGCCCGGAAAGGCGGACGAGACATGACTGTTCAACAAGACGAGGACCTGCTTCTGGAACACCAGCTGTGCTTCGCCCTCTCGGTGGCATCGCGCAGCGTTGTGGCCGCCTACCGGCCGGTGCTGGAGAAGCTGGGTCTGACCCACCCCCAGTACCTGGTCATGCTGGCCCTGTGGGAACAGAGCCCGCGTACCGTCCGCAGCCTGAGCGAAGCCCTCACGATGGAACCGGCCACGCTCTCCCCCATGCTCAAGCGCCTGGAGGTGGGGGGACTGGTCTCACGAAACCGGGTTCCGGGCAATGAAAGAGCCCTGGCCGTCGGCCTGACCGACAAGGGAGCGGCCCTGCGGACCCAGGCCCTGGATGTGCCCGGCACGATGATGGAGCGCCTGGGGCTGACCCGGGACGATGTCCGGAAACTGAACCGCACCATGCGCGACATCATTGCCGCCACGAACCGGACGTAGCCCCTCCTGCTGTCTACAGCTATAACCAGACCGTATCCGGGAAGCAGGCCTGACGCCGGTTCTGCATTCTTCGGTCGCTACAAGAACCACATAAGCCGATAACAGCGCCTATGTCTTGAGTTTCTAGACCTCAGTCGGTAGCCGGCGCACCTCAGTCCCAGCGGACAAACCAACCGGCTACCCGCAGGCAATTCTTCTGGCCACCAGCGGATATAACCTGAACGCCTGCTTGGGAACCAAATCAAACGGTGAGTTAGGTCTGCCCGGCTGGCCGGGCGCTGTTGCGCAGTGTGTGCCGGCACCGGCAATACGAAAGTACGGGCCGGGACCTGAAACCGTGTTTGCGGTTCCCCTCCCCGAGGCCACGTTAAACGGCGGCGGCACACCGTTTGAGGTGCGCCCCGCCCTTCGTCACGATCTCTGTCCATGGACCGAATCAACCGGTCAATGGGGGATGGAACCTTGTTATGAGTCGGACCCGTGCCGGCTTCCGGCCTTAGCCAGACCGCGGGCGATCATGTAACCGATGGTCAACCACGTGATGTACTGCATCGCCTGGTTGGCATCGAACGGATCACCGCCATTCTCATCGCCGTTCTCCCCCACCACTATCGCGGTGATGATCGTGCCCAGGACCGCGGCGAGGTAAACGATGAGTTCGGTGGTCTTCACCGCGGCCTTGGTCTCGGCCAGCCGGTGGTGTGGGGTGTGCTCGTTGCGGGGTGCTGCCATGATGACTCCTGAAGTTTGGGGGGGCCGTACCGGCCATGCATCCGGTGAAAACGTGCTGCTCAGTCCCGCCGAATACACTGTAGAATTTACCCTTAGACATCGATGATGGCAAGCATGCTTACCTTCCCGGCGGGCCTGCCTTCCTGACTGTCCAGGCTGTGCAGATCCCCGACCCAAGAGACGATCAACCGCATGTCCAAGCATCCCGACGGCACAGGCCCCGGCCCGCCTCCGGACGGTGTTCCCGTTCCCCGCACACCGGCCCGGCGGCCCCGCCTGAACCGGGACCTCGTTCTGGCCACCGCGCTTCGGCTCATCGACGCGGAGGGTTTGGACGCACTGACCATGCGCCGGCTTGGACAGGAACTGGGCCGTGACCCGATGGCGCTCTACCGTTACGCGGACAACCGGGCCGCGCTCCTGGACGGCGTCGCGGAACTTGTCCTCAGCGAGCTGGTCATCCGCCCCGAAGACAGCGACTGGAAGTCCCAGCTCAGACAGACCGCCCACGAGTTCCGGCGGATCGCCCTGACCCACCCCCACGTGGTGCCGCTGCTGGTCACCCGCCCCCTGTCCACCCCGCTGGGGCTTCGCCCCCTGGGCACCCTGCGCCCGCTGGAGCAGATCCTTTCCCTGCTCATCCGGGCCGGCTTTGCCCCGGCCGACGCCCTGCATGTGTACCGGGCCTACTACGGATACCTCTACGGTCACATTCTCAACGAACTGCAGGAATTCATCGTCGACCCCGAGGAAAAGGAACACCTGCTCCGCCTGGGCCTGCACCGACTGCCGGCGCGCGAATTCCCCCACCTGCGGAAACTGGCCCACATCCTCGCCGAATACGACGGCGCCGCCGAACTCGACCAGGGAATCACCATCCTCCTGGCCGGCCTGGAAGCCCAGCTGCACCCCCCCGCCAACAAGGAACCCTGACCGGATCCGCCCCCCGGACCCGATGATCACAGGAGAACACCGATAACAGCGCATATGTCGGGGCTCTTCGGGGGGTAATGGTTAAACGTCATCCTGACGTGGGGAAGCCGTCATTTGCCGGTCACCGGTTTGTTGCCTGCCGCCTGTTGATTCCTCTGTGTGATGAATACGGGATCCCACGGCACTTGGCAAAGCGCAGCAGCAGTCGCAGCTACCCGGCGACGGTTCCTGACGGTGACGGGTGCGGCAGCGGCCCTGGCGCTGACCGGTAGTTTTCTTGATGTGGAGCGGGCTTCGGCCACAGCCTCCGGCGACCGTCTGCCCGGTTACCCGTTCACGCTCGGGATTGCCTCCGGAGATCCGCTGCCCGAGGCGGTGGTGATCTGGACCCGTCTGGCCCTTGATCCGCTCGCCCCGTTCGGCGGAATGAATCCCCGGGAGTATCCGGTTCAGTGGGAGGTGGCCGAGGACGAGGCGTTCCGCACCGTGGTCCAGCGCGGCACCGCCCTGGCCCGGCCCGAGCTTTCCCACAGTGTCCACGTGGATGTGCGGGGGCTGAGTCCGTGGCGGCACTACTGGTACCGGTTCAAGGCCGGATCGCACCTGAGCCCGACAGGACGGACCAGGACCGCACCGGCCGCCCACGCTTCGGTCGGTGCGCTGTCGCTGGCCTTCGCGTCCTGCCAGGTCTGGTACGAGGGCTGGTACACCGCCTACAAGGACATGGCGGCCCGGGACCACGACGTGGTCTTCCACCTGGGTGATTACATCTATGAGTACGGTGTGGGGGCCGACTCGGGCATCCGCAAGCAGGCGGTTCCGGAGGACTTCACCCGCGAGACGATGACCTTGGATGAGTACCGCGGCCGCTACGCCCTGTACAAGTCGGACCCGGACCTGCAGGCCGCGCACGCGGCCGCCCCGTGGATCGTGACGATGGATGACCATGAGGTCGAAAACAACTGGGCCGGCCCCATCTCGGAGAACCGGGCACCGGAAGGCGAGTTCCTCATCCGCCGCGCCAACGCGTTCCGGGCGTTCTGGGAGAACATGCCGTTGCGTCTGGATCAGTCCCCCACCGGACCGGACATGCAGCTCTACCGCCGGTTCCAGTACGGCAACCTGGCCCGCTTCAACGTCCTGGACACCCGCCAGTACCGCTCCGACCAGGCCGCCGGCGACGG
>NZ_JBNHHC010000126.1:0-5387 GCF_059091865.1 Arthrobacter sp. B0316-1-20 | reverse complement strand
GTCGTTTTTGACTCCGCTGGTCACCTTCATTGCGCCGGCGGTCTGGGGCAGTACCTATATCGTGACCTCCGAGCTTCTGCCCGAGGGCAGGCCGCTGCTGGCCTCGCTGCTGCGGGCGCTGCCTGCGGGGCTGCTGTTGATCCTGTTTACCCGCTCTATGGTGCACGGCCATTGGTGGTGGAAGACGCTGATTCTGGGGATCCTCAACATCGGCGGTTTCTTTTACTTCCTGTTCGTCGCCGCGTACCTTCTGCCCGGCGGTGTGGCTGCCCTGCTGGGATCGGTCCAGCCGATCGTTGTTCTGGTGCTGGGTTACCTCGTCCTGAAGCAGCGTCCGCAGCCGGTGCACCTCATGGCCTGTGCCGCGGTGATCGGCGGGATGGCGCTGCTGGTGCTCAACTCGGAAGCGGCCCTGAACACGGCCGGGGTGCTCGCGGGCGTGGCCGGAGCGGTCTCCATGGGTGCCGGCATAGTTCTGACCAAGATGTGGGGCCGGCCCGAGGGTATGGGAAATCTGGGCTTTACCGGCTGGCAGCTGGCCTTCGGCGGGCTGGTCCTCACCCCCGTCATGTTCGTGACCGAGGGCCTGCCCGCATCCCTGACCGGGGCCAATATCGCCGGCTACGTTTACCTTGGCCTGATCGGTGCACTGGTGGCCTACGCCCTCTGGTTCCGCGGCATCGAGCGGCTGCCCGCGATCGCGGTGTCCTTCCTCTCGTTTGGCAGCCCCCTGGTGGCCACCTTCCTGGGGCTCATCTTCCGCGGTGAGACCCTGACCCTCGCCCAGATCGTCGGAGCCCTCGCCATCGTCGGTGCAATTGTCGCGGTGCAGCTCTACAGCCGCCGCCAGCAGCCGAAGCCCCGGAAACGCGTTCTCGTCAGCGCCTAAGTCCCCCATTATCTGTTTCAGGAGCAATAGTGTCCGTTCAGTCAGCCAATTCCCCCTCCGCTGAGAACAACCACATCAACACCCTGCCCGGGATGCTTCTGGAAGAAGCGCGCCGGCAGTCCGAGGCCTGTGCGATCGTGGCCGGAGAAGACGAGGTGTCCTTCGGCCAGCTCATTGCCGAAGCCCGTTCCCTGGGCTCGCTCATCGGCTCCGCCGGTCTTGCACCCGACGAGACGGTCGGAATCTTCGCCGAACCCGGCGCGGAGCTGCCGCTGCTGGTCTGGGGAGCCCTCTTCTCCGGCGCCGCCTACCTGCCCCTGGCCACCGACTACCCGGACGACCGCCTGCGGTACATGCTGGAGAACAGCGGTACCCGGCTGGTTTTGACCCAGCAGCATCTGATCGGGCGCATCCGCGAAATTGCTCCGGACGGCACCCAGGTGCTCACCCTGAATGACAGCCGGACTGCACAGGAAGCCGCGGCGCCTGTTTCGGCCACGGGCCGGAATCTGGCGTACTGCATCTATACCTCGGGAAGCACCGGACGGCCCAAGGGGGTCATGATCGAGCACCGGAGCATCGTGGCCCAGCTGGAGTGGCTGCGCGACCAGGGTCATCTGCAGCCGGGAGTACGGATTCTGCAGAAGACGCCCATGAGTTTCGATGCGGCCCAGTGGGAGATCCTGGCCCCGGCCGCCGGCGCCACCGCCGTGATGGGCGCCCCGGAGCTCTACCGGAACCCCTACGGGCTGGTGGAAATGATCGGTCGCCACTCGGTCACCCACCTGCAGTGTGTTCCGACGCTGCTGCAGGCCCTGCTGGAAACCGAAGGCTTCGACGCCTGCACCTCGCTTCAGAGCGTCTACTGCGGCGGTGAGGCCCTGTCGAAGCCGCTGGCCAAGCAGTTCCTCGAGACCCTTTCCTGGTGTTCGCTGACCAACCTGTACGGGCCGACCGAGACCACCATCAATGCGCTGGCACACACGGTGACCGGCGCGGACCTGGACGGGGCGGACGTGTCCGTGCCGATTGGGCAGCCCGTTCCCGGGATCCGCTGCGTTCTGCTCGACGAGGACCTGAAACCCGTGGCGGACGGTGAGCCGGGCGACCTGTACATGGGCGGAATCCAGCTGTCCCGCGGCTACCTCAACAATCCGGACCAGACGGCCGAACGGTTCATCCAAGACCCCGCCGGCACCGGAACCCTTTATAAGAGCGGCGACGTTGTGCGTCGGAACGCCAACGGGCTGTATTACTTCCAGGGCCGCTCGGACAACCAGGTGAAACTGCGCGGCTACCGGGTGGAACTGGAGGAGATCGCCTCGGCCATCGAGCACCACCAGTGGGTGCGCCGGGCCGCGGCCGTGGTCACCACCAACGCCCGCACCGGCAATCCGGAGCTGGTGGCGTGCGTGGAGATGAACCCGAATGAGGCCGCGCTGATGGACCAGGGCAACCACGGCGCCCACCACCAGTCCAAGCAGAACAAGCTTCAGGTCAAGGCGCAGCTGTCCAACCCCGGCATCCGCACCGATCTCACCGACGGTATCGAACTGCCCGGCCGGGACGGAGAGGAACTGCGGGCCGCGGCTTTCGCCCGCAAGACCTACCGGTTCTACGACGGCGGACCGCTGGCCGAGGGCGAGCTGCAGGCCTTCCTGGCCCAGGCCGGGCAGATCACCGCCCTCGCCGACCGGTCCGCCGAGGGTCCCGTGGCGGATCTGGGCTACGCGCTGCGCTGGATCGGACAGTTCACCAGCCCCGAGCGGCTGCTGCCCAAGTATTCCTATGCCTCGCCCGGAGCCCTCTACGCCGTGCAGACCTATCTCGAGCTGCAGGGACAGGACGGCATCGCCGACGGCATCTACTACTACCATCCGGAACTGCACAGGCTGCAGCTGGCCACCCCAGCCTCGGGCCGCCCGGGCTCTCCCGGGATCCGGATCCACCTGATCGGCAAGACCGGCGCGATCGAGCCGGTCTATAAGAACAACATCCTCGAGGTCATGGAGTTCGAGGCAGGCCACCTGCTGGGCGCGCTGCAGGACGGGCTGGCCCCCTTCGGCCGCACGGTCGCCCCGCACGGCTTCGACGAAAGCGCCAAAGCGCAGTGCGGTGCCCTCGAGGAGGATCACTACCTGGGCACCTTTGAGGTGGTTGAGGGAACCGCCAACCATCTCGACGACGTGGAGCTGTTCGTCAATATTCCGGGCAAAAAGGTTCCCGGCATGGCGCCGGGAACCTACGCCTGGGACGGGCAGGACCTGGAGCCCGTGGCATCGGAGACGATCCAGCGCAAGCACGTCATCGCCATCAACCAGCGCGTCTTCGACCGCTCCAGCTTTGGCATCAGTGCCGTGGCCGGCCAGGTTCCCGAGTGGCTCCGGTATGCCACGCTGGGCTGCTACCTGCACCGGCTCCAGCGCAATGGCACACTCTCCGGCCTGGGATTCATGTCCTCGGGTTACAGCTCGAAGACGGGCAATACCCTGCCAGCGGCATGGCGGATCATGGACATCCTCAAACACCACGGGATCTCCGTGGAAGCGTCCTACTTCTTCATCGGCGGCAAGGTATCCGCCGAGCAGATCGCCAGCGAGGGCATGAACGAGGACCTCGTGCACATGCAGGGACCGGCGGAGATGGTCCGCGAAGAGCTGGAGCAGACGCTGCCCGACTACATGGTCCCGCACCGCACCGTCGTCTTCAACGAGCTGCCGCTGACCCCCAACGGCAAAGTGGACCTGAAGGCCCTGGCGGCCGCCCCGCAGATCGCCTCGCCCCAGTCGACGACGGACTTCGTGGCCCCGTCCACACCGACCGAGAAGCGCCTCGCCGTCGAATGGGCCCAGCTGCTCAAGTACGAGGACGTGTCGGTGCAGGATGATTTCTTCGCCGTCGGCGGAAACTCCCTGATGTCGATTACGCTGATCTCCCGCATCGGGCGGATCTTCGGTGTCCAGCTTCCCCTGCGGGCCCTGATCGACACCCCCACCCTCGCCGGCCTGGCCCAAACGGTCGACCAGGCGCAGGGGCAGGAGTCGGCTGCAGCCGCGTCCCGGTTCATTCCGCTGAACCAGCAGAGCGAGCAGCGGCCCGTCTACTGCTGGCCGGGACTGGGCGGTTATCCGATGAACCTGATGAAGCTGGCCGGAAAGGCCGTGCCCCAGCGCCCGTTCTTCGGGATCCAGGCACGGGGCATCAACGCCGGGGAAACCCCGTTTGCCACGATCCAGGAAATGGCCTCAGCAGACATCGCCGAGATGCTCAAGCTGCAGCCCGAGGGCCCGTACACCCTCTGGGGCTACTCCTTCGGCGCCCGGGTTGCCTTCGAAGCGGCCTGGCAGCTGGAGCAGGCAGGCAAGACCGTCGACAGGATCATGCTCATCTGCCCCGGCAATCCCAGCCTGCGGGAGGGATCCGGTGAACGGAGCGCCAGGTCGGCCGATTTCACCGACCCCGGGTTCGTCACAGTCCTCGCCTCGGTCTTCCTGGGCACCAGTGTCGGCCCGCAGATCGATGAATGCGTTGACACCACCCGGGACCGGGTTTCGTTCGTCGAATTCATCCAGCACGCCCGCCGGGAACTGGCCCTCGATACGATCAACCGGATCACCGATATCGTGGTGCGCACCTTCGAGTTCGAATACACCTTCTCCGAACTGCTGGACCGGCGGATCACAGCCCCGATCACCATCTTCAAGGCCGCCGGAGACGACTACTCGTTCATTGAATCGGCGGGCACTTTCGCCGAGCGTGAGCCGCGCATCGTGGACCTCTCCGAGGATCACTACGCCGTCCTGCGGGAGCAGGGCGTCGATGAACTCGCCAGTGCCCTCTACCACGCAACCTACGACCGCTCCTTGGACCAGGCATCGGATACCGGTGCTTCCGGGAGCCCCATGAAAGCTGGTGAAAACCTTGCCTCATCTCAACATTAAATATTTCCCCTGCCCCCTCTCGGGCGAGGAGCGAACGGCTCTTGCCAATGAGCTCACTGAAACCATAGCGACCCGCCTGCGCGTTTCCCCTGATGTGGTTTCCATCTCGCTGGAGGAAATCGAGCCCGAGCAATGGCATGCCACGGTGGTCGGGCCCGAACTGGAGGATCACCCGGAGCACGTGATCAAGCACCCCAACTACCCCAAGCAATAACCCTCTTCCTCTCCTCAACCCCCAGACCCTTGGTTCCGCCGCCCGCCGGCGGCCTGGGTATGAAAAGGAGTTATTTTATGACGGCAGTTACTACCCGTCCGGAACTGCGCCGCACCACCGAAGCGGCCCGTGTACAGGCGCCTCTGGCCGCCCCGGCCCGTAAAGCGCTGGCTGTCCTGCGCATCCTGCTCGGATCGGTGTTCCTGTGGGCGTTCGTGGACAAGACCCTTGGACTTGGTTTTGCCACCGCGCCGGAGCAGGCCTGGATTGTCGGCGGTTCACCGACCGCGGGCTACCTGGGCAGCCTGGAGGGCGCGCTGGCGCCGGTCTTCGGGGCCATGGC
>NZ_JBNHHC010000125.1:0-5565 GCF_059091865.1 Arthrobacter sp. B0316-1-20 | reverse complement strand
TCGAGTGGCACTGGTCCGATGGCCGGTTCGAGGCCTTGCGGCATTTCTACACCCGCATGGAGCAGTCCCCGGCAGCCTAGGCCGGATTGCGCCGACGGGCGGCCCGTGGCGGCTCGAAAGCCGCCGCGGGCTGGCCGCAGGGCTGGTGCGGGTATTGGTAATGTCGGTCCATGGGAAGCAGTTCGCGTCATCTCCTGACCGGTTCGGCCGTTGAAGTCGCTCCGCTGTTGTTGGGAGCAGTCATAACGCACGACGGCTCGACCCACGACAGCCACGGTGCCGTCAGCATCCGCATCACTGAGGTGGAGGCCTACCTTGGACCCCACGATTCCGATGCCCCGGATCCGGGTTCGCACAGTTTCCGGGGGCGAACCCCGCGCAACGCGACCATGTTCGGCCCCGCCGGCCATCTCTACGTTTACTTCACCTACGGCATGCACTACTGCGCCAACATCGTCTGCGGCGTTGAAGGCCAAGCCACGGGCTGCCTGCTGCGCGCCGGGGAAGTGATCGGCGGGCTGGAAGCCGCCCGCCGTCGTCGTCCGTCCTCCCGTAAGGATCACGACCTGGCCCAGGGTCCCGCACGCCTTGCGCAGTCATTGGGCATCGACCGCAGCTGCGACGGCGCCGACGTCTTCGCGGCGCCGTTCCGGCTGGACCTGCCGGCCGAACCGCTGCACGCGGACCGCGTCTCCACCGGTCCGCGCGTCGGCGTCAGCGGCGCGGGCGGAACGGCCGCCTATCCCTGGCGGTTCTGGATCACCGGGCATCCCACCGTTTCCCGGTACCGCCCGGCCGCCGTGCGTAGCAGCAGACGCCGCACCGCAGAAGCCCCCTGAGGTAAACAAGCGGTGGCCGCGGGGTAACGAAATCCGCGGAATCTGGACGCTTCGAGCTAGTACTGTGGATGCGTGCCAGAGAGGGGAAGAGCATGAGTCTTGATCTTGAATCGAGCCGGCAGCGAGTCAACGACGACGATATCCGGGATGTGGGGGTGTCCGCGCAGTCCGCGGAAAATCGCTGTAGAATGGACGGTCCGCCTTTTGTGGAAGGGAACGTCATGCACGATTCGGAATCGGCCCGCACCGAACTGGAACACGAGCGCGCCTACGTGGCCGGCTTATACCACCGCCTCGATGAGCTGCGCGAGGAGAAGCGGCAACAGTTGGCGCAGGTCCGGCGCAGTGGTTCCACCGGTTCACACCAGAACCGGTCCGAGCGCGATGCCTTCGCCACCATGTATGAGGACAGGCTGGCCCAGCTGAATGCCGTCGATGAGCGGCTGGTGTTCGGGCGGCTGGACCTGGACAGCGGCGAGACCCGCTACATCGGCCGCATCGGCCTGTCCACAGCGGACCTGCAGCGCCTGATGGTGGACTGGCGGGCGCCCGAAGCCGGCACTTTCTACCAGGCGACCGCTTTCGAGCGGCAGGGGGTGCGCCGGCGTCGGCATCTGATCCTGCAGGGACGGGATGTGAAAGCCATCGAGGACGATGTGCTGGATATATCCATGCTCGACGGCGACAGCAACCTCCAGGGCGAAGGCGCGCTGCTGGCGGCGCTCAACTCGAAGCGGACCGGACAGATGTCCGACATCGTCGGCACTATCCAGGCCGAGCAGGACCGTATCATCCGGTCCGGACTGTCCGGAGTGCTGGTGGTCCAGGGCGGTCCCGGCACGGGCAAGACGGCTGTGGCGCTGCACCGCGCCGCCTACCTTCTCTACACCCACCGTGAACGGCTGAAGTCCGCCGGTGTGCTGCTGGTTGGCCCCTCCAATTCCTTCATGAAGTACATCGAACGTGTGCTGCCGTCGCTGGGTGAAACCGGCGTCGTCATGACCAGCCTGGGGCGCCTGATGCCGGGCATCCATGCGGTACCGGAACGGGATGACCGGATAGCGGAGCTCAAGGGCCGGATCTACATGGCCGAGGTAGTAGCCAACGCCGTCGCCAACCGCCAGCGCATCCCCGCCGAACCCCGCAAGCTGAATGTGGAAGGCACCACCCTGGTGCTCACGCCTAAGCAGGTGCGGCGGGCCCGGGATAAGGCCCGTGCCACCGGCAAGCCGCACAACGAAGCACGGGTGACGTTTGTCAAGATCCTGCTGCGTGAGCTGGCGGACCAGCTGGCCGAAAAGCTGGAGGCCTCGTCGGGCGGCGGCAATACCACTGACAGGGCTTACCTGTCGGAGGACGTGCGCACCTCCCGGGATGTGCGGATTGCGCTGAATCTGTGCTGGATGCCGCTGACACCGGAGAAGCTCATTGCTGACCTGTTCGCCAAGCCCGCGCATCTGGAGGCAGCCGCCGGCCGGCTTACCGCTGCCGAGCGGGAACTGCTGCTGCGCGCTCCCGAGGCCCCGTGGACCGAAGCCGATGTGCCGCTGCTGGACGAGGCCGCCGAACTGCTCGGCGAACTCGATGCTTCCGCCGGACGGGACCAGGCAGCGCAGGAACAGGAACGCAAGCGCGATCTGGCCAATGCCGAACGTGCGCTGGAAAACGTCAACGAGTCGCTGGCGGACGTCGGTGTGGACGGCACCCTGAGCGCCGAGGAGCTGGCCGACTTCAATGCCGTGGCAGAACAGCGCCTGACTGCGGCTGAACGCGCTGCGGCGGACCGCACCTGGGCCTTCGGGCACATTGTGGTGGATGAAGCCCAGGAGCTTTCCGCGATGCAGTGGCGCCTGCTCATGCGGCGCTGCCCGGTCAAGTCCTTCACCGTTGTCGGGGATATCGCCCAGACCAGCGCCGCCGCAGGCGCGCTGTCCTGGCAGCGAGCCCTTGAGCCGTTCGCCGATGACCGCTGGCGCCTTGAGGAACTCACCGTCAACTACCGCACGCCGGCGCAGATTACCGAGGCTGCAGCCCGGATGGCCACCGCGGCCGGGCTTGTCGTATCTGCACCGAAGGCGGTGCGGGAGGGGCGCTGGGAGCCGATCGTGGATTCGGTCGAACCTGGCGGTTCCGTTCCGGCTCTGCTGCGCGCGCTGCCGGAGGAACTGGAAGCGGTCGACGGCGGCCTGCTGGCCGTGATTGTCGCCGACGGACGGCTGCCCGAGGTACGGAAGGCCGTGGCGGCCGAGTACGGCAGCCGCGTGGGCAGCGGAGCCGGCGGTTTCGAGGTGGACATCGTGGTGACCACTCCCAAGGAGGCCAAGGGCCTGGAGTTCGACGGGGTCGTCATCATCGAGCCGTCCGAACTGCTCGAGGGCGCCGGCGGCAAGGTCGGGGACCTGTACGTGGCAATGACCCGTCCTACGCAGCGGCTGCGGCTGATTGCGGGGGGCCCGATCCCGGCCGGCATCGTAGAGTGACGGCAGCACCGGCGGTGCTGCCCGCGGCGGTAATGATAATTTAGAAGGCGTGTCACAGAATACTGAGTTAGGTTCCCCGGCCCTTGAGGCCCAACGCAACGACCCGGGTTTCGCCAACATCTGGCAGGAACTGCAGTGGCGAGGACTGGTTCATGTCTCCACCGATGAGACTGAACTGGAGAAGCTCCTTGCCGGGGAACCGATCACGTATTATTGCGGTTTTGATCCGACGGCCCCTAGCCTGCACCTTGGCAATCTGGTGCAGCTGCTCACCATGCGCCGCCTGCAACTGGCAGGTCACAAGCCCATCGGGCTGGTGGGCGGCTCCACCGGCCTGATCGGTGATCCGCGGCCCACTGCCGAGCGTACGCTCAACACCAAGGAGACCGTCGCCGAGTGGGTCGGCTACCTGGAGGAACAGGTGAGCCGCTTCCTCTCCACTGACGGCGCGAATGCGCTGCGGATGGTCAACAACCTGGATTGGACCGCACCGCTGAGCGCGATCGACTTCCTGCGCGAGGTCGGCAAGCACTTCCGCGTGGGCACGATGCTGAAGAAGGACGCGGTCAATTCGCGCCTGAATTCCGATGAAGGCATCAGCTACACCGAATTCAGCTACCAGATCCTGCAGGGGATGGACTACCTGGAGCTGTACCGGGACTATGGCTGCATCCTGCAGACCGGCGGATCCGACCAATGGGGCAACCTAACCAGCGGCACTGACCTGATCCGCAAGGTCGAGGGAAAACATGTGCATGCCATCGGCACCCCGCTCATCACGAACTCCGACGGCACCAAGTTCGGCAAGAGCGAAGGCAATGCCATTTGGCTGGATCCTGCCATGACCAGCCCCTACGCCATGTACCAGTTCTGGCTCAACACCGCCGACGCCGATGTCATCGACCGGCTGAAGGTCTTTACCTTCAAGACCCGTGCCGAAATCGAAGCGTTGGAGCAGGCCGTGGCGGAGCGTCCCCATGCCCGCGAGGCGCAGCGTGCCCTCGCCTACGACGTCAGCTCCCTGGTGCACGGTGTCGACGCCACCGAAAAGGTCATTGCCGCCTCCGCGGCCCTGTTCGGCCAGGGCGACCTGGAAGTCCTGGACGAGGCGACGCTCACCGCGGCCACGGCCGAGATTCCGCAGGCAACAGTTCCTGCCGCGAAGCTGGGGATTGTCGATCTGCTGGTCGCATCCGGCCTGTCTCCGAGCAACTCGGCCGCGCGCCGCACCATTGCCGAAGGCGGCGCCTACGTGAACAACGAGAAGTTCACCGATCCTGAATCTGTGGTCGACGCTGCGAAGCTGCTGCATGGAAAGTACCTGCTGATGCGCCGCGGCAAGCGCACGCTGGCCACCGTTGTCGTGGACGGCTGAAACTCTCAAAACCATCAGGGCCTGCGGGGCGCCGGGAACCAAGTTTTCCAGCGCTCCGCAGGCCCTTTTCCGTAGATGTTCACTGGGTGTTGGTTGTGGATTTGCGCGGGGGGTGGGTGGGGTGTATTGTTTTCTGAGTCGCCGCCGCTGAGGCGGGGCGCAAATCCTTTACCTGGGGCCTGGGAGACGGCGGTTTTGCCGTGTCTGCGGGGTTCGGGGAGGGTCCCGGTCTGGGCCGGGTGGATGCGGTTCGCCGGTTTGGGCGGATTTGCGGAAACGGTCCGGGGCGGGTAAGTTTGAAAAGTTGCTCCGGAGCGATGGGGTGGCCCTGAGGGGTTGTTCCTGGTGCCGGGTGTGCCTGTTGTTTGAGAACTCAATAGTGTGCCAAGTTTGTTGATACCAAATGTTTTGTTTGGTTGATTTGGCTGTGATGCGCCGCGTTCGCGGTGTGTTGCGGTTTTTTTGGCCTTGATCGGATTTAGTGCAGTGCTGTTGCCCGTTTTCCCGGGTGGTGGTGCTGTGTTTGTAAGTTTTTACGGAGAGTTTGATCCTGGCTCAGGATGAACGCTGGCGGCGTGCTTAACACATGCAAGTCGAACGATGAACCCCTTCGGGGGGGATTAGTGGCGAACGGGTGAGTAACACGTGAGTAACCTGCCCTTGACTCTGGGATAAGCCTGGGAAACCGGGTCTAATACCGGATACGACTGTTCACCGCATGGTGGGTGGTGGAAAGATTTATCGGTTTTGGATGGACTCGCGGCCTATCAGCTGGTTGGTGGGGTAATGGCCTACCAAGGCGACGACGGGTAGCCGGCCTGAGAGGGTGACCGGCCACACTGGGACTGAGACACGGCCCAGACTCCTACGG
>NZ_JBNHHC010000124.1:0-5574 GCF_059091865.1 Arthrobacter sp. B0316-1-20 | reverse complement strand
AGTACCGTGGCGGGGTAGTGGGCGCCGGGGCCCTCGGGAATCTCGCCGCCGACTGCCGCTTCCGCGCCCTGGGCGAGGGCCTCGGACACCTGCGCGTGGACCTCGTCCCGCAGGCGGGTGTCCACCAGCGGCGCGATCCCGGTCTCGTTACGGCGGCGGGCCTCGTCCGCGAGTGCCGCGCAGAACGCGTCCGCGACGGCCTCATGCACGAAGATCCGTTCCACGGAGGTGCAGATCTGGCCGCTGTTGGCGAACGCCCCGATGGCCGCCTGCTCGGCAGCCCAGACGGGATCGACGCCGGCATCCACGATCAGCGCATCGTTGCCTCCGTTTTCCCGGATCACATGGGCACCGGTGAGTGCTGCGGCGCGGGCGATCCGCGTTCCGGTGGCGCTGGAGCCGACGTGTGCGACGGCGCCGACCCCGGCCTCGGCGGTGAGCATCGCGCCGACGGAGGCACCGCCGTCGACCGTCACCAGCACGTCCTGGGGCAGGGCGGCGGAGAGGACCTCGCCCAGCCGGGCACCCAGATGCGGGCAGCGCTCGCTGGGCTTGTGGACCACGGTGTTACCGGTGACGATCGCCGCGCCCAGCAGGCCGGCGGCCACCGCCACCGGATCGTTCCACGGGGTGAGGACGACGACCACGCCGCGGGGCTCGGTCACAGTGTAGTCGGCGGCGTCGATCCCGCCGCGGAGGCTGTGGCCGCGGTGCACCGGGCCCAGCTCCGCGTACTGTTCCAGCGTGTGCACACCGGCTTCGACGCCGGCCAGCGCCTCTTCACGGGGCCGTCCCGTTTCGCGGCTGTTCAGGTCGGCGAGTTCACCGGCGTGGGCGGCGAGTTCGGCGGCCGCCTGGCGCAGCGCCCGGCCGCGCTCCTCGGGGGAGGTCCGCCGCCACGCCGGCTGGGCCTTGCGGGCTGCGGCCAGGGCCGCAGCTACCTCGGCGCGGGTGGCGCTTTGGATGGTGCCGACGACGCTGCCGTCCCGCGGGTCGAGCACGGTGAACTGTTCGTCGTCATGCTTGGCGGGGTTTTCCTGCGCGTTGTTGTCTTGGGCAGCCAGATTTGTTGCGGTGGACATGTGCCTCCTCGGTGGTCGCGCCGGAGCCATGGCCCGGCGTGGCGGGCAAACCGTTCTAGATGTTCCATACCCACCGGGGGAGGAGGTTAGACAGCAGGCCGCAGGTACTGGGGTGTGGCCCGGGACCTCTCCGGACAGACTTCCGGAGCCGTCATGGTCTCCCGCATCCTGCGGGTCCATGCCTGGCATTAAGAACCGAGGCTCCTCCTCGGGGCGCTACTGCTCCTCCCTGAGGATGTCCGGCAACTCATCCACGAAGACCGTCTGCGGCGGTTGGAAGTAGATCACCAATACCTTGTCGCCTTCAGGGAATTCGCTCATCTTGTCAAAGGGATGGGCATGGAAGGCGCTGGTTCCGCCGCGGTAGGCCAGCATGACCTCGCCGATCGTGCCCGGCGCGATCCGTCCCGTGACGCGGCCGATCTTCCCCGTGAGGGTGGTGTCCACTTTTCTGCGCATGGTGCTACTGCCGGGGAACGGCCGGGTGATGCTGCTTGGAGTCCGGTGATTTCCCGTTCTTCAGCGCATTGGACAGGGAAGGAAGGAACTGGCCTACCTGGGCCAGGATGCCGCCCACCATATTGTTCAGCCCCTCGCCGCCGTTGAGGACGGTCAGCTGGTCCACATGCGCAAACGGCTCGGCGGCGGCCTGCACGATCGACGGCATGTTCTCGGCCAGCTGCTGCGAGATGACGGCGTCTTGGTTGGTTTCGAGGGCCTCGCCGCGCGCCTTGATGCCGTCCGCCTCGGCCAGGGCCTTCGCCTTGATGGCCGACGCCGCCGCCTCGCCGCGTGCCTTCGTGGCCGCTGCTTCTGCCTCACCGGTGAGCCGCGTGGCGCCGGCTGCGGCCGCCGCAGCATTGGCGCCCGCCTGCGCCTCCATTTCGACGCGCCGTGCGTTGGCCTGCGCCTCCAGCTCCGTCCGCCGGGCCCTGGCCTCGGCGGCGCTGATGTCGGCTGCCTTCTGCGCCTCGGCCTCCGTCTTCAAAGCATAGGCCTTGGCATCGGCGGGCTTCCGTACGATGGTCTGCAGCTTCTGTTCCTCGCGCGCGGCCTCCAGCTTGGCGACCTCTGTCTCCTGCACCACCACTTGTTGCCGGGCCGTGGCATCGGCGAGGGGCCCGGCCTGCGCGGCATTGGCTTTGGCCTGCTCGGCATTGGCCTGTGCCGCGGACTGCTTGATCATCGAGATGCTCTGCGCGTCTGCGATGAGGGCAGCAGCCTCGGCTTCCTTCTCCGACGCTTCCCGGTTGCGGGTGGCCTCGGCGATGCGGGCTTCCATCTTGACATGGGCGATGTACGGCTTGGCCAGGTTCTGGATGTAGCCGGTGGGGTCCTGGAGGTCCTTGATCTGGAGTGAGTCCACCACGAGGCCCAGCTTCTCCATTTCAATGCCGCTCGCGCCGCGCACATGGGAGGCCAGCTTGTCGCGCTCCCGGATGATCTCCTCCACGGTCATGCTGCCG
Source organism: Arthrobacter sp. B0316-1-20 (assembly GCF_059091865.1). Classification (NCBI taxonomy): domain Bacteria; kingdom Bacillati; phylum Actinomycetota; class Actinomycetes; order Micrococcales; family Micrococcaceae; genus Arthrobacter; species Arthrobacter sp. B0316-1-20. The sequence goes on along the minus strand of NZ_JBNHHC010000124.1, from coordinate 3,026 downwards.
ACGATGGACCGCAGGTGGCCCTCGAAGACGTTGTAGACCTGGCTCTCCATCTTCGCCTGCTGGCCAAGGAAACGGCGTGCGGCGTTGGCGATGAACGCAGGGGAGTCGCCGATCTTGTAGATGACCACGCCCTCCACCACCACCTGGATGCCTTGCGAGGTTACGCAGGACACCTTGAGTTCCGTCTCATTCAGGGTGAGCGCCAGCGCCCTGACCGTCTGCAGCCCCGGGACCACCAGGGCGCCTTTGCCGGTGACGATCCTGAAGTCCATGCCGTCGGTGTTTTCCAGCGTTGCGCGTGTCAGGCCAGAGATAATGAGTGCTTGGTTCGGCTCTGCAACCTTCCACATCGCCTTGATAAGGGCCCATACGAGACCGACGACGACGATGACGCCGACAATCGCGAGGAAGGTGGGCAGATACGCTGCAACGTCGGGCATGACCCTGTCCCTTCAGACACTGGTGAACCGGCGCGGCGGTAACCCGGGCAGGCCTGGCGCCGCTTCGTGTACACAGTCTGGTTGGGTACGGTCAAAGTGTCCAGAGGCCCTGCCGCGCCACCCGCCTCCAGCTAGCCCGCCGGACGCAGTGAGGTGATCATCCTGCGGATGTCCTGGTACTCCTGCGTCTCCATATACGCCTGTGGTGTGTCGATGTGCGGCTCGCCAACCGGTAGGAAAGGATCATAGATGCCGGCAAAGACAGCACCGCTCGGGGGCCACATGAAGAAGTGGTAGATGGGGCACGCCGTTGGCCCGGTGGGCTCCGGAGCTGAGGTGATCCCGTAGGCCAGGACGTTCGCCCTGGCTGGATCGGTGGCGGTGGGATCCATCCTTCCCTGGAAGACGAACCACGGGGTGCTCCCGGGCTGCGCCAGGGCCGGAAGGGGCTCCGAGTCCAGGATGGAGTAGGGCTGCTCCGCCATGCACTCCGCACCGGTAATGACGTTGGTCTCCAGTGTGGCGAATGTCTTGTTGTTTCCTACCACTTCCACAAAGATCCCGCCGGTGGGTGATTCGCTCGACCGGTCAAGGATGTTCCAGTCCGCCGGATGCTCGAAGGTCAGGTCTCCGTCCGTCGTCGTGTAGTTGGTCCAGTCTGAAGCGGGGGCCGTCGTGTTCTCAGGCGACGTCGTCGGCGGGGCTGATACGGAGGCGCTGGGGCTCGGGGAGGAAGCGGCTGTGGTCGTTGCCGAGACCGCCGGGGAACTGGTTACGGGCGCAGCGGTCGGCGTACCGCAGCCGGCCAGCAGGACGGCCAGACCGGTCAGACCGGCTGCGGCGAAGTAGGGGAATCGGTCTTGTCTGAGCGGGCGCATACGTCCTCCTGGATAATCCAAATCAATGGACTAATTCTGGAATGGACAGCGGGCGAGGGGAAGACTTCCAGCGGTACTGTGGCCGAAGTGTTGCAGGGCCGGGCCGTACCGCCGAACCAGCAGCCGTGGCAGACTGGCGGCCATGGGGATGAATCCGGGATCGGTGGACCCGCAAGGACTTCCGCGAGAAGAACTGCCTTACTCTTCCGTGCAGCGCTCGCTGCTGTACTTCACCACGACCAGGCGCAAGGCCGCGGCCATCGCCGTCTTCATTGCCGGGTGGTTCGGCCTGGAGGTCATGGCCGAAAGCAGCGGCATCCTCTTCCCGGGGCTCATCACCAATCTCTACTTCTTCGGTGGCATTTGTGCGCTATCGGTCTTGTTCACGCATGGTGCGAGGCTGCACCGGCCGGTTCACCTTCCCGCAGAGATCATGGTCGGGAACGCCAAGCAGCGCTTTTTTCTCGAAGAGGAATGGACAACGTCCTTGCCTCCGCAGGAGGCGCTGGAACGGCTGCGACGTGCCTTCGACCAGCCGAACGTGACGGTGAGAACCATCGGTCCAACCCTCTGGATAGAGATCGACAGGCAGTGGGACGCCGGACAGTGGCTGTACCGAAGCGCTGCCCCGCACCTGAAATTCCGGCCCGACATCCAGTTCTTCTTCGACGTTACCGACGGTGGAACCGGCATCACTGCCTACAGCCGTGACCGGCGGTTCGCCGGGATGTACGACGTGCTGAAACTGGCGGATGAAATGAGCGCCACAGCGGTGGAACTGGCTAGGAAGGCAACCACCCAGGCCGATTGACCTGCCGGCACTGCCTAAACCTCCGTCCGGTGCCACGTTCCGGCCTGACGAACCCCTGAGCCGGGCCGTTGCCAGCACCCCGGAATGACAAACAGCCCGCCCCAGCGCCGGGGCGGGCTGTTTTGCCGCTGCTACCTAATTGCCGGTGCTACTTGGCGAGTTTGCCGTCCAGGCGGAAGAGGAAGGCTGCCATGGCATCCCGGTTGACCGGGGACCAGGGGCGGTAGGACCTGGTGCCGTCGGTTTCGGTCCAGCCGGTGGAGATCTCCTGGCCGGCAAGCCAGGCCATTTCCTTGTAGAACTGCACGCCGTCGGCGATGTCACCGAACGGTGAGCCCGACGGTGCGGTGTACTGGGGTTCTCCGGCGAGCCGGTAGAGGAAGGCTGCCATGGCATCCCGGTCGATGGATTCGTAGGGGCGGAAGGTCTTGGTGCCGTCCGCTTCGGTCCAGCCGGTGGAGATGCCTTCAGCAGCAAGCCAGCTGATTTGCTTGTAGTACATGTTGTCCGTGGCTACGTCCGTGAACGGGCTCTCTGCCGGAGCCGTGAACTCCGGCTCGCCTGCCATCCGGTAGAGGAAGGCCGCCATGGCGTCGCGGTTGATGGCCTCGTAGGGGCGGAAGGTCTTGGTGCCGTCTGCTTCGGTCCAGCCGGTGGAGATGTTCCGTTCGGCGAGCCAGGAGATTTCCCGGTAGTAGACGTTGTCCGTGGCCACGTCGGAGAACAGGCTCTTGGCTGGCGGGACATAGTCGCCAGCTGCCTCAACGACCACCGACCGTGACGCGATGGACTGGTTGCCGTTCGCGTCCTGGACCACGTAGGTGAGGGTGTAGACACCCTCACTTGCGGCATTCACCGACCCCAGGACCTCGAGGTTGGCAGTTACGTCGCCGTCGG
>NZ_JBNHHC010000123.1:0-5578 GCF_059091865.1 Arthrobacter sp. B0316-1-20 | reverse complement strand
CAGCATGCACATATCACTTGCGTAGACAAGCAACGCCGCGTTCAGGGCCCGGTCGGCTGGATCCTGGCCCGTGGCCTTCACCCATACCGACGATCGGGGCTCGTTTTCCCCGGTTTCCGCCGCCAGCCGGGGTGGGGCCTCTACGTAGCGCAGGTCGAAGGCCGAGTCTTCGTTCCAATGGACGTGGACGTCGTCGTAGCCGGCAAGGCTCCGTCCGACATCCGGGAGCTCCTCGGGCGGACGGGCGGGGGGCATCCGCACCTGATGAACCGGGCTACTGGAGTCCCGGGCGAAGGTGAGTTCGGCGGTCAGCAGCAGACGGCCTTCCTGCCGCACCTGCACCGATCGCCAGCACGTGGACCGACCGTCAGCAAGGGGCAGGACGTCGATGTCCACATCTTGGGTTGCGGCACCCGCTCCGACGAAGTAAGCGTGAAGGCTCCGGACCCAAATGCCGTCCGGTACGTCCGCCGAAGCGGCGGCCAGGGCCTGCGCTACCAACAATCCTCCGTACGGCACACCCCAATGGAAGGCCGGGGGCCGCCGATATATCTGCCGTTACCTTGTGGGCGCGGCCGCAGTAATGAGCACAGCTCCTCGAAGCTTCCGGAGGCCTTCTGCCCGTACCTTTCGGGACTTGTGTCTGTATCGGATTTCATAGTGAATTCCTTCCGGTGACCGGCCTCTGCCTACTGCAGCTAGCGCACCGTCCATGAAATCGGTGTGTCCAGCAGTTCGGGGAATTTTCGTTCCGCGTAGCGGGCATAGGCCGTGATGTGGTCGTGCATGGCCTTTGCGGACGCTTCCGGGTCGCGGGCCGCAATTGCCTCATAGATGCTGGCGTGAGCCTCGTGGACAGCAATCCTGCGATGCTCCGGGTAGTCGATGCCGATCGCGCTTCCGTCGAGCATGCCGAGCAGTGACTCCACGAGATAGCCGAACATTACGTTGCCGGAACCATGGGCAATGATGTCATGGAACCGCTTGTTCATCTCAAGGAACTCCGCTTCGTCACCAATATGCTCGCCCATATGGTCGACGCTGTACTTGAGTCCGGCAAGCTCTGCTGCGTTCATGCGCGTGGCGGCCAGCTGGGCCATCATGGGTTCGAGCCCGGTCCGCGACTCCGCGATAGTGCGGAAGGGGGCATTCTCGAACTGCAGCAGCAGTGTCAGTGCGGTGGCCAGGCCGGTACCGTCCGGCTGCTGGACCACTGGACCGCCGCCCGGGCCCGGCCGCAGCGCGATGACCCCTTGGAGCTCCAGGAAGCGCAGGGACTCCCTCAGCGTACCCCGGCCGATCTCGTATTCCTCCAGCATCACCCGCTCCGGCGGGAGGCGATCGCCGACATTGTTGCCACGGCGCTGGATGTCGGCGACGATGCGCTGGGCCACGAGCATCGCTGTCTTCTGTGGCCGTAATGATGTCTGTGTCACTCGGGTTCCTTCGCTTACCGGTGTCCGCGCTATCGCTGGAGAGCGGCATATCATTAGCATGGTTAGGAAAAACAGACTACCTCTAAACTGGCCGGTCTGTGGACCTGCGGCCGTCAGGTTGCGGAAATCACGCCGTCAGCAGCGAGTTTGTCCAAAGCTTCCTGACCAAGGGCCAGTTCCTTCCCGAGGATGGCTGCAGTGTGTTCACCTACTGCGGGTACGCCTTCGTACACCGGTTCCGCACCACCGGCAACGTGGAGGATCGGCCCCGGCATGAGGGCATTGCCCAGGACCGTTCCGGTCAGTCCCACCAGTGTTCGTTCCAGGAAGTGCGGGTCCTGGACGATGTCACTTGAATCATTGACGGCGGCTGCGACGACTTCGTACTCTTCGAGGGTGTCCAACACCTTGTTTCGAGGCATTGAAGCAACCCAGGCCTTGACGATCTCCTGCAGTTCGGCGTTGTTTGCCATTCGCGCCGAATTGGTGGCATAGCGCTCGTCGGTCTTCAGATCCTGGCGGCCCATTGCGTCGAAAAGCCGCATGGCGATGGTCTGTGCGGAGGCTGCAATGGAAAGCCATCCTCCGTCTTGTGCCTGATAGATTCCCCGCGGCGAAGCCGACCCGGAGGTATTGCCGACGCGGGTCATGATGGTTCCCGTGGAGGTATAGTTCAGCAGAGCATCCCCCAGGATGAACATCAGCGGTTCATACAGGGCTACATCCACTTCTGAACCGACGCCGCTCAGTTCGCGTCGGTACAAAGCCATGGCTGTTCCGAATGCGGCTGAGATGCCGGCGATGGAATCCGCGAATCCAAAGGGGGGCGAGGTCGGCGGAGTGTCCGGCCAGCCGTTCAGGAAGGCGTAGCCGCTCGCGGTCTCTGCGACTGTACCGAAGCCCGGACGACCGCTGTATGGTCCGTTCTGCCCAAAGCCGCTGACCCGGGTCAGGACCAGACGGGGATTCTCCTTGGAAAGGACGTCGTATCCCATTCCCCAGGCCTCGAGGCGCCCAGGCCGGAAGGACTCAATGACGACATCGGCCTTCCGGATGAGGCCGAGGGCGATATCCCTGCCCTGCGGCTTCCTCAGGTCGATGCCCACCGAGCGCTTCCCGGAGTTCAATCGGGCGAAACCTAGGGCCAGTCCATCCTTTTGCGGCTGCCACTGGCGGGCGAAGTCTCCGTTGACTGGGTCTTCAACCTTGACGACTTCGGCGCCGAAGTCCCGAAGCATGCGTCCTGCAGTGGGCGCGGCGTACATCGATCCGAGTTCCACGACGCGTACGCCGTGGAGCAGGCCTGGTGTATCCGTGTTGGGCTGGTTCATCACAGCCTCACCCTCTTTCATTGGACGCTTCGAATTACATGGTAATAGTGATAATAGATTAGCAGAACTTGACTTGTAGTGGCAGGGTTTGAGGGAAACTTCTTTTCCCTGCAGGGCCGCTTCTTGGAATCTATGATTACCATAAATATTATTCAAGACATGGACAGGGGAAAGCCTGGCCGCGTAGCAACCGCATCAGCGGTTGACGACATAAGGGGAGAGCATGTCGACGGAGATTTCTAACTCTTACGATCTTAAGGGCCGCGTGGCACTGGTGACGGGCGGGAGCCGCGGCCTGGGCCGTGCCATGGCGCTAGGACTCGCGCGGGCGGGCGCTGACATTATCGTTGCCAGCCGCAACGGCGATGCATGCGTCGAATTCGCCAAAGAATTGGAGGCGGAAACTGGGCGGCAGGCCATGGGATTCGGGGTGCATGTTGGGCAGTGGGACCAGCTCGAGCCCCTTGTGGATGCTTCCTATGAGCGGTTCGGCAAGGTGGACATTCTGATCAACAATGCTGGCATGTCACCGCTCTACGACTCGGTCGATTCCGTTAGTGAACAGCTCTTCGATAAGGTGATCGATGTCAACCTCAAAGGGCCCTTCCGCCTGGCCGCCCTGGTGGGGACGCGCATGGCTGCGGGTGAGGGCGGGTCCATCATCAACATCTCGAGTGCGGCCGCCGTCCGTCCAAAACCGCATACACTTCCGTATGCGGCGGCAAAGGCGGGGCTCAATGCCCTGACCATCGGCCTGGCCCACACCTTCGGGCCTACGGTGCGCTGCAACGCCATCATGGCCGGCACCTTCTTGACCGACGTGAGCAAGTCCTGGGATGAACAGGCTTTCGCTGAACGTGCACGGTCATTCGCCCTGAATCGGGGCGGCCAGCCGGAGGAAATCGTTGGCACGGCACTGTACTTGGCCAGCGATGCTTCAAGCTACACCACCGGGGCCATCATTTCGGTCGATGGTGGACAGCCCTGACGGAAGCGCCTGCGGTCAAGGGCGCATCTCCTAAATCGTCCGGTGGATCGCTCGGGTACTGGCGGGGTGTCTTGTTTCGCTGTTCTCGGTAACGCCCAGTGGGAACGGATCGAGCCCCTGCTGGCCGGATCGGAAGGGCAGTGCGGCCGCCGTTCCGTAATCGCATTCCGGAACCGGCCGATCGGATCGCTGACCGCAAACGGGCTCCCGCAGCGGCCGCCCCGTCGGCGTCGGCCCGGAGCATGCAGAGGGCGGGCTGCAGTCGAGCAGTCCTTTAATCTCTTCAGGCAGCGGTGCGGCACGCTGCCCCCATGCGCCTTACTTGCCCAAACCTACCGGGCCGGGATCGCCCTCGGCGCCGTGCTCATTTGGCTGCGCCAATAAGGGAGCACGCCCTGGTCGCCGGATGATTCACGCGTGATTCAGCAGTATCCTGCGATCTCGAAATAATCTATGGTCATGATATGCACTATTCTGTTATGGTGTTCGTGAAACAGGATCCCGAAGCAGTTCGAGACGGCAGGATCGATCCACGGAAGGTGAAACATGACCACCACGCACGATTTGACTGACGAAGAGGCTGGCACCAGCGCCGCGTTTCCCACGCTCTTCTCGCCGATTCAAATCGGCACAATGAAGCTGCGGAACCGTACCATGTTGCCGCCTCACGGTTCAGCGATCGGCAATCTCTTCGGGACGCAGGCTGAAGCGGACCGTAACATCGCTTACTGGGAAGCTCGGGCCAAGGCCGGGGCGGCCTGGATCGACGGTATCACTGGTCACATTCGCAATCCGATCATCCCCGGCTTTGAGCCCACGGGTGTTGGCGCCGCCACGGACGGCTGCTACCGCCTGCCCTACTTCGTTGAGCGCATACAGCAGTTCTCCGATACGATGCACGCCGCTGGAGCCACGGCTAGCGCCCAGATGGTCCATCAGGGAGGCATGCCGCACGGTGCCTCCTCGCTCATGAGCTCCCCAGTGATTAATCTGGCACCGCATGTGCTGGACCGGGATGAGATCAAAACCTTCATGCAGGAATACCGCTTCTCGGCAGGACAGGCCCAGGCTGCCCGGCTGGACGGTATCGAACTGCACATGAACCACGACGATATCCTCGAATGGTTCCTCTCGCCGCTGACCAACCACCGCGAGGACGAGTACGGCGGCTCGATGGAGAAGCGCGCCCGGTTCTCCATCGAGGCATTGGAAAACATCCGTGACGTGGTCGGCAGCACCATGACGGTGGGCGTGCGGATCAACCTCCGCGAGGAAGTACCGGGCGGTTACGACGCCAATGAGGGAATCCAGATCGCCCAGTACCTTGAGTCTACTGGCCTCATCGACTACTTCCACGTCGTCGTCGGCACTCCCTGGGGCAACCCCAGCTACATCCAGCCGACCTACTACGACGACGCCCAGTGGGCCGATCTTGCCGGCAACTTCAAGCGGGCCGTCTCGCTGCCCGTCGTGCACACCGGCAGGGTAAACAGCCCGGAGGTGGCCGAGCGTGTGCTGGCCGCCGGCCATGCCGACGTCGTGGGAATGGCCCGAGCCCACATCGCCGATGGGGAATTGCTGCTGAAGGCCAAAGAGGGGCGCACGCAGGACATCCGCCCGTGCGTGGGCGGCAACGAGTGCATCAGCCGTCGTTACGTCGAAGGGCTGCCCTTCGGCTGCGCCGTGAACCCGCACACCAGCAAGGAAGTCGACGGCCCTTGGCCGCCGGCCCAGATCCCGCAGAAGGTCCTGATCGTCGGCGGCGGTCCGGCCGGCATGGAACTCGCTGCGCTCTCCCGCGAGGCGGGCCACGACGTCGAGCT
>NZ_JBNHHC010000122.1:0-5579 GCF_059091865.1 Arthrobacter sp. B0316-1-20 | reverse complement strand
CGTGCCGTCCTCGAACCCGGTGGTGATCCGTTGCTGGGCCAGCCACATGATCCCGCTGAAGAACATGCTGCCGGAGGGCACATCCGGGTACGACGCCGGCGGCTCGGGTTCGGGTTCGGGTTCCGCGGGCGGCTCAGGTTCGACCGGAGGCTCGACCGGCGGGCCGGTCGGTGTCGGGTCGACCGGCGGATCCGGCGGCGTCGGGTCGACCGGCGGATCCGGCGGCGTCGGGTCGATCGGCGGCTCGGTCGGCGGGCCCGGATCCACCGGCGGGTTCACCGGAGGAGGCGCCGTGTCGCCCAGCGGCGGCGCACCGGCCGAGTTATACAGCTCGTAGTCGTCCGTCACCAGCGTGCCGTTGGAGACCAGGTTCAGGCCGAAACTCAGGCCGGTGGCACCCGCCGGAATGCCCGGCGTCGTAAATTCCGCCTGGCTCCAGTCCGCAGCGGCGGCGAAGAACGGGCTCGAGGTCCAGTAGGTCCAGCCGCCCTGGGCCGTCCGGTAGTAGATCTCGAACTGCGTGGCGCCGCTGGATTTGTACCAGGCGCGCAGCGAATACGTGTTGCCGGCGCTGACCGCCGGCGAGCATCCGCCGAGGTCCAGCGTGGGCAGCAGCTTCGCGTCGCCGGAGGCGTAGCTTTCCATCAGCAGCTGCTGGGCCACGGTGCCGGTCCGGCCTGGAGAGGTCGGGCTGAAGGTCGGCTGGTTGACCCCCCACTGGCCGATCTGCCAGCAGCGCGGCAGGTCCGGGCCGGCCTCCTCCAAGCCCGGATTCTGGATCAGGTTGCCGTTGACCGGTCCGGGTTGGACCGCCGGTCCGGGCACGGCGGGCTTGACCGCGCCGCCGATGACCGCGTCCACGGTCCGGACCGTGGTGCCCTGCGCGGAGCGGGCCGCCAGCCAGCCGGCGAACTCATTCAGCACCGCCGGTGCCACCGAGATGGGGCCGCCGTTGTTGTCCACGTTGTGGAAGGTCAGCTGCAGCCAGCCGCCGGTGGTTTCGGCGTTGGTGACCACGTCCTTCAGGTCCTGCAGCGTCCAGGTGTTCTGCACCTGGTCCAGTGCCCGGGTCTCGAAGGCATTGGCCGGCGGGACCGTCTCCGCGACATCGAGGCCCTGGACTTCGGCGAAGCGGCTGGCGATGTCACCGAGGCCGCGGGCGCTGTTGTAGCCGCAGTCGGCGACGATCTGCCGCGCCTCAGAGATGATCGAGGCGAAGGGATAGGCGAAGCTGGTGACCTTGAAGCCCCATCCGGTGAGGTTGGCGCGGTCATTGCAGACCTGCCGCCGCACCTCGTCGTCGGAGACCTGCGCCAGGTCCGGGTGCGTGACGGTGTGGCCGCCGATCTCGTGCCCGTTCGCCGCCATTTCCTGCAGCTGCGGCAGGGTGAGGTAGTTCGTGGCGCCGACCAGGCCGGAGACCACGAAGAAGGTACCGTCCAGGCCGTGGCTGTCCAGGATCCGGACGGCCTCAAGCTGGTCGGCGTTGCCGTCGTCGAACGTCAGGCTGACTACCGTTTCCGAGGCCGCCCCGGCCCGCGGCGCCCCCAGGACGGTCGCGAAGGTAGCCATCAGGATCATCACCAGGATGGTGGCGCCCCACCAGTACGCCGGGCCGAAGCGGCCGAACCGGTCAGGTGGGCCGAACCGGTCAGACGGGCCGGGCGGGACGGCTGCACGGTGCCGGGGCCGGAGGCCGTGGGTTGCTGGGTGCTGGTTCATCCGGTCTCCTAGCGGCTCAGCGCTGCTGCAGCCGCGGCATGCCGCCGTCCGGCCGCAGGCCGCCGTCGGGCGGCAGGCCGCGCCGGCAGGGTGGCCCGCATCCACTCGGCCACGCCCAGGATGATCTCATCCACGGTCGTGGCCGGATTGAAGCCGACCAGGTGCCGCGACCGGGTGTTGTCCGGCACGCGCCGGCGCATGTCCTCGTAGCCCTCGCCGTAGGCCAGTTCGTACGGCACCAGCGTGATCTCGCTGGGGCTGTCCAGCAGTTGGACCACCCGCTCGGCCAGGCTGAGGATCGAAATCTCCGTCATGCCGCCCAGATTGAAGGCGTGCCCGTACGCGGCAGGCGACTGGACCAGCCGCACCAGGGCGGGAACGACGTCGGACACGTAGGAAAAGCAGCGCGACTGCAGTCCGTTGCCGAACACGGTCAGCGGTTCCCCGCGCAGCGCCTGCCCCACCAGGTTCGGCACCACCATGCCGTACCGGCCCGTCTGGCGGGGACCCACCGTGTTGAACAGCCGGACGATCGCCACGCGCAGTCCGAACTCGCGCCAGTAGGCGTGGGCGAACGCCTCGTCGATGCCCTTGGCCGCCGCGTACGTCCAGCGGGACAGCAGCGGCGAGCCCAGGATCCGGTCCGAGTCCTCCGGCAGCCGGTCCGCGGTGTTCTTGCCGTAGACCTCGCTGGTGGAGGCCAGCAGCAGGGCCGCATCGGCGTCGCGGCAGGCGTCCAGCACCACCTCGGTGCCGTGGATATTGGTGCGCAGGCTTTCCAGCGGATGGTCCACGATCAGGCGGACCCCCACCGCCGCGGCCAGGTGGAACACCCGGTCCGCGCCGGCCACCAGGCCGTTGACCGCCTCGCGGTCCAGGATGGTGCCCTCCACGAAGCGGAACCGCGGGTGCCCCCGCACCCCGTCCAGGTTGGCCAGGTTCCCGGTGGACAGATCGTCGATGACCGCCACCTCGTCCCCCGCCCGCAGCAGGTATTCGGTCAGATGGCTGCCGATGAAGCCGGCGCCGCCGGTAATGACAGTTTTCACAGCTCTGCTCCCCTTGATAACCGTGAGTCAGTTCCCGTGCTACAGGTGCAGCACGTTCAGTTCGCCGCCGAGGCGGTACGTGGTGTCCAGGACCGCCTGCTCCGGACCGATCCAGCCCAGCTCCAGCGAACTGTGCGCGGTGTGCAGCAGGACCAGATCCGCCGCGAAAGCGGCCGGATCATCCTGATGCGCCAGCACCGTGCCGTCATGCAGCGTCAGGGCCGGGAACAGCGGATCGTGGTAGGCCACCGTGGCCCCCTCCGCCGCGAGCCCGGCGAGGATCTCCAGCGCCGGCGATTCACGCAGGTCCTCCACGTCCGGCTTGTAGGCGACGCCGACCACCAGCACCCGGGCGGCATGCGTAGCCCGGTCCCGGTCGGAGAGGATCCGGCGCACCCGGTCCACCACCTGGCCCGGCCGCGCGGCGATCGCGTTCATCGACTGCTCGATCACCGGCGTGCTCAGCCGCTCCTTCTTCATCTGCCAGAGCAGGTAGTGCGGATCGCACGGGATGCAGTGCCCGCCGACGCCCGGCCCGGGCGTGAACTTCATGAAGCCGTACGGTTTGGTGGCGGCCGCCTCGATCACCTCCATGACCTCCAGCTGCAGCGCCCGGCAGATGTCCGCGAACTCGTTGGCCAGTGCGATGTTGACGGCGCGGAAAGTGTTTTCCACCAGTTTGGTCATCTCCGCCGCGTCCGCGGACGGCACCCGGTGCACCCGCGAGACGTACTTGCCCAGCAGCAGGGCGGCCGCCTCCCCGCAGGCCTCGGTGATCCCGCCGACCACGCGCGGCACGTCCTCATGCGCGATGTCGTCACTGCCCGGATTGATCCGCTCCGGGCTGAAGGCCACGAACACGTCCGTGCCCGGGATCAGTCCGCGCGCCGCCAGGGGCACGGCCAGCAGGTCCCGGGTGGTGCCCACATACGTGGTGGAGGTCAGCAGGATCAGCTGCCCGGGCACCGCATTCTCCACAACGGTGGCGCAGGCGCACCGCAGGATGTCCAGGTTCGGGATCAGGTACGGATCCACCGGCGTCGGCACCGCAATCACGACGGCGGCAGCCTCCCGCAGGCGGGCAGCGTCACCGGTGAGCGCGTACCCGGGGTCGGCGAGGGCCCGGGCCAGACGTTCCCGGTCCGAAGGCACCAGGTCCGCGGCTTCGGCGGCGATCACCTGCAGCCGCGCCGGGTTCGCGTCCAGGCCCAGCACCCGGTAGCCGGCCTCCCGGAACGCCAGCGACGTCGGCAGCCCGACGTAGCCCAGGCCCACGATGGCGACGTCGAAGGTGAAGGCCGGTGCCGGCGTCGTACTGGGTGCCGTCGGTGCGATGGTGACCGGCACGGCAGGTGCCGGGCTGCGGTGGGTGTGCGGCGGTCGAGTGGTTTGCAGCGTCATCTGAATCTCCCCTTGATTGTTCTGACTCTGGGTGGCCGGCACGGTTCCTGACGTGGTTCCTGATGGACCGCCCGTTGCCCCAACTGGCGGTGCCTGTGCCGGTATCCGGTCGGTGCCGGTCCGGGCGGCGACTCCGCCCGGTTCCACCCTTGAAGCCTAGGAATCGGCCCCGGGAGCGGCACGCGTGGACTGCACGCAACTTGTCCCTCGACCACGTGCCCGGCCCCTCAACCCGTACGCATCCCTACTCACCCCCGCGTCCCCTCCCCGCGACTCAGCAGCATCGGCAGGCGCTCGCGGCTGAGTCTGCTCAGGTACTGCGAAGACGCTGCGGCGTGTTTCCCGGACACGCCGAAAAAACCGTGAACCGGGTCGAGGTACCTGAGCAAACTGGGTCAGGGCCCGCAGCCGGGCCCGCCTCCAGGGCCGCGGTCAGCCGGGGACTGCCGTTCCGTCCGGGGCCGGGGTCCGGGCCAGGTATGCCGCCGCGAGTTCGCTGCGGGTGCTGACGCCGAGCTTCTCGTAGATCCGGTAGATGTGCCCCTCCACCGTGCGCAGGGAAACCCTCAGCCGCGCGGCGATCTCCCGGCTGCCGGCCCCGCTGGCCACCAGCGCGGCAACATCCCGCTCGCGGTGGGTCAGTTCCTTCCGGGCGTGGGTCTCATTCAGCTGTGCTGTGACCACATCCGGCAACCGTTCCAGCAGGCGCTGGAGCAGTTTCATTCCGTTGCGCCGCCGGACGAAGTCTCCGTCCCGGGCCAGGCACCGGACGCCGCTGGCCGCAGCCTCCGCCGCCAGCAGCAGGTATCCCGCGGCCTCGGCGGCCTCCGCGACCCGCACCAGAGCGTCACCGGACCTCTCCTGCAGGGCCAGGGCATGGTCGTGCGCCAGCCGCAGCTCGGTCCCCTCGCAACCCCGGGTGATCTCCGCCAGCCGGTCCACCCGGCCGGAATCCCCCAGCCTGAGCAGCAGCCCGATAACCTCGGCTTCCGCACGCACCGGCCCGGTCCGTGCCAGCTGGTCCGCGACCCTGGCCAGCCCGGCCAGCGCCGCGGACGCGCCCTCGAAAACGGCGCTGGCTGCGGCCACATGCGCGCAGGCCAGCAGCGAGTGCTCGCGGGGTCCGGCGTCCAGCTCGGCGGACAGGTCCGCGAAGACTGCCGAATAATGTGCGACGGCGTCCCGGTCCCCCAGCAGCGCTGCCGCATCCGCGGCGACGGCCGCGGCGTAGGGCAGCAGGTGCTCCGGGTCCGCGTGGCGCAGCCCCTCGACGGCGGGCACCAGCTGGGCCAGGGTCTCGCGGATGAAGCCGCGCCGGAAATCGATCAGGGCGCGCAGGAAGGCCAGCGTACCGCCGAAGATGACCAGGCTCGGCACCGAGGCTGCCTCCAGCTCGGCCAGCCGGAC
>NZ_JBNHHC010000121.1:0-5640 GCF_059091865.1 Arthrobacter sp. B0316-1-20 | reverse complement strand
GCCTGCGGTCTTGAATTCCTTGCCGGCAACCTCGGTGATGATCCGGGCTGCCGTCCTGACGCCGACCGCCGGCAGGGACGTCAGGAGTTCGTGAAGAGGGTGGGCCTCCACGATTTTCTCCACCTGCGCCAGGATCTGGGCCCTGGAGGTGCGCAGCTGGGCCAGCTGGGCCGCGAGCTGGGGCAGCACGATGCCGGCGGCACCGGTGCCGGAGACGACGACACTTTGCTGGTCCAGGGCGGTGAAGATTTCCGCGGCCCAGCGTTTGCCGGCACGCGGAGCGAACCTGGTCAGTAACGCGGCGACCCGGGTCTGCCCTGCCCGGCGCAGGGCCTCGGGGGTCGGGTATTTCCGGAGCAGTTCGGCCATCGCGGGATGGTCCAGATGCGGGCCGATGACCCGTTCCAGGGCCGGATGGATCGCAGGTGAAGGCCGCGGATCCGGTTCGAGGCGGCGGTGGCCTGCTTGGCCAGGTCGTCGTCGAAGCCGCAGAGCATCGACAGTTCCACGGCCTGTTCGTCGGCGACGGCGATCGAGCGCAGCGTATGCGGCATGCTGCGGGCGGCTTCGGCGATGATGTAGGCGTCGCGGGCATCGGTTTTGGCCTCACCGGGGTGCAGGTCCGCGATCCGGCGCATGGCCAGACCCGGCAGGTAGCCGACCAGGATGCCGGCTGCCCGGGCCACGGCAACGGGCAGCGCGCCGATAGTGGCGGGCTGGTCCACGACCAGCAGCAGCGTCCCGTGTTTGGCCAGCTTGTCGATGATCGCCCGCAGTCTCGCCTCATCCTGCGGCAGTGCCTTATCGAGCAGTTTCCTGCCGGTCTTGTCCAGGGCCACCGCGTGGTGGCTGGTCTTGCCGACGTCGACGCCGATGAAGACATCGACCGTTTCGTGGTCCTTGATCATGCATAGCCTCCAGAAGTCCGGTCCGTTCTGACAGCGCTGGCATGTCCTGCGGCCCCAGAGCTCGGCATCCACGTTACGGCCGGCCTCCGCGGTGAAGTCTGCGGCTGGTCTGGTCCCCATTAGCGATCCCCTGGCGCCTATCGGACCCCGGTGACAACACCCCCCTGTGAGTCTTGATGTGGCTGGTCCGGGACCGGCTGACAGGGTAGGTACTGGCCGCCTCTTCTTGGCTGTGGCTCAGCACCCCCTCGGCCCGTTGGAGGGCCTTGGATCCGAATTGCCCGGTTTTGGAGATGGCGGCCGGCGCCTGCTCGGCCCACACCGACGGCTTGATCAGAAGAATGCCCAGCCCTGATTCGGGGCCGTGGCCCATCACAGGAGTGCCTCGGAGTGACCTCCGCCCGGGTGACGCCGGCCGTACCGCGGCCAGAAGGATCTACCCGTTCGCGAGGAAGGAACCCCGGATCACGATGACCACTGTTGCCCACAACTGCCCCTTCGTCATCGGCGTGGACACGCACGCCCGCACCCACACCTATGCTGTGCTTACTGCCAAGGGCGAGCATCTGGGCACCGAGCGGTTCCCCAACACGCACGCAGGCAGATCCCGTGCAATCGCGTGGGCAGCTCGCCGCACGGGAGGCGACCTCGGAGCTCTCTGGGTCATCGAAGGAACCGGCAGTTACGGCGCGCTGCTGGCCGGCACCGTCATGCGATCCGGCTACCGGGTCGTGGAGGCACCCAGGGTCAGGGCGTACGCGACGGCCCGGCGCGGTGCCGGGAAATCTGATCCGCTGGACGCGGCCGCGATCGCTGCCGCAACACTGCCGCTCGAGGAATCCCAGCTGCGCATCCCTCGCCAGGACGACGGCGTACGGGCCGCATTGCGCGTCCTCGTAGCCGCCAGGGAACAGATGTCGGTGGAGCGCACCGCGAAGGTCAATGCCCTCATGGCCCTCCTGCGCAGCGTCGACGTGGGCGTCGACGCCCGCAGGCCCTTAACGGACAGCCAGTTCATCGAGATCTCCCACTGGCGCAGGCGTGAAGAGGAGCTGGCTAAAGCGACCGCCCGCGCGGAGGCCGTCCGTCTCGCCAAGCGCATCATTGTCCTCGACGCCGAACTAAAGGATAACGAGACACGTACCACCGAGCTTCTAGGAGCCAGTCCCGCAGCAGCCTTGCTGGAGGAGACCGGGGTCGGCCCGATCACTGCTGCAGTGGTCTACACCGCATGGTCCCATCTGGGCCGGGTCCGTTCCGAGGCCGCGTTCGCCGCCCTCGCCGGCGTAAATCCCATCCCCGCCTCGTCAGGGAACACGGTCAGGCACCGGCTCAACCGCGGCGGCGACAGGCGCCTGAACAGCGCACTGCACCTGGCGACCGTCGTCAGGATGGTCCATGATCCGGCAACCCATTCCTATGCCGAGCGCAGGAAGGCCGAAGGCAAGACCTCGCGTGAGATCCGCCGCTGTCTCAAGCGTTACCTCGCCCGACGCCTCTACCGCACACTCAATGCACATCACGCCGACGCGATCACGCTTCCGCGGCTCGCTTGACGGATATAGAAGATTCGGATCATGGACGACTGGGGGAACGGATCATGCCGGGGCCGACAGGCCAGCAACCCCGATTCTTGCTCGTTCCGGGGCTATAAGAAAGGTAACGGGGACAGCGGCACGGGCCCCCAGACGCCCGAGGCCCAGCGAGCCACGCCGGCGAACAGCAGCAGCGGCCAGCCGCGCCGCCAGGGGGGCCAGGAATTCGCCCGCGAGCCCGGCCAGCCGGTACAGACCCCACACCCCGAGCACCGCCACGCCGATCACCACGGGCTCGCGCCAGGCCACCAGGACCACGCTCAGCACCAGCAGCATCGCGTACTTCGCCCCCAGCGGGACCCGGTGGACGGGCGAGGTTCCCGGCCGGTGGTCGAGCAGGTTCACCGCATGCCCCCGTCCCGCCGCGCCCGGGCGCGCCGGGCCAGCACGTCTCGGCGGTACCACGCCACGGCGGTCCGGTCCGTCGGCGTCGTGGACGACGCGCCCCCCGGCCATGACGAGGCAACGGCCCGCGCGCGCGGCGAACTCGAGGTCGTGGGTGGTGTACACCAGTTGCCGGCACCGGCCCGTCCCCGGCAGGGAGAGCAGCAGATCCTGGACCTCCAGGGTCCAGTCCAAGTCCAGCAGGGGCGTCGGCTCGTCGGCGACGAGCAGCGCCGGGTCGGTGGCGAGCACGGTGGCCAGGGCCAGGCGCTGGCGCTGCCCGCCGGAGAGGTCGTAGATGCTGCGGTGCGCCAAGCCCGCCAGGCCGTGCTGCGCCAGCAGGTCCTCGGCGGCCCGCCGCCGGACGCGACGGTTATGGATGGTCCGGCGCAGGGACAGCTCCATGTCCTCGCCCGCCGTGGGCATGACCAGCTGCACCAGCGGGTCGGTGAACATGAACCCGGTCCGGGACCGCACCTCGTTCG
This sequence comes from Arthrobacter sp. B0316-1-20, assembly GCF_059091865.1. Lineage (NCBI taxonomy): Bacteria > Bacillati > Actinomycetota > Actinomycetes > Micrococcales > Micrococcaceae > Arthrobacter > Arthrobacter sp. B0316-1-20. Next base: position 2,268 of record NZ_JBNHHC010000121.1, on the reverse strand, counting down.
TGCGCTCCACGGTGTCCAGCCCGTGCACCGTCACGGACCCGGCGCAAGGCTGGACCAGCCCGTTGAGCAGCCTCACGAAGGTGGACTTGCCCGAGCCGTTGGCGCCGACCACCAGTTCGGTGATCGTGACGTGCACGGGGCCCAGGACCCGCAGCGTACCGGGCACGGCCCCGGTGTCCTGCCCGGGCGCAGGGGCGGAACCGGGGAGGTCGACGACGGCGCCGCGCACCTCGATGACCGGGGCCGGCTCCTGGGTCCCGTTGCCCGCGGTGAGCACGTCGCTCAGAACCGGCGCAGGGCCAGGGTGGGGAAGGCCCGGATCACGGTGGCGGCGACCGCCGTGGCCATGACGTTCTTGATGACGTCACCGGGCCAGAAGACCATGTCGGCGGCGATGCCGGTGGCCAGGTCCAGCTCCAGGGCGAACATCATGCCGGCAATGCCCATCGGGTGGGTGAAGACGAAGGAGACCACCATGGCGCACAGGAACACCAGGGCTCACCAGCCGAAGCCCATCCGCCCGTTGCCGCGCGCCGCGGCGGCCCGGCCGCGGCGCAGCACCAGGGAGGACAGGGCGCCGGTCAGCCCGGCGGCCAGCGGGAAGGCGAGCAGGTAGCCCGCCGAGGGCCCGGCCAGCACGCCGATCCCGGCGTTGAATCCGGAGAACACCGGCAGGCCGGCCAGCCCGGCCACGAGGTAGAGCAGGACCGCCAGGAAGCCCAGGCGCGCTCCGAGGATCAGGCCGGTGAGCATCACGGCGAAGGTCTGCAGGGTGATCGGCACGCCGAAGCCGCCGACCGGGATGGGGGGAGCATGGAGCAGATCGCGATGAGGGCCGCGAAGACACCGGCGAGGGCGATCTGCGTGGGCACGGCCAGGGGCTTGCGCTGCACGCTCGGGACTGCTTGGCTCATGATTCTGCTCCTAACGTGCCGGACGGGACGGGCTTTATGTGAGGACTTGATGGGTTCCCCCCGCCTCGGCGGACGAAGGGCTTCGGACGTGAGACTTCTCTGCACATCATGGAGTTACGCGGCTGGGCATCGGCTGACGGGTCTTTGGGTTCGCCCGGTGCTTCGGATTGGCCAGCGCCGTGACCAGAGACATGCCGAAGACTCCTTCTGCGTCATAGAGCATGGCACTACCCACGCTCAGACCTTCGGATTCGATTCGGGACGATGCCGAGAGGCCCATCCGCAGGTCTTCTGGTAGACGCGCCATTGTCAGCGTGACATCCGCATTAATGTGTGCCAGTCCGAAATCGCCCCAATTCGAAATGACGTTGGACACGTCACCCATACAGGCCACGGTCTGAAATGCCGTTATTTTTTCCCCTTCGACAATCGGTATGGGGAAATGCCACGACTGCCGGCGGACTGGCTCATGAGCGGCGTCGACAGAGGTGACCCAGCCCCGCCCCTCCTCAAAGTAAATCCGATCATCGTTGTCTTCGGGGAGCAGTTCTGCGGGGGGAGGCTCAATCTGCGGAATTTGGCTCCACACCTGGCCGGCAGGAGTCTTTGACGGGCGAAGAAACAGGGTAGAGGAACGGGCTACCGTCTTGCCGGCTTGCTCAAAGAAGGCGTCGATTAACATCAGCCTCCGTCCCTTACGGATCACCGCGGTGTGCACCACGGACGGGACGGAGTGCGGCGGGTGGAAAAGGTCAAGGGTGAAACGAGTGGGGCGCAGCTCACTGGCGCAGAGGCCGAGGAACGCTTGCTCCGTGCCACGGGCCAGCGCTCCGCTCACAGCCATCCCACGTAGCAGGTCATTCCCCCACCCGCTCTCGGCCGCCTGCGTCGGAATGAGCCTTTCTCCGTGCGCGGATGCCTCAGTCGTGAAGAATGCGACTTTCACTTTGATGTCCTTAATTCACCGGGTCTTCGCACCGATGCAGTCAGACCGCGATGGCCTGGCCACGCCGATGTACAACGTGATGATGCGTGCTCCCTGCTCAGGCGGGCGCCAAGCACTCGGGAGCCGACCGCCTCAGTGAGTTCGAGGGGGTCGATGTCCGAGCAAGAGAGATCGGTCTCAGGAAAGGGCCGGTCCGCGATGTAGCCCAGCCGGCCTCGTTCATGAGGTGAGCGGCGACTGTCCTGGCGCCTACGGTGGGGCGGGACCAGGTAAGTGTCACTTGCCCGCACCCATCAGCAGGTTCAAGTAGCCTCGTCAGACAGCGGCCGGAACCTCAGCTCTGCTGAGTTCGAAGCTGGGGTATCCGGCCGCCTGTTCGTCCGCGAGTAGGCTACGGTAGCGTACGGC
>NZ_JBNHHC010000120.1:0-5766 GCF_059091865.1 Arthrobacter sp. B0316-1-20 | reverse complement strand
AACCTCGGCCTGATCGCGCGCCTGGCCGTCCACACCCCGGCTGAAGCCGTCGGCATTGCCGACGGCGACGCGGGCCGGCTGAAGGAAGCGATCGAGGCGGCGGCCCGTGCGGCAGGCCGGTCCGGCTATGAGCCGCAGCTGTTCGCCGGCCCGGACGCAGCGGCAACCATCGCCGCCTGGCCGGCGGCCGACGTCGTACTTAACGGCATTACCGGTTCCATCGGCCTCGCCCCGACACTCGCCGCGCTCCGGGCCGGCCACCTCCTGGCGCTCGCTAATAAGGAATCGCTGATCGTCGGCGGCGAATTGGTGCGGAATGCTGCGGGACCCGGACAGATTGTGCCAGTGGATTCGGAACATTCGGCCCTGGCCCAGGCGCTGCGTTCCGGGACCGGCGCGGAGATCGACCGGCTGGTCGTGACGGCATCTGGCGGCCCATTCCGGGGGCGGAAGCGCGCCGAACTGGCCGGCGTGACCCCGCAGGAGGCGCTGGCCCATCCCACCTGGGACATGGGCCGGATGGTGACGACGAATTCGGCGACCCTGGTCAACAAGGCCCTTGAGGTGATCGAAGCCCACCTGCTGTTCGATATCCCGCTGGACCGCATCGACGTGGTGGTCCACCCGCAGTCCGTGGTGCATTCGATGGTCCAGTTCACGGACGGTTCCACCATCGCCCAATGCTCCCCGCCGGACATGCGGCTTCCGATCGCCTTGGGCCTGGGTTGGCCGGCCCGGGTGCCGGGAGCGGCGCCGGCGTGCGACTGGACCAAGGCGGCAACCTGGACCTTCGAACCGCTCGATGAAGAAGCATTCGCCGCGGTCCGGCTGGCCAAGGAAGCGGCCGCGGAGGGCAGTACCTGCATGGCTGTCTTCAACGCGGCCAATGAGGAAGCCGTCAACGCCTTCCATGACGGCCGGATCGGGTTCCTGGACATCGTGGATACAGTCGCTGCCGTCGTGGCAGAGCATGAGGGATCCTCGGAGCTGAGCCTGGAATCCGTGCTGGCGGCCGAAAGCTGGGCACGCTTCAGGGCCCGCGAACGTTTAGGGTTGGGGGCGCCGCTGTGACGACCCTGCATCCAGCCGACCGCACGTGAAGGAATACCCGAAGGAAATCCGTTGACCGTTCTTCTTTTCATCCTTGGTGTGTTGTTCGTGGCGGTGGGCATCGCCGTTTCGATCGCACTCCATGAGGTCGGCCACCTGGTGCCAGCCAAGCTGTTCAAGGTCCGTGTAACGCAGTACATGATCGGTTTCGGCCCCACGCTCTGGTCCCGCCGGAGAGGTGAAACCGAGTACGGCGTCAAGGCCGTTCCGTTGGGCGGCTATGTGTCGATGATCGGTATGTTTCCGCCAGCCAAGGGCGACGACGGCCAATCCGTCCGCAAGTCCAGCACCGGAATGTTCCAGCAGCTGGCGGCCGACGCCCGCCAGGTCGCAGCGGAGCAGATAGGGCCCGGGGACGAGAACCGCGTTTTCTACAAGCTGCCGATCTGGAAGCGCATCATCATCATGCTCGGCGGACCGGCCATGAACCTGGTCATCGGCGTGGTCCTGTTTGCCGTCCTGATCATGGGCTTCGGCTCGCCGCAGGCAACAACGACCGTCAGCGACGTCTACCGGTGCGTCGTCCCCGCGAGCCAGCAGGCGGCGACCGGGCAGACCGACTGCACGGACACGGATCCGGTGGCTCCGGCGTTCGCGGCCGGCCTGCAGCCGGGGGACACCATCACCGAGTTTGACGGCAGGGCCGTGACCAGCTGGGAGGAAATGTCTTCCTGGATCCGGGACGCTGCCGGCCGGGAAGTGCCGATCAGCTACCTGCATGACGGGCAGGAAGTGGAGTCGACCATCACCCCGCTGCTCACCGAGCGTCCGGTTCCGGATATCGATGGCCGCCCGCTGATGGGGCCGGACAACCAGCCGGTCATGGAGGAAGTCGGGTTCATCGGCGTCGGTTCGCGTACCGAACTGGTGCCTCAGCCGGCCACCGAGGTGCTGCCGGCCGTCGGCGAGAACATCGCCAACGTCACCGGCGTCGTGCTCAACCTGCCGCAGCGGGTGGCCGACGTCGCGGAGGCGGCGTTTTCCAGCGAACCCCGGGATCCGAACGGGCCGATCAGCGTCGTCGGCGTGGGGCGCATCGCCGGCGAAATCTCCGCCATGGAGGAAGTGCCGCTCCAGTCTCGCGTCGCCACTCTGATCGGACTGCTCGGCGGCGTCAATCTGGCCTTGTTCGTCTTCAACCTGGTGCCGCTGCTGCCGCTCGACGGCGGCCATGTCGCCGGTGCGCTGTGGGAAGGGCTGAAGCGGGGAGCTGCCCGCTTGTTCAAGCGTCCCGATCCGGGTCCGTTCGATATCGCCAAACTGCTCCCGCTGACCTACGTTGTCGCCGCGCTGCTCATGGGCATGGGAGCGCTGCTGATCTACGCGGACATCGTCAAGCCGGTCAACCTGTTCGGCTGACCTCGGCCGCCACCTACCCGGAGCAGGGGAGCGGTCACCTGCCGCCCGCGAAGCCTGTCGCGCCACGCGGGCCCTCGGCAGGTAGGCTTTTGCCCATGAGTGTTTTTGCTGTGGAATACGTTTATGACGCTGAAGCGACCGACCTGATCACGGAGCACCGCCCCGCCCACCGCGCCTGGCTTGCCGAGCTGCTGCAAGCCGGGCGCCTGCTGACCTCGGGTCCCTTCGTTGACGGCAGCGGCGCCCTGCTCATCTTCACCGCAGCCGATGAGGACGAACTCAACGAGACCCTGAAGCAGGATCCGTTCGCTTCCGTCGGCGTGATTTCCGGCATGAAGACCACCGAGTGGAATCCGGTCATCGGCCTGCTTGCCAACCAGGGCTGAACCGCTGCCTAGCCAGCATTGTCAGCTTCAGAGCGCATAATTAGTAAGACGCCGGCCCGGCGTAATCGTTAACTGCCATCCAGGCACAATGGAGGACCCTTGACCTCGGTCAATCTCGGAATGCCCGCTGCACCACCGCCCGTACTTGCACCCCGTCGCAAGACACGGCAGATCAAGGTCGGCGCCGTGGGAGTCGGATCCGAATCGCCCATCAGCGTCCAGTCCATGACGACCACCCCCACGACGGACATCAACGCGACGCTGCAGCAGATCGCCGAACTCACCGCCGCGGGCTGCGACATTGTGCGTGTGGCCTGCCCCAGCGCGGACGACGCCGCGGCGCTGCCGATCATCGCGAAGAAGTCCCAGATTCCGGTTATCGCGGACATTCATTTCCAGCCCAAATATGTCTTTGCCGCGATCGACGCCGGCTGCGCCGGGGTGCGCGTCAACCCCGGCAACATCCGCAAGTTCGACGACCAGGTCAAGGAAATCGCCCAGGCTGCCAAGGACGCCGGCACCTCCCTGCGCATCGGCGTGAATGCGGGTTCGCTGGACCCCCGGCTGCTGCAGAAATACGGGAAGGCAACCCCCGAAGCACTGGTCGAATCCGCCATCTGGGAAGCCTCCCTGTTCGAAGAACATGACTTCCACGACTTCAAGATTTCCGTCAAGCACAACGACCCCGTGGTCATGGTCCGGGCCTACGAGCTCCTGGCCGAACGCGGCGACTGGCCGCTGCACCTGGGCGTGACAGAGGCCGGGCCGGCGTTCCAGGGCACCATCAAGTCCGCCACCGCCTTCGGCGCCCTGCTGTCCAAGGGCATCGGGGATACAATCCGCGTCTCCCTCTCCGCACCGCCGGTCGAGGAAATCAAGGTCGGCAACCAGATCCTGCAGTCCCTGAACCTGCGGCCGCGCAAGCTGGAAATTGTCTCCTGCCCCTCCTGCGGCCGCGCCCAGGTGGACGTCTACACCCTCGCGGACCAGGTCACCGCAGGACTGGAGGGAATGGAGGTTCCGCTGCGGGTCGCCGTCATGGGCTGTGTGGTCAACGGTCCGGGCGAAGCGCGCGAAGCCGACCTTGGCGTGGCCTCCGGCAACGGAAAAGGCCAGATTTTCGTGAAGGGTGAGGTCATCAAGACTGTTCCTGAGGACCAGATTGTTGAGACACTCATTGATGAAGCGATGAGAATTGCCGAAGAGATGGGTGGAAGCGATGGCGAGGATGCTGTCCCGGGTGGCCCCGTGGTTACGGTCAGCTGATTCTCCGCAGCTCCCGCCCTCGGATGTGCTGACCACGGGAGCTGAGGGACGCCCCCTCGAAGTTCCCGGGCAATCCTCCCTTGAGGGTCCGTGTCCGGACGGGGAGGTCCGTGTCCTTGACGACGGGGACACGGACGTCCTATGGACCCTGGTCAACCAGGACCCGGTGGCGAACATTTTCGTGGCCTCGCATCTTGAAGTGTCCGGCACCGCCGCCTCCACGTCCACCGGAGCGCGGATGCTGGGCTATTTCGACGCCGGCACAATGGTCAGTGCCTGCTGGGCCGGTGTCAATGTGGTTCCGGTAGCTGTCACGGCGGAAACCGGACCGGCTTTCGGGCAGTACCTGGGCGAATCCGGCCGCCGGTTCTCCTCGATTTTCGGGCCGGCGGAAGGCGTGCTGGCGATCTGGTCCCGCCTCCAGTGGGCCACCCCGCGGCCTTTCGATGTTCGGCCGAACCAGCCGTTGCTGGAAATCCGTACCGCGCCGAAAGTCGCCGCCAACGCCGGCCTGCGGACCACCCAGGCCAGCGAGCTGGACATCCTGCTTCCGGCCTGTGTGGCGATGTTCGAAGAGGAAGTCGGCTATTCCCCGACCTCCGGCGGCGACAACTACTACCGCCACCGCGTGCGCGGCTTCATCCAGCGCCGGCACTCGTTCATCGACGTGGATGCGGCGGGACAGGTCATTTTCAAGGCCGAACTGGGAACCGTATCCAGCAGCGCCACGCAGATTCAGGGCGTCTGGATGAATCCGGCGTACCGCGGCCAGGGGCTGAGCGCCGGCTACATGGCGTCCATGGTAAACGCTGCCCGCCAGGTGGCACCGGTAACCAGCCTCTATGTCAACGACTACAACGCCCGCGCCCTGGCCACCTATAGGGCCGTCGGGTTCGAACAGATCGGCACCTTCGCGACGGTCCTGTTTTAGCGGAGGTTCCCTGTACCCGCATCAGTTGCCGGAGTATCCGCAGAAACTAAGTGTGCTGATGGTCTCCTGCACCCTCGAGGTGGCAGGACAGCGGTACAACGTGAGCGGCGAGGAGCTACAGGCCCAGACCGAGGGCGACGAAACGTTCGCTACCGTCAGCACCCGCGACGGCGACAATACGCAGATGCTGATGCAGGTTTCGGCCGCGCAGGGGTCTTTGCTGGTCGTGGCCACGAAGACCGGAGCGGAGCTGGGGGACCAGGAACAGCAGGGGCTCGAGGACCTGGTGGATGAGGTATTCGCCAAGGATGAGGCCGAAACCGGCGGCGGACAGACGGGGACTCCGGAAACCGCAACACCGACTGACGGGCCCGCAGCGGCGGCACGCAGGCGGCAGGGCCGGCGCCGTTCACGAACCGGGGCGCGGAACCGCTAGATTAGTAGACAGTGTTTATCCGGGTCGCGGCTGCGGCCCTGCCGCCTGTCTTAAGAAACGGATTTTCAAGCGTGGTCCTTCGCCTTTCCACCCTGTTCCTGCGCACTCTGCGCGAAGACCCTGCCGACGCCGAGGTCGCCAGCCACCGGCTGCTGGTCCGCGCCGGGTACATCCGCCGCGCGGCTCCCGGCATCTACAGCTGGCTGCCCCTGGGCCTGCGGGTGCTGGGCAAGGTGGAGCAGATCATCCGCGAGGAGATGGCCGCTATCGGCGCCCAG
>NZ_JBNHHC010000119.1:0-5841 GCF_059091865.1 Arthrobacter sp. B0316-1-20 | reverse complement strand
TCCTGTCCAAGGATGAAGGCGGCCGCCACAACCCGTTCTACTCGAACTACCGTCCGCAGTTCTACTTCCGCACCACCGACGTGACCGGCGTTATCACCCTCCCCGAGGGCACCGAAATGGTCATGCCGGGCGACAACACTGAGATGACCGTTGAGCTCATCCAGCCGATCGCCATGGAAGAGGGCCTCGGCTTCGCTATCCGTGAAGGCGGCCGCACCGTTGGTTCGGGCCGCGTCACCAAGATCACCAAGTAACTCTGTGATCTGCTGACCGGAGGTTTCCGGTCGGAGGCAGGAGAACCCCCGCCGTCTCAGGACGGCGGGGGTTCTTTCTTTTAATGATGCGCCGGGTGTGATGCTGCGCGCACGCTCCGGGCGCGCCTTCGGTCATGGTCCTTCCGTTTTAGATGTTCTGGTGCAGGCAGAGAATGTTGCCCTCCGTGTCCGGGAACCAGGCGCAGCGCTGGTGGCCGGTCACCGCGATGTGGTTCTCGGTCTTGAGGCCCGGCAGGTCGTAGTCCGCGAAGTCGACGCCGCGGCCGGCCAGTTCGGACATCTCGGTTTCCAAATCGGCCACCTCGAAGCTGATCGAGGTGTGGTCCGACGTGTCTGCGTCCGGTCGGACGATGAGTTCTACCGCGGTGGAACCGTCGCTGGAGAAAAGGAACGAATCCTCTCCGAGCGGGCCGGCCGGCTGCAGGCCTAGGGAATCCTGGTAGAACGCGCGCGCCCGGTCCATGTCCTTCACGGGCAGGACCGTCGTCATGGTTTTGGTGCTGAGCATGGTTGTCCGGCTTCCTGGGAGCATCTGCGGTGGACACTCCCAGAATAGTCTCGGCCGGGGCCCCGGGAACTGGCGGACGGGCACGAATTTTGACCGCCGACCAGTAGGATCAGACCATGGAATGGCTGATCGTGTGGATCGTCCTGGGCCTGGTTGCCGCGGTGGTCGGGGCGGTGTCCTGGGGCAGGCGGTACTTCCGCCACGAACTGGACCGTGCCCGCCGCATCCGGCGCGCCGACGGCGGGCGGTAGCGAAGCGCCGGGGACCGGCGAACGCGCCGGCGGGCCGTCAGGCCTGACCCGGTGCTGCCACCGCCGGCTCGGTCTGCCCGGCCGCCTCGCCGGCACCGGCACGAGTGCGGCGCGCGGCCACATCCTTCAGCCAGTGGAAGGACGCCTTGCGGATCCGCTGCTGGGTGGCGAAGTCCACGTACACCAGGCCGAAGCGCTGGCTGTATCCGGCCGCCCATTCGAAGTTGTCCATCAGCGTCCACACGTAGTAGCCGCGCAGGTCGATGCCGGCTGCGGGCCCGTCCGGCGCCGTCGCGGTGAGCGCGGCCTCCAAATGCGAGGCCAGGTAGTCGATCCGCCGCACGTCGGCGACCGACGGCTTCTTGGTCAGCGCGTCGCGGACCACCACATCCTTGAAGCTGGCGCCCCCCTCGGTGATGTAGACCGGCGGCAGATTGGGGTAACGCCCGGCCATCTGGGCCAGGGCGACCTGCAGGTAGTCGGGTGCCACGGGCCAGCCGAATTCTGTCCGGTCATACCCCGGCCACGCGGCCAGGTGGAACGGCAGCTCGCCGCCCTGCTCCCAGAGCAGCTCGGGCAGGCCGTCGGGGATCGCCTCCGGCCCGGTCAGCGGCCCCGGGCCGATGCCGATCCTGGTGGGGAAGTAGTAGTTCAGCCCGTAGAAGTCCAGCGGCTGGCTCATCACCGCCAGGTCCTCGTCCGGAATCTCGCGCAGGTACTGGAGTGCGGGCTTGAGCACCGGGTTGAACGTTGGGTAGCGGCCCAGCAGCACCGGGTCCGAAAACATGCCGTTGTGGAGCACGTCGTACAGTTCCACCAGCACATCGTGGGCCAGCCCGTCCTTGGCGCCCACCACGGGGGAGTAGACGTTCGTGATGCCCGCATCGCCCGTGATCCCGCCGGCCCGCAGGGCCGAGAGGCTGAGTCCGTGCGCGAGGATGAGGTGGTGCGCGGCCGGCAGGGCGTCGAAAAGCCCGGCCTGGCCGGGAGCATGGACGCCGAGGCCGTAGCCGTTGAGGGTGACGGTGGTCGGCTCGTTGATCGTGACCCAGCGGTCCACCCGGTCGCCGAACTTGTCCGCGGCGATCGCCGCGAAGTCGGCGAGCCGGTACGCGGTATCCCGGTTGAGCCAGCCGCCGCCGTGCTCCAGCGGCAGCGGGGTGTCCCAGTGGTAGAGCGTGCACATCGGGGAGATGCCCCGGGCCAGCAGTTCATCCAGCAGGCGGTCGTAGAAGTCGATGCCGCGCTGGTTGACCGGCCCCTGTCCGCCGGGCTGGATCCGTGGCCAGGACAGCGAGAACCGGTACGAGTCAACGCCGAGCTCGGCCATCAGCGCGACGTCTTCCGGCATCCGGTGGTAGTGGTCGCAGGCCGCGTCCGCCGTCGCGCCGCCGGCAATCCGCCCGGGCTCGTGCGAAAACGCGTCCCAGCCGGAGGGTCCTCGGCCGTCCTCGGCCACGGCGCCCTCGATCTGGAATGCCGCCGTCGCCACTCCCAGGGTAAAGTCGGACGGGATCATTGCCGCCAGGCGCCCGCTGTCCATTGCCATTCGCTGCTGTCCTCCTGAAACCTGGTCTCCCGTGTGCGGCGCCCGCAGGAGCGGGCTGGCACCAGCATCGCACTGCCGGCTGGTCCGCGCCATAGCATGGCGGCGGGGGAGCGGGCACCGGCCCGGGGGCCGATTCGCAATCAGGGCCGAAGTCTGCCACACTAGATGAGTTGTTCAAGCGCTTTTGCATGTCTTCGTGCGAAGCTGGGTCCCGCCCGGGATAATGCCCGGGGCAGGGTCAGGCTCCACGGATTTCAAAGAAGCCCAAATATAACCCACCCTCCATTTTGAGCGGGCGGAGTGCGCAGAATGTTCGCGACACGCCCGACCGCGGGGGTCGGAGCCTCAGCAGGGTGAGGAACCCGGATTCATCCGGATTCAGTCTGTTGGAGGAGCGCCAGGCAAGGAGCGATCCAGCCGTCGGGGCGCATCAGGAGAAAGTCCACAGAGCAGCACTGAGAAAGAGAGCGGAGACGCCATGGCGGGACAGAAAATCCGCATCCGTCTGAAGTCATATGACCATGAGGTCATTGATGTTTCAGCACGGAAGATCGTCGAGACGGTCACGCGTGCAGGCGCAACGGTAGTGGGCCCCGTGCCGCTGCCCACCGAGAAGAACGTTTACTGCGTTATCCGGTCGCCGCACAAGTACAAGGACAGCCGGGAGCACTTTGAAATGCGCACCCACAAGCGGCTGATCGACATTATCGATCCCACGCCCAAGGCCGTCGATTCGCTGATGCGGCTCGACCTGCCGGCGGACGTGAACATCGAAATCAAGCTGTAGGGGAGTGCGGATTCATATGTCTACCACTACACGCCAAGTCAAAGGCCTGCTGGGCACCAAGCTCGGCATGACCCAGGTCTGGGACGAGAACAACCGGCTCATCCCGGTCACCGTCGTCAAGGCTGACTCCAACGTCATCACCCAGCTGCGCTCTGCGGACGTCGACGGCTACACCGCCGTTCAGATCGGCTTCGGCCAGATCGACCCGCGCAAGGTGACCAAGCCGCTGGCCGGCCACTTCGAGAAGGCCGGGGTTACCCCGCGCCGCCACGTGGTCGAGCTGCGCACCTCCGATGCCGACTCTTACGAGCTGGGCCAGGAACTCTCCGTGGAGCTGTTCGAAGCCGGCCAGAAGGTCGACGTCGTCGGAACCACCAAGGGCAAGGGCTTCGCCGGTGTCATGAAGCGTCACGGCTTCGCCGGCGTGAGCGCCTCGCACGGCGCGCACAAGAACCACCGCAAGCCCGGTTCCATCGGTGGCGCGTCCACTCCGGGCCGCGTTTTCCGCGGCCAGCGCATGGCCGGCCGCATGGGCGCCGTCCAACAGACCACGCTGAACCTGACCGTTCACGCCGTGGATACCGAGAACTCGTTGCTCTTGATCAAGGGTGCCGTTCCCGGTGCCCGCGGCTCGGTCGTTCTCGTCCGTTCCGCTGTGAAGGGAGCCTAGTTCAATGGCTAACACGCTCAAGGTTGACCTGCCTGCAGAGATCTTCGACGTCCAGACCAACGTGCCGCTGCTGCACCAGGTCGTCGTCGCGCAGCTCGCTGCTGCCCGTCAGGGAACCCACAAGACCAAGACCCGCGCCGAGGTTTCGGGCGCCGGCCGCAAGCCGTTCAAGCAGAAGGGCACCGGCCGCGCCCGCCAGGGTTCGATCCGCGCTCCGCACATGACCGGCGGCGGCGTGGTGCACGGCCCGACCCCGCGCGACTACAGCCAGCGCACCCCCAAGAAGATGAAGGCAGCTGCCCTGCGCGGCGCCCTGTCCGACCGGGCACGCAACGGCCGCATCCACGTTCTGGAGACCCTGGTTGCCGGCGAGAAGCCGTCCACCAAGGCCGCCACCGAGGCCCTGCGCGCCATCACCGAACGCAAGAACCTGCTCGTAGTCATCGAGCGCGCCAACGATGTTGCGGCCTTGAGCCTGCGCAACATCGAGGATGTTCACACCATTTACGTGGATCAGCTGAACACCTACGACGTGCTGGTTTCCGATGACGTGGTCTTCACCAAGGCCGCCTACGACGCGTTCGTCGCAGCTAAAGCAACTGCCAAGGAGGACGCCAAGTGAGCGCGACCACCACTAAAGATCCCCGCGACGTGATCCTTGCTCCCGTCGTTTCGGAAAAGAGCTACGGCCTGATCGACGAAGGTAAGTACACCTTCCTGGTCGACCCGCGCTCGAACAAGACCGAGATCAAGCTGGCCGTGGAGAAGATTTTCTCCGTCAAGGTCGACTCGATCAACACCATCAACCGTGCCGGTAAGCGCAAGCGGACCAAGTTCGGATGGGGACAGCGCAAGGACACCAAGCGCGCCATTGTCACCCTGAAGGAAGGCACAATCGACATCTTCGGCGGTCCGCTTTCTTAAGCGGAGACCACTTTAACGAGGAATTGAACTATGGGAATCCGTAAATACAAGCCGACTACCCCGGGCCGTCGCGGCTCGAGCGTAGCCGACTTTGCCGAAATCACGCGGTCGACACCGGAAAAGTCGTTGCTGCGTCCGCTGACCAAGTCCGGCGGCCGTAACAACTCCGGCAAGATCACTACCCGCCACAAGGGCGGCGGACACAAGCGTCAGTACCGTCTGATCGACTTCCGTCGCCACGACAAGGACGGCGTGCCCGCCAAGGTCGCTCACATCGAGTATGACCCGAACCGCACCGCGCGGATCGCTCTGCTGCACTACGTTGATGGCACCAAGCGCTACATCCTGGCTCCGGCCAAGCTGAAGCAGGGAGACACCGTTGAGGCCGGCGCCAGCGCCGACATCAAGCCGGGCAACAACCTGCCGCTGCGCAACATCCCCGTCGGTACTGTGATCCACGCTGTGGAGCTGCGTCCGGGCGGCGGTGCCAAGATGGCCCGCTCTGCCGGCGCCTCCGTGCAGCTGGTAGCCAAGGAAGGCAAGTACGGCCAGCTCCGTCTGCCCTCCGGCGAAATCCGCAACGTTGACGTGCGCTGCCGCGCAACCGTCGGCGAGGTTGGCAACGCCGAGCAGTCCAACATCAGCTGGGGCAAGGCCGGCCGTATGCGTTGGAAGGGCGTCCGCCCGACCGTCCGCGGTGTGGCCATGAACCCGATCGACCACCCGCACGGTGGTGGCGAGGGTAAGACCTCCGGTGGCCGTCACCCGGTCAACCCGAACGGCAAGCCCGAGGGCCGCACCCGCCGCCCGAACAAGGAAAGCGACCGCCTGATTGTGCGTCGCCGTCGTACTGGCAAGAACAAGCGATAGGAGCCTG
>NZ_JBNHHC010000118.1:0-5878 GCF_059091865.1 Arthrobacter sp. B0316-1-20 | reverse complement strand
AGGATCATGTGGCCGGTGCGGTCGGCGGCGTAGCAGGCGCGGCGGACCGGGGACTTGCCGTGGTCGCGGGTGTGCCCGCCGAAGCGGCGCTGGTCGATGCGGCCTTCGGGCGTGCGGTTGAACGGCAGGCCCATCTTTTCCAGGTCCAGTACGGCGTCGATGGCTTCCTTGGCCATGACCTCTGCCGCGTCCTGGTCTACCAGGTAGTCGCCGCCCTTGACGGTGTCAAAGGTGTGCCATTCCCAGTTGTCTTCTTCTACGTTGGCCAATGCGGCGCACATGCCGCCCTGTGCCGCACCGGTGTGTGAACGGGTGGGATACAGCTTGGTCAGTACAGCGGTTCGCGCGCGCTGCCCGGATTCGATGGCGGCGCGCATACCGGCGCCACCGGCACCGACAATGACGACGTCGTACTTATGGACCTGCATACCGGATGCTCTTTCTGTTGAATCTGAAGGTGAAGGCGTGAGCCGGGCTACGGGGCCGGGCAGAAGGAGGGCAGCAGTTCGCTGGCTGCACCCGTCGGGCACGGATCGAAGGTGAAGATCACCAGGGTGCCGAGCACAATGATCACCACGGTGGCCGCGTACAGGACGGTCTTCAGCCAGAAGCGGGTGCCGTCCTTCTCTGCGTAGTCGTTGATGACGGTGCGCACGCCGTTGGCGCCGTGCAGCATGGCCAGCCAGAGCATGACCAGGTCCCAGATCTGCCAGAACGGATCCGCCCACTTGCCGGCGACGAAGCCGAAGTTGATCGCGTGGATACCTTCGCCGACCATCAGGTTGACGAACAGGTGGCCGAAGACCAGGACGACGAGCACAATGCCGGACAGGCGCATGAACAGCCAGGCCAGCATTTCGAAATTGCCGCCCTTGGACTTGTTCCGCGTGTACTCCGGGGCGATGCGGCCCGAACGCGGGGACTCGATGTTTGCAGTCGACATGATTTAGGCTCCGAACACGATCGAGAGGTGGCGGATAAGGAACGGGACCATGACAACCACCCACAGTCCAAGGACACCCCACAGCAGCTGGCGCTGGTACTTGGGGCCCTTCTTCCAGAAATCAACGAGGATGATGCGCAGGCCGTTGAACGCGTGGAAAACGACGGCGGCGACGAGGCCGGCCTCACCGAGTCCCATGATCGGGTTCTGGTAGGACTGGATCACGACGTTGTACGCCTCAGGGGAAACCCGCACCAGCGAGGTATCCAGGACGTGCACCAGCAGGTAGAAGAAGATAGCGACTCCGGTGATGCGGTGACCGACCCAAGACCACATGCCCTCACGGCCGCGGTACAGGGTGCCGGATGATGTCTTCGACACTGAATTAACCTTCCTGCGTCGCCAAGGACGTTCGCGCGGGATCCACGCAGAGGATGACGACGATGGCGAGCTCGCTTTAGCTCCAACCTAATCTAGGTTCGGCCTCAAGCTTATTCAATTTAGTAGTTCCTATGTGGAACTTTACGGATGGGGCTACCGTTAATTGCGGGACCCCCGCCGTTGTGTAGCCAATTTCACACAGTTTCAGGCTGTAGGAATACCAAGTTTAGTAGTGTTCGGCGTTTTGGGATCCGCTTCTTCTCCGTGGTCTAGGATGTGCACTGATGAGTACAGACAAGGCGCCAGCCGTATCCCAGGAAACAGGGCCCCAGGCACAGACCGGGCCCCAGGAATCCGCACAGCGGAGTGCGGTGCTTGACCGGTTCGTGGGAGTGATTCCCGCGGGCGGAACCGGAACCCGCCTGTGGCCGCTGTCCCGCGCAGCCGCACCCAAATTCCTGCACGATCTGACAGGTTCGGGCAGTACCCTGATCCGCTCCACCTATGACCGGCTGGAGCCGCTTGCCGGCCGCCGCATCCTTGTGGTCACGGGGGAAGCGCACCGCCTTGCCGTCAAAGCCCAGCTTCCGGAACTGGATGAATCGGACCTGGTGCTTGAAAGCGAGCCCAAGGACTCGGCCGCGGCGATCGGTCTGGCTGCGGCCATCCTCTATACCCGGGATCCGGAAACGATCATGGGCTCCTTCGCCGCGGATCAGGTCATCACCCCGGACAGCGACTTCCGCGAAGCTGTCTGCGAGGCCATCCATACGGCGGCGGAGGGGTACATTGTCACGATCGGCATCAAGCCGACCCATCCGTCCACCGGCTTCGGCTACATCCGTGCAGGCCGCAAGCTCGACGTCGGCGGGGCGCCAAGCGCCTTCGCGGTTGCCGAATTCGTGGAGAAGCCGTCCGAGGATGTCGCCAGGAAGTACCTGGAAACCGGCGACTACCACTGGAACGCGGGCATGTTCGTTGCGCCGGTCTCCCTGCTGCTCAAGCACCTCGAAGCGGGGGAGCCGGAGCTCTACGCCGGCCTGATGGAAATCGCCCAGGCCTGGGACACGCCCCGGCGTGCCGAAGTCACGCAGCGGATCTGGCCTGCCCTGCGCAAGACCGCCATCGACTATGCCGTGGCCGAACCGGCGGCGGCGGCCGGCGATGTCGCCATGATCCCCGGCGAGTTCAGCTGGGACGACGTTGGGGATTTCGCCGCGATCGGCCGGCTGAACCCGGCAGCCGTCAACTCCAACCTGACGGTGATGGGCGAGGGCGCACGGGTCTTCTCCGAGGCCGCCTCCGGCATCGTGGTTTCCGATACCAAGCGGGTCATCGCGCTGATCGGCATCGACGATGTCGTCGTGGTGGATACCCCGGACGCCCTGCTGGTGACCACCAAGGAACACGCGCAGCAGGTCAAGAGTGCCGTGGAGCACCTGAAAGCCAGCGGCGACCACGACGTCCTGTAAAAACGTTACCCTTGTGATGTGCAGAACAAAGTAGGCGATCGAGTCACGCTGCCCCACATGGGCGTCTGGGTAGCGCCCCTGTTGGACGAACTGACGAGTTTCCGCCGGGACCTGCACGCCCACCCGGAGCTCTCACACAAGGAATACCGGACCACCGACCAGCTGGTGAACCGGCTTGAGCACGCGGGCCTGACTCCGAAGCGGCTGGAGGATACCGGCTGCTTTGTGGACGTCGGCGAGGGGCCGATCAAGCTGGGGCTGAGGGCGGACATTGACGCGCTGCCGATCCTAGAGGAAACCGGACTGCCCTATGCATCCAAGCACAAGGGCATCTCCCATGCCTGCGGCCATGACATCCACACCACGGTGATGCTCGGCGTCGCCCTGGCGCTGGCCCGGCTCTACGACGAGCAACCGTTTGATGGGCGGGTGCGGATCATCTTCCAGCCTGCCGAGGAAACAATGCCGGGCGGCGCCCTGTCCGTCATCGAACAGGGCGTGCTGGCGGAGGTCCCGCGGATACTGGCGCTGCACTGCGACCCGCGGATCGACGTCGGCCTCATTGGGACCCGCATTGGTGCCATCACGTCCGCCTCGGACACCGTCCGGATCGAGCTGTCCGGCCGCGGCGGCCACACCTCCCGTCCGCACCTGACCGAGGACATGGTCTACACCATGGCCCAGATCGCGGTCGGGGTCCCCGCTGTGCTGTCCCGCCGCATCGATGTGCGCAGCGCCGTCTCCGTGGTGTGGGGACAGATCCGCGCCGGTTCGGCGCCCAACGCCATCCCGGCCGCCGGTTATCTGGCCGGGACCATGCGCTGCCTGGAAGCGGAGGCCTGGCATTCGGCCGGCCAGCTTCTGGACGAAGTAGTTAAGCAGGTGGCGGAACCGTACGGCGTGGACGTGAAGCTCGAACACATCCGCGGCGTGCCTCCAGTGGTGAATTCGGAGAGGGAGATCGGCCTGATCGAGGCTGCCGCCCGCGCCGAACTGGGCGAGGACGCCGTGGTACTGACCCCGCAGTCCATGGGCGGGGAGGACTTCGCCTGGATGCTGCAGGAAATACCCGGCGCCATGCTGCGGCTGGGTACGCGGAGGCCTGGCGGGGAAACCTTTGACCTGCACCGCGGCGACTACGCACCGGATGAGCATGCGATCAGCTGCGGGGTGCGGGTCATGGCCGGCGCAGCCGTGCGGGCCGTCCGCGGCTACCGGCACTAGCTACCTGCCGGTAACGGCTCTTGAATGCTCTTCATTAATCGTTCAATAAATTTCCGGTTCTTCCCCTCCGCGGGACGGCGTGGCACTAGGGTAGGCACTGTAACCGCGCCCTGAGGAGCATCGCGAACCTTCTGCGATGCCGATTGTCCTGGAGGAACAGTGAAGAATTCGTTGCCGAAGAACCGACTGCGCGCCACGGCCGGACGCAAGGCCACCGCCGGGGCTGCCTTCCTGGGAGCCTCGGCCCTCGTGCTGGCAGGCTGCGGCGCACCGCCGTCGGAAGAGGGCGGTGCAGCAGGCGGCGGGAACAGCGATTACGCGGGCTGCATCGTCTCCGACGCCGGCGGTTTCGACGACCGCTCCTTCAACCAGTCCAGCTACGAAGGCCTGCAGGCCGCCGAGCAGGATCTGGGCATCAGCATCCGCCAGGCCGAATCCCAGTCCGAGGTGGACTTCACCGGCAACGTGGACAGTATGGTCCAGTCCGGCTGCAACCTGGTGCTGACCGTCGGCTTCCTGCTGGCGGACACCACCCGGGCGGCCGCGGAAGCGAATCCGGACACCCATTTCGCCATCGTCGACGACAACAGCATCGACCTGGAGAACGTCAAGCCGATCATCTACGACACGGCCCAGGCCGCGTTCATGGCCGGCTATCTGGCCGCCGGCCAGTCGCAGACAGGCAAGGTGGCCACCTACGGCGGGCTGAACATCCCGACCGTGACCATATTCATGGACGGCTTCGCGGACGGTGTGGCCTACTACAACCAGCAGAAGGGCGTCAACGTCCAGTTGCTGGGCTGGGACAAGGCCGCCCAGAACGGTACCTTCGTCGGCAATTTCGACAACCAGGCCAGCGGCAGGACCAACACGCAGAACTTCATCAATGAAGGTGCGGACGTGATCATGCCCGTCGCCGGACCGGTTGGACTGGGCACCATGGACGCCGTGATCGAGGCCAACGCCGCCGGCGAGGACGTCAAGGTCATCTGGGTGGATTCGGATGGCTACGAGACCGCAGGCAAGGGCGAGGAATACATCCTGACCTCCGTGATGAAGCTGATGGGCGATGCGGTGGAAGAGGTCATCCGCTCCGATGTGGAAGGCAACTTCGACTCCACGCCGTTCGTCGGAACCCTTGAGAACGGCGGCGTTGCCCTGGCCCCGTTCCACGACCTGGACAGCGAGGTCTCCGAGGAGATGAAGACCGAGCTGGAGGACATCAAGGCCGGCATTATCTCCGGAGAGATCACGGTCGAGTCGCCGGCCAGCCCCCAGCAGTAGCTGACGATTGGTGCCAGCCGTGAAACTCGAATTGCAGGGAATTACCAAGAGATTCGGTTCCCTCGTGGCCAACGACCATATCGACCTGGTTGTGGAGCCGGGCCAGGTGCACTGCCTCCTCGGCGAGAACGGTGCGGGAAAATCCACGCTGATGAATGTCCTCTACGGCCTTTATGAACCGACCGAGGGACGCATCCTCATCGACGGGCGGCCCGTCACCTTCGGCGGACCCGGGGACGCCATGGCCGCCGGGATCGGCATGGTCCACCAGCACTTCATGCTGGTGCCGGTGTTCACCGTGGCGGAGAATGTGGCACTCGGCAACGAGGCCACGAAGGCCGCCGGGCTGCTGGACCTGGACCAGGTCCGCCGGAAGATCCGGGACATCTCCGGCAAGTACGGGTTCGACGTCGATCCGGACGCCCTGGTGGAGGACCTGCCGGTCGGCGTGCAGCAGCGGGTGGAGATCATCAAGGCGCTGGTGCGGGATGCCGAGGTCCTGATCCTCGACGAGCCGACGGCGGTGCTCACGCCCAAGGAAACCGACGAACTGCTCGCGATCATGCGCCAGCTG
>NZ_JBNHHC010000117.1:0-5920 GCF_059091865.1 Arthrobacter sp. B0316-1-20 | reverse complement strand
AGGCCGCCGGCTACAACTATCCCAGCCAGGCCAGCGCCGGTGCCCCACGCACCGCGCCCAAGGAAGTGGTCATCGCCTTCTGGCTGATCCTCGCGGCCGGAGCCCTCTACCTGCTCGCTGCGATCCTGGGCGCCATCAATCCTGAAGCCCAACTGCTGCCCGGCCAGATGGACCAGCTGATGGAGCTCTCCGGCGGCGCGATGGACCGCGAAACGTTCCTGGCCATGTACGGCACATCGGTACTCATTACGGGCATCATCGTCACCGGCCTGTACGTGCTGATGGCCTTCCTGGTGAAGAAAGGCAAGAACTGGGCCCGGATCACGGCCACGGTCTTCGCGGTCCTGTCCCTCTTCGGGATCTTCGGCGGCCTGCTTCCGGCGCTGTACGTCCTGCTGGGCGTCGTCGCCGTCGTCATGCTGTGGCTCAAGCCATCCAGCGAATACTTCAAGCCGCAGCCGCGGGGCTTCTGACGGCTGCCGCCTATTGGGCGGCGCGGGCGCCGGGTTCGGACTGCAGGTCCGGATCCTGCGCCCGCTGTGCGTGGTAGGCAAGAATCTGCAGCTCGGTGGCCATGTCTACCTTGCGTACCTGGACGTGCTCCGGAACCTGCAGCACGATCGGCGCGAAACTGAGAATGCTGCTGATACCCGCGGCCACCAAGCGGTCGCAGAGCGCCTGGGCTACCTTGGCCGGCACCGCGAGGACCGCCATGTTGGCGCGGGTCCGCTCCAGCACCGGTTCCAAATCCTCGACAGGGCTGACACGCAGCCATCCGACTTCCTGACCGATCACCAGCTGGTCAGAGTCGAACAGTGCCACGACTTCGAAGCCGCGGGATACGAACCCGGAATAACCGGCCAGGGCCCGCCCCAGGTTACCGGCACCGACGATGGCCACGCGCCAGTCCAGCGTCAGGCCAAGCGCTGCGGAAATCTGCCGGCTGAGGTACTGGACGTCGTAGCCGACGCCGCGGGTTCCGTACGACCCAAGATAGGACAGGTCCTTGCGCAGGGTCGGCGAACTGACTCCGACTGCTTCGGCCAGCGCCTCCGAGGAAATCCGCTCCAGGCCATCGCCGAGCAAGGCATTCAGTGCGCGCAGGTAGATCGTGAGCCGTTTGAGCGAGGCAGGCGGAATCTCGCGCCCGGAAGGCCCGACGGCGCGGCGCGGCACTGGGGGGATATCCGACGTCATTGCTACCTGTCCAGCTCCATCGTTCAGGCACGCTGCGGCGTGCCAAGCCACACTGCCCCGGAACAGACTGCCCCTGAACAGACAATGTTGGGTATCTCTACACTCTAAGTGCCCTTGGCACCGGCTCAAAGTCCGGCTCCGTGAGCTTGCCCTCAAATTACCCGGCCAGCAGGCGCCGGAGCCGCTGCTCATCGATGTGCCAGAAATCGCGCTGGACACCGTCGACCATCACCACCGGGATTTCCTCGGCGAAGCGTTCCATCAGCTCCGGGTTCCCGGTAATCGACTGCTCCCGCCACTCGATGCCCAGTTCCCCGGCTACGCGGGCGACCACGGTCCTGGCCTCCGCGCAGAGATGGCACTGCGGTTTGGTCAAGAGCACCAGGTCGTGGGAACGAGGGGCAGGGTTGGTATTGCTCATAGCAAACACGGTAGCGCGAACGGCAGGCAGCGACGCACCGGACACCGGATATAGCTAGACTCAAACCATGCCCTTAGCCCCCTCCAGGAACGCGAAGGACGCCGCTGTCCCCTCCCGGCCGCTGAAGGAAGCAGCATTCTTCGACGTGGACAACACACTGATGCGGGGGGCCAGCCTGTTCCACGTTGCACGCAAGCTCTATGAGCGGCGCGCTTTCACCCTGCGGGATGTCGCCGGCTTCACCTGGAAGCAGCTGCAGTTCAGCCTGCGCGGCGAGAACATCAATGACATCCACTCCATCCGTGATGCCGCTCTGGCCTTCGCTATCGGAATCGCCGAAGACGACGTCCTGGCCATGGGTGAGGAAGTCTATGACGAGATGATCGACTCGAAGATCTGGCCCGGCACCCGGGCGCTGACCGAGCAGCACCTGAGGGCAGGCCGCCAGGTGTGGCTGGTGACCGCCACGCCGGTGGAAGTAGCCAATGTGATCGCCTCCCGGCTGGGCCTGACCGGCGCGCTCGGCACGGTCGGCGAGATCGCGGACGGTCTCTACACCGGCCAGCTGGTAGGCGAGATCCTCCACGGTGCCGCGAAGGCCACGGCCGTCGCCGAGCTCGCCCGGGAACAGGGCCTCAACCTGGACAGATGCTGGGGCTACAGTGATTCCTTCAATGACGTGCCGCTGCTCACCCTGGTCGGCCATCCGGTGGCCATCAATCCGGATGCCCGGCTCCGGCGCCACGCCAAGGAGCACAACTGGGCTGTCTACGATTTCCGCAGCGGCCGCAGAGCCGCCACCTTCGGGCTCAAAGCGGCAACGATGGGCGGGGCTGTCTATGGAATCTGGAAAGGCTTCGCCCGGATCCGGCGCCGCTAGGGCACTGCTGCTGGAAGCCGGCGCTGTTAACGGCCGCGGCCCGCCACCCTTGCGGGCAGCGGGCCGAGCGGACCGAAGATCCTACTTCTTGTTGCGGCGCTGGTGGCGGGTCTTGCGAAGCAGCTTGCGGTGCTTCTTCTTGGCCATACGCTTGCGGCGCTTCTTAATTACTGAACCCACTTAAGTCCTCACAAACTCTTGTTGATTGCCTGCGTCGACATGCCTGGACCTAATGCCGCCGGGCATATTTCAACTGACAGATTCTTACGATGACGTAAAACGTTCCTTAACAGGGTACCGCCTCGCAGCGGGTGCCCTTGACCGCGCACGCCCTCAGCGGCCGCCACAGCCATGCGCCTCTACGGCGGAAGCCATTGCACCGGCAACGGTTACGCGGTTTCGTGCTTCCCGCCGATGATGCCGCGCAGATATTGCTCTACGGCAGCTTCAGGCACACGGTAGGAGCGGCCGAACTGGACTGCCGGCAGTTCGCCGGCATGGATCATTCTGTAGACAGTCATCCGGGAAACCCGCATAACCTCTGCGACTTCTGACACCGTCAGAAAATGTACGTCCGGGAAGGTCCCCTCGTCGGCCATTTCGTCACTTTCCTTCACTTGGCGGAGATCAACGGCGTGCCGACTGGACACACCCAGCGATTACCGTCCACTCCTCCACTCTAGTGTCTGGTGTGACTCCTGTGAAAGCCACCCGTCACGTATCAGCGCGGCGATTCGATGGCATCCGGTTCCCGCTGGTCAGAGCGTGGCTGCGGCCGCGGAAGCCTGGCGACGGCGGCCGACGCTCAGCGCCAACTGGTCCAGCACGCCGGCGGTAACATCCCACTCCATGCAGGCATCCGTCACGCTCTGCCCATACACCAGCACCGTCCCGCCGGCCCGTTCGGCCGGATCCAGTTTCTGGGCTCCCCCGACGAGGAAACTTTCCAGCATGATGCCGGCGATGGCACCGGCGGCGGGGCCGGTCTGCCCCGCACCCGCGGCCCGTTCCGGGCTTTCCACCTGTGCAGCCAGTTCCAGTGCGACTTCCGCCTGCCGGAGATGGCTCTTGCCGCTGTTGGCGTGGCTGGCATCGACGATCACGCGCGGATTGAGACCGGCCCGCCGGAGCCTGGCCGAGGCCGCAGCGACGTCCCCGGCGGAGTAGTTCGGCCCCGCGCTGCCGCCCCTCAGGATCAGGTGCGTATCCGGGTTGCCGTCGGTGCTGACCAGCGCCGCCCGTCCCTCGCCGTCGATCCCCAGGAAGGACTGCGCCGCTGCGGAGGCGGCGCAGGCATCCAGTGCAACCTGCAGGCCGCCGTCGGTACCGTTCTTGAAGCCGATCGGCATGGACAGCCCGGAAGCCAACTGGCGGTGGATCTGGCTTTCGGTGGTGCGGGCGCCGATGGCACCCCAGCTCACCAGGTCCGCCATGTACTGGGGGCTGATGGGTTCCAGGAATTCCGTGGCCGTGGGCAGCCCGAGGTCCGCCACCTCCAGCAGGAATCGGCGGGCCAGGCGCAGGCCGGCGGGAACGTCGTGCGAACCGTCCAGGAACGGATCGTTGATCAGGCCCTTCCAGCCCACTGTCGTCCGCGGCTTCTCGAAGTAGGTGCGCATGACGACCAGCAGTTCCCCACGGTGCCGTTCAGCCTGCACGGCAAGCCGGCGCGCGTACTCGAGGCCGGCTTCCGGATCGTGGATGGAGCAGGGGCCGGCAATGACCAGCAGGCGGTCATCGACCCCGTCCAGCACTGCCCGCACCTCATCCCGCCCGCGGGCGACGACGCCGGCAAGCCGGTCCGTGAGCGGCAGTTCTGCCAGCAGTTCCTGCGGGGTAGGCAGCGGCTGGAAGCGGCTGACGCGCAGGTTGGAAGTGCTGGTGGCATGGGCCGCGGTGATTGTGGTCATGGTCTGTCCCGTCCTGTGGAGGCGGGAGCTGTCCGGGCCTCTTGGCCCTCCAGAACCCGCCGGAGAAATGGCGAAGGGCAGAGATTGCTCTCTGCCCTGTTGGCTCTGAAGGTACGTTGGAAGCGTTACTTAGACGCAGGCCCCTCCAGAGCCAACGAAAAATACGCATACCAACGACGAGTCATAGTGACACCCTATGGTGAAACCTCCCTGGAGCGCAAACCGGTATCGTGACCGTATGAACCAGACCACACCAGCTGCCCTGCGGCGCCGGGTTCCCAAGGCCAGGGACCTGGCCCCGCTGCTGCAGTTCCGACGACCGGGCATCGGTGCCGCCGCACGGCTGAAGAAAGCCAACACCATCGGGGACCTGCGCGCCATCGCCAGACGCCGCACCCCCAGGGCACCCTTCGACTACACCGACGGCGCCGCGGAGGCGGAGATCACGCTGGCCCGGGCGCGGCAGGCCTTCCTTGACCTGGAGTTCCAGCCGGGCATCCTGCGCAATGTGGCGCATGTGGACCTGCGCACCGACATCCTGGGCGCCACCGCCAGCATGCCCTTCGGCATCGCTCCCACCGGCTTCACCCGCATGATGCAGTCCGAGGGTGAGTACGCCGGATCCATGGCCGCGGCTGCCGCCGGCATCCCCTACACCCTCTCCACCATGGGCACCGCATCGGTCGAGGACGTCGCCGCCGCCGCACCGACCGGACGGAACTGGTTCCAACTGTACCTCTGGACGGACCGCGACCGCTCCCTCGAACTCGTGGACCGGGCCGCACGGGCGGGCATGGACACCCTGCTGGTCACCGTCGACACCCCCATCGGCGGGGCGCGCCTGCGGGACGTCCGCAACGGCATGACCATTCCCCCGGCCCTGACCCTGCGGACCGTGCTGGACGCCTCCTACCGGCCGGGGTGGTGGTTCAACTTCCTCACCCACGAACCCCTGGCATTTGCCTCGCTCTCCCGCTTCCCGGGGACGGTCAGCGAACTTATCGACTCCATGTTCGACCCGACCATCACCTTCAACGATCTGGCCTGGCTGCGCGGGACCTGGAAGGGCAAGCTCGTGGTCAAGGGCATCCAGACCGTCGAGGACGCCAAGCGGGTGGTGGACCACGGCGCGGACGGCATCGTGCTGTCCAACCACGGCGGCCGCCAGCTGGACCGGGCACCCGTGCCGCTGCACGTGCTCCCGGACATCGCCGCCGCCCTGAAGGGAAAGACCGCCATCATGCTGGACACCGGCATCATGAGCGGTGGGGACATCGTGGCCGCCCTGGCCCTGGGCGCGGACTTCACCCTGATCGGCCGGGCCTACCTCTACGGCCTGATGGCCGGCGGCCGCGCCGGCGTCGACCGGGCCATCGGGATCCTGCGCGGGGAGATCTCCCGTACCATGCGCCTGCTCGGCGTCAACCGGGTAGCGGACCTGAACCCGGACCACGTCCGCCTGCTGAACCGCTGAAAAACGGACGACGGCGGTGCCCACCTGAGGTGGGCACC
>NZ_JBNHHC010000116.1:0-5993 GCF_059091865.1 Arthrobacter sp. B0316-1-20 | reverse complement strand
GATGTCCGGCAGCTGCTCCAGCCGGGCGCCGAACATGTCGATGCGCAGGGCGCCGGTGATCTTGGTGTAGAGGCCGTACTTCTCCGCCACGCGCGCGATCACGCCCAGCTTTTCCGGGGTGATCTCGCCGCCGGGGATGCGCGGGACCACGGAATAGGTGCCGTCCTTCTGCATATTGGCCAGCGCGCGGTCGTTGGTGTCCTGCAGGGTCCCGCGGCCGCCGTCGAGCACGTAGGCCCCGTGCTGGGAGGCGAGGATGGAGCCGATGGCGGGCTTGCAGATGTCGCAGCCGCGCGCGCTGGTTCCTTCGGGCGCTGCTTGTTCGGGAGCTGTGCCGAACCGGGCCAGGATCTCCTCGAAGGATGCCAGTTCCAGGGCCCGGACGGCTTCGAACAGCTCGGCGCGGGAAAGGCTGAAGTGCTCGCAGAGCGCCTTGGAAACGGTGATGCCGTGCTTCGTGAGCTCGCCCTCCAGCAGCTTTTTCAGCATCGGAACGCAGGAGCCGCACTGGGTGCCGGCGCGGGTGCAGCCCTTCAGCGCCCCCAGTTCCCGGACAGGTTCCTGGCCTTCGCAGGCGCCGCAGCCGTTGACGGCGTCGCGGATGGAACCGGCCGCCACGTTGTTGCAGGAGCAGAGGATCGCATCGTCCGGCAGTTCGGTTTCCGGGGCGTCGCCGCCGCCGGCGGCGGACAGGTAGGCACCGGGTTCGGCCGGCAGCTCGCGGCCCAACAGCGGGCGCAGGCTGGTGTACGGGGCGGCGTCACCGACGAAGATCCCGCCGAGCAGCGTCTTGGCATCGTCCGTGACCACCAGCTTCTGGTAAACGCCGCGGGCCGGATCGGCGTAGACGATCTCCAGCGCACCGGGCTCCTGGGCAAAACAGTCGCCGAAGCTGGCCACGTCCACGCCGGAGAGCTTGAGCCTGGTGGCGGTGTCGAAGCCGGGAAAGGTGGCTTCGCCGCCGTGCAGGCGGTCCGCCACGACCTCGGCCATGGTGTTGGCCGGGGCCACCAGGCCCAGGCACATGCCGCCGTAGCTGGCCACCTCGCCGATGGCCCAGACGTTGGGGACGGAGGTGGAGCAGTCGTCGTTGATGGCGATGCCGCCGCGCGGCCCCAGCTCGAAGACTCCGGTTTCGCCCTCACCGGTGGCTGATTCCTGCGGCCGGGCCAGTTCGTCGCGCGGGCGGACGCCGATGGAAACGATCACCAGGTCTGCCGGGACCACCCGCCCGTCGGCCATTTCGACGCCGGTCACCTGCACTTCGGTGCCGTCGTCCGCCACCAGGACGGCGCTGGGGAATACCCCGCAGTGGACCTCGACGCCCTTGCCTGCGATCAGCCGGCCCAGCGCCTGGCCCGCGCCCTCATCCAGCTGCGTGTTCATCAGCCAGTCCGCCCCGTTGATGACGACGGCGTTGGCGCCCAGCTCCTGCATCCCGCCGGCCGCTTCCAGGCCAAGCAGCCCGCCGCCGATCGTGACGGCGTTGATCGTACGGCCCAGCTTCTCCGTCAGGCGCTCGACTTCCCGGCGAAGCGTCCAGACGTCCTCCAGCGTGCGGTACACGTGCGTGTGCTCGTTGCCGGGGATCGGCAGCCGGGCGGCGTTGGAGCCGGTGGCCAGCACCAGTTCGTCGTACGCATAACCGGTGCCGTCCTCGGTGACCACCTTGCGTGAAGCCGTATCGATGGAAACGGCTCGTGCGCCGGTAGCCAGCGTCACGGCATCGTGCTCCCACAGGGAGGCCTCGCCGAGGGTGAGGTCGACGTCGGACGTCAGCGCCTTGCTCAGCGCGACGCGGTCGTAGGGGAAGTGGACTTCCTCGGCCAGGACCGTCAGCCGGACGTTCTCCGTTTCCCGGGCACATATCGCCTCCACGAAGCGGTGCGCGGCCGGGCCGCCGCCGACGACGACGATTTCACGGACGGCGGGGGAACCGGGAGTGGGAGTCATGGCGGACCTTTCGACGGGTGCATTGCGATTGGAGTCCAGCCTAGGAAGCGGCCGTTGCCTCGCCATTTCCCATTTGTTTCCAGCACATGACTTCCTCACAACCCGGCGGGGTGCGGTGCGTGAGTGCCGTTTTACGGGGGTGAAACACAAGAACGGACCGCTGGAAACATGGGCTCACTAGCGTGGCTGACCATCCACAGAACTCGACGATCATCCACGACGAACGGGGAAAACGATGACCGAAATGCTGGCACCCGAACTGACTGCACCCGAACTGACTGCAGCAGACCTGACTGCGGACCGGGCCACTGCCTCCTGCGGCGTCTCCGCTTGGCACCGGATCTGCCGTCTCGAGGACCTGGAAACGGCCTGGGGTGAAGCGGCCCTGATCGAGAACCGGCAGGTGGCGCTGTTCCGCCTTTCACCCACGGAGGTCTACGCCGTTTCCCATCGCGATCCGGCCACCGCCGCCAATGTCATGGCCCGCGGCATTGTTGGGTCCAAGGGGGACCGGCCCACTATCGCCTCCCCGCTGCACAAGGAGGTCTACGACCTGCAGACGGGCGAATGCTTTGGGGATCCGTCCCTGTACCTGCGCACGTTCCCCACTCGTCTGGTGGACGGCTTCATCGAAGTTGGAGTCTGACGGATGATGCTGAGGGCGTGCACCGAGGCCGGCGTGGCGCTGCGGAGCGTCCGGCGCTGCTGGCAGCCTCGCACGGAACGTCCGATCCTACCGGCCAGGCCGCCATCGCCGCACTGGTCCGGGCCGTGGCACGGCAGCGGCCGCACCTGGACGTCGTTGAGGCTTTTGTGGACGTGCAGGAACCCGATGTTCCAGCGTCGCTGGCGGGCATCGAGCAGTCAGTGCGGATCGTGCCGCTGCTGCTGTCCGCCGGCCACCACGTGCACGTCGACCTGGCCGAAGCCGCCGTCGCCAAGGAAGGCACCGTCGTTGCCGCGGTACTGGGGCCGGACCGGCGACTGGCTGCCGTGCTGGCCCGGCGCCTGCAGCAGGCCGGACTGCGGCCGGAGGACCGCGTAGTTCTTGCAGCCGCCGGGTCGACCGATGCCCGGGCCGTGGCGGACTGCGAGCTGATGGCGCTGCTGTTGGGCAACGCGATCGGCAGGCCGGTGCGCTGCGGTTTCGTTTCTGTGACAGCCGTTGCCGCGCCCGCCCTTCCGGAGGCGGTACGGTCCGCCCGCGACCGTCTGGCCGGCAAAACCGGCCGTGTGGTCGTGGCGACGTATCTGCTGGCGCCGGGGTACTTCGCGACCCTGGCCGGACAGTGCGGGGCCGACGTCGTGACCATGCCGCTGCTCACGGCGTCGGACCCGCCCGCCCCCGAACTAGTGGATCTGGTGCTAGACCGCTACGACCTCCGCTGAGGGCCCAGCCCCACTCCGCAGCACACGTACGTTCCAGCTCCCCGCCCTCGCTGACTCCGCACGACGCGCACGTCTCAGCCCTGGGACGTGCGCGAGCTGCTGACCCTTCTATGGTGAGTGTCAAGCGAGCAGGGTCTGCAGTTGGCGGAAGATGGCGCGGGCTGCGTAGCGTTTCAGGGAGCGTTTGATGTCCCGGTAGGTCCGGCCTTCGGCGGTGCGGCGTTCGGCGTATTGTCTGGTGGTCTCGTCGTGGTTCATGCGGACCCGCACGATGACGTCCAGGGCCATGTTCAGCTGCCGGTCGCCGTGGCGGTTGAGCCGGTGCCGCACGGTGTTGCCGCTGGAGGCCGGCAGCGGGGACACACCGGCCAGGGCTGCGAAGGCGGCCTCGGAGCGTATCCGGCCGCGGTGCGAGTACGCGGCCAGGATGACCGCGGCGGTGACCGGCCCGACGCCCTGCAGGTCCAGGAATCCCGGGGCGAGCTGCTCGACCAGGTCCCTGAGCTGCTTCTTGATGCGGTTCAGGTGTCGGCCAGCATCCTTGACGGCGGTGGCGAGCCGGGTTGCTTCCTGCCGGGCGATCTGCTGCTCGACGGTGTCGGAGGCCCGTTCGTCCCAGCCGGCGATCATCGTGATCTGGGCGTCGGTGAGGGCCTCGCGGGCATCAACATCCAGGTCGCAGGTGCGCACCAGCGCGTTGAGGGCATTACGGTCCGCGGTCCGGCGTACGTCCAGGCCACGGCGTCCGGTCAGCAACACGCGAAGGGCCGCACGCAGCCCGTCGGCGCGCGGAACCGCCAGGCTTTCCACGGAGCGGTGCAGGACCTGCCGGGCCGCTTCGAGCGCGTCAATCGGGTCGGACTTGCCGACGCCGGCACGGGCCTGCCGGCGCGGCGGCTTCACCTCCGCCACCTCGATGCCGGCCCTCTTCAGGGCGCGGGTGAGTCCGGCACCGTAGGAGGAGGTTCCCTCCACGGCGGCCAGGATGTTCCCGTCCGTGTTCCGGCTGATCCAGGCGATGGCCCGGTCGATGCCCGCTGCGGTGGCGGGGAATGATTCGGTGGCCGTGCAGGCACCGGTGGCGGTGTCCACGATCGCGTAGGTGTGGGTTCTGGCGTGGGTGTCCACGCCAATGACGTGCCCGTACTTTTCTGCAACGATGGTCATTGCGGTGCTTTCCTTCCATAGGCGGGTACCGTCTCCGGCGCCGGCCTGGAAGGGTTCTTTCGAGGCAGCTCTCTAATGAGTCACAGGTGGCACCCTGGACGACCTTCTATCAAGCCATCGGAAGAGGACAGGCCGGCGCCGGCCCCACCGAACGGACAGGTCATAAAAAGGACACCGGAGCTCCGGGTCAGAGTCAGCGCGAGTCACGTTCAGCAGGACCGGCAGCCATCCTGCCAGCAGGCACCAGGCCAGCCACAAACCATTAGAGAGTCAACGCGGGATCTTGACGTAGCGTTCGCTATACCGTAGGTTCGAAGCACGCCCCCGATGAGAGATGCATCACACTCGTATGGTCGGGGCAAGAACTAGCGGAAGGCCAATAAGTATGGAACGTCTTTTGGGGCGCACTGCCTTGATCACCGGGGGAGCACGCGGTCAAGGTCGCGCAATCGCGGCGAAGTTCGCGTCGGAAGGCGCGGACATCGTGATCCTCGACATCTGTGGACCGATCGACTCCTTGGACTACGAAATGGGCTCGAAGGCAGAGCTCGATGAAACCAGGGACCTCGTCGAGGGTGCTGGTCGGCGCTGCATCGCGGAGGTCGTCGACGTACGCGACGAGGCGGCGATGACCGCCCTCGCTACGCGAACGGTGCAGGAGTTTGGAGGCATTGACATCGCCGTCGCCAACGCGGGCATCCACACCTACTCATCTATATGGGAGATGGGCGCCAGAGCGTGGCAGGACGTCATCGACGTCAATCTCACTGGAGTATTCAACACGATCAAGGCGGTCGCCCCCTTCATGATGGAGGCTGGCCAGGGCAATATCATCCTGACCGCCTCGTCTAACGGAGTGGAGGGCGGTATCAACAACGCTAGCTACACCGCCTCGAAGCATGGAGTCGTGGGGCTGGGACGCCAGGCCGCAAATGAACTGGGACCGTACAACGTCCGTGTCAACACCGTCCTGCCTGGGCCGATTCACACTCCAATGGTCACCAACCCTAAGCTGCAGCAGCAGCTATCCGGTAGCTCAGACATCCTATCTGCCGAGCAGATTAAGGATCAGACCGTCAACGGACCGCGCCACTGGCATGCGCTGCGCGGTCGGCCGATCCTTCCCGCTTCGGCGATTGCCGACGCGATGATCTGGCTTGCCTCCGACGAGTCCCAACACGTGACCGGAATCCTCCTTCCCGTCGACGCGGGACACCTTGTACTCCCGGGCATGAACTCGAATCCCATTGTGGATGATGAAATCGGGACTTTTGACTACCAAGAACACGCGCTCAGCTCCGGTGTCACTGTCGGGGACTAGGAAAATTCCCAACGCCTGATTTCGTTTGCTTCATCCATGGAATTTGTGCTTAGAGCCTCCGGGAGCCCCTAGTAGTACTTTGTTAGGTTTTCCGGCGAGGGTCTTTTAATCCGCCGGCGGTCCTGTTAATTTCCTGTTGTGGAGATGAACGGGACGGGGCTGC
>NZ_JBNHHC010000115.1:0-6017 GCF_059091865.1 Arthrobacter sp. B0316-1-20 | reverse complement strand
CAAAAGGCTGCCGGTTATGAAATTGTGGTGCCGGTGATCGTCGGACTGATCCGGACTGCGGAGGCCATCGGGGACGCTATTTCGGCCCGGGGCCTGGAATCCGACGTTTCCGAGACCTGATCCGGGGACGGGACGGCAAAATACAGATGCGCATGATTGCTGCAGGCTTCGTTGAACTCGGCCGAGCACGACGGGCAGCGGAGGCTCACCCGGTAGTCCGCAATGGTCAGCTCTGTCCGGCAGACCCCGCACAGAATCGCCCGCTCCTGCCATTGGTCCTCCGGCCAGACCTTGGCGGGGTGGTCCGCGCATTCTTCATGGCACCGGAAGCAGGGATAGTAATGTCCACAGCAGTGGAACTTGATGGCGATGACGTCCTTGCGCGTCCGGTAATGGACACAGCGCGTGTGCGCATCGACGGGTTTCCCGTAAATCTTCACGGGGGTCCTTCCGGTCGTGTTACGGTGCATGCGGCTTTGCGTGCAGGGGAGTCCGGCGAATGCCCGGGTCGGCGGGGCTCCCTACCCCACCTTACTTTCATCGCCGAAAAAGCAAAGAGGTGGAATCGATGCCCTTCCTAGACCGGCTGCAACGCTGGGCGGTGGAGCGTCCGCAGCTTCCAGCGGTTTCCAGTGCTGAGAGTTCCTTGACCTTCGCTGAACTGGTCTCTGCAGCGGCCGGCAGCGTGTGTCCTGGAACGACGGCGGTGTGCCTGCCGAATTCCCTCGACGCGGTGGTCGCCGTCATCGCCTCATTTGCCGGAACCGGCCGCGGCGCCGTTCTCGATCCGTCTTGGCTGCCGGCACAGCGGGCTGCAGTGCTCGAACGGCTGTGTCCCGATCGGTTGATCGACTCCGCCGGGCGCCCCGCTTCCGGAGAACCGGAACTGTTGATCGATGGTCCCCCGGAGTCGGACTTCCTGGTCGGCCTGACCTCCGGAACCACGGCACTTCCCAAGGCTTTCCGCCGCACGCGCCGCTCATGGCAGCTTTCACTGGAGGTCAGCGGGAAAATGTTCGGAGCCGCGGCCGGCGGATGCACTTTGGTCCCGGGGCCGCTGTCATCCGGGTTGAATTTGTATGCCCTGGCCGAATGCATGTGGGAGGGGGTGGAATTTCGGACTGTCCCGGCCGCTGCTACGGCCGAGATCCTGTCCACGATGGAGAAGTACCCCGTCACCAGGCTGGTGATTGTGCCCACGCAGCTTCACCTGCTGGCCGACCGTGCCATGTCCCGGCCCCACGGCCCGGCGGCCGGCCGCCGGCTGCGGCACATCGTCTGTGCAGGCGCCAAACTTTCCCCGGCCGCCATCGCTGCTGCCCGGCGCTGGGCCCCTGAGGCCGTGCTGCACGAGTACTACGGTTCCTCCGAGCTGAGCTTCGTGGCGGCCAGCGCCTTGGCACCGGGAGAGGAGCCATTGCCCGACACCGCGGTGGGCACTCCCTTCCCCGGCGTGGAAGTTCGAATCCTCGATGACGCCGGTCATCCCTGCGGTACCGGAGTGCCCGGGAACATCAGTGTCACGGGCGGACTGATCAGCAATGGCTACATCTGGGGCGATGACGGTACTGCGCTCCGGTGTTTCGGCGAATGGGCCACGGTGCAGGATCAGGGCTTCGTCGACGCCCTGGGCCTGCTGCATTTCATGGGGCGCCGGGCGGACATGATCGTGACCGGAGGCCAGAACGTTTATCCCCACGAGGTGGAGGCCGCGCTACGGTCCGTGCCGGGAGTTGCTGACGTCATTGCCGTCGGACTGAAGGACAGCCTGCGCGGAAGCCAGGTGGCTGCGTGCATACTGGCTGAGGACGGGCGGGTGCCGGCTGCGGGGGAACTGCGCCGCAGGGCCGCAGAATCCCTGGGGCAGGCCAAGCGCCCCCGGCGCTACTACCTGTTAGATGAGCGGCCCGTTACGGCGGCGGGCAAGCTGAGCAGGGCCCTGCTGGCTGAGTGGATCGAAGGAGGCGACCGGCGTGTCAGTTCCCTGGAGTGATCAGACCGGCAGGGTGAACCCGCGCACCCCGGTGATCGTGGCGGCTCTTCGCACCCCCATTTCGCGGGCCGGCGGGGCCCTATCAAGCCTGCGGAACCATGAGCTGCTGGCCCCCTTGCTGGCACGGCTGCTGACCGATACCGGAATCGCTCCTGCGGCGGTGAACGACGTCATTATCGGAAATGCCGCCGGCGGCGGCGGCAATGTGGCACGGCTGGCCGCACTCACCGCGCAGCTGCCGGTCTCCGTCCCGGGGCTCACCGTGGACCGCCAGTGCGGCTCCGGGCTGGACGCCGTGCTCCTGGCGGCACGCCTGGTGGCAGCAGGCGGGGCCGATATCATCCTCGCCGGGGGCGTGGAAAGCATCAGCACGGCACCGGCGCGCGCCTACCGGGAGGCGGACGGAACCCTCGCATTCTATGACCGGGCGCAGCACGCCCCGCTGGAAACGGGTGACCCGGACATGGGCGTGGCCGCCGAGAATGTTGCCCGCCGGTACGGGATCGGCCGGCACCGGCAGGACGCTTTCGCGCTTCGCAGCCACACGCTGGCCGCACGGGCGTTGGATGCAGGATTGTTCGACGCGGAGCTGGTTGCCCTCGAGGCCGGGGGTCAGCGCGTGGGAGCCGACGACGGGCCGCGCAGGAAGCTGACCCCCGGACTGCTCAACCGTTTTCCGGCGGCCTTTGAAGAGGGCGGGAGCGTGACTGCCGGTAATTCCTCCGGGTTCCACGATGGTGCCGCTGCCGTTGTCGTGACCTCACTGGCCGCCGCGCGCCGGCTTGGATTGGAAACCGGCTTGATGTTCGTGGATGGGGAGACAGCCGGAGTGGATCCGGTGTATCTGGGTGTAGGGGCGGCGGCTTCAACCCGCCGGCTGCTGTCGCGGCAACCGGTCGGCACACCGGACCTGATCGAGTTCAACGAAGCGTTTGCGGCGCAGGTGCTGGCTACCCTCGACCTGCTCCGGTTCAGTGTCGACGGGGTAAACCGGGAAGGCGGCGCCCTGGCTCTGGGACACCCCTATGGCGCCTCCGGCGCAGTGCTCGTGACCAGGCTTTTCCACCAGGCCAGGAGGGCCGCCGTTGATGGCACAACGGCGCTGGCGATGATCAGCATTGCCGGCGGGATGGGCACTTCGGCGCTGTTCCGCTGGAAAAAGCTCTAGCCCAGGTGGGCAGAATCCTGATCTGCTGATTCTGGTGCGTGTCCCGTCGGGGGGACTGTGGAATTAACTGTGTTTCCGGCTCGACACGCCGGACGGCAGGCCCGGCGGGGAGGAGCCCGATATGGCCGGAACACTTGAGGCTGTGACGAGTACCGAATCCGTTGAGAATCTGACAGAGAAATCCGAGGCCGAGGCTGCCCGTGAGCTGGTGCGGATGGCGAAGGAGCAGGGCCTGTCCCTGACCGGGCCCGACGGTCTGCTCAAGGCGCTGACCAGGACCGTCATCGAGACCGCCCTCGATGAGGAAATGACCGGGCACCTGGGCTATGAGAAGCACGACGGGGCCGGCAAGCAGACTGCCAACTCCCGCAATGGAGTGCGTGCGAAAACGGTGCTCACGGAGACGACCGGACCGGTCGAGATCGACGTGCCGCGGGACCGCGAAGGCACCTTCGAACCGGTCATCGTCAGGAAGCGCCAGCGCCGCCTGAACGGGGTCGATGAGATGGTCCTCTCGCTCTACGCCAAGGGGCTGACCACCGGGGAAATCAGCGCGCACTTCGCTTCAGATCTACGGGGCCGAGGTCTCCCGGGAGACGATCAGCCGGATCACCGACCGGGTGCTTGAGGAGATGAACGGGTGGCAGAACCGGCCGCTGGATGAGGTCTACGCGGCGATCTTCATCGACGCCATTGTCGTCAAGATCCGCGACGGGCAGTCTCGCCAACCGGCCGATCTACGCCGCCATAGGCGTCACCCTTGACGGGGAGAAGGACATCCTGGGCCTGTGGGCCGGCACCGGCGGCGAGGGTGCGAAGTTCTGGATGGGCGTGCTCACCGACATCAGAAACCGCGGTGTGAAGGACAGCTTCTTCCTGGTCTGCGACGGACTCAAGGGCCTGCCCGAGGTCGTGGCCAATGTCTGGCCGCTGACCACGGTGCAAACCTGCATCATCTTTTCTGTCCGCAACACCTTCCGCCTGTCCTCGAAGAAGGACTGGGACGCACTCAAACGCGATGTGAAACCCATCTACACGGCCGTGAACGCCGCAGCTGCCAGGGCCGCATTCGAGGAGCTAACGGAGCGGTGGGGCAAGAAGTACGGTGCGATCGTGCGGCTGTGGGAGAACGACTGGGAGGAGTTCATCCCGTTTTTGGACTACGACGTGGAAATCCGACGGGTGATCTGCTCAACCAACGACGGAGTCCCTCAATGCCCGGTACCGGCGTGCGGTGAAGGCCCGCGGGCATTTCCCCACCGAGCAGGCCGCGCTAAAGTGCCTGTACCTGGTCACCCGGTCCCTGGACCCGACCGGTACCGGCAGGACCCGATGGGCAGTGCGTTGGAAGCCCGCTTTGAACGCCTTCGCCGTCACCTTCAGCGACCGGTTCCCGGCCGCTGAAAACTACTAAATCAAACCGCCGGATACACCAGCTTGTTCACTAGAGGCAGGGAATCGTGGTCTGCAGCTATGGTTCCTTAGACCGCGGTGAGCCTGTGGCTCGGGATACACCTGCCGGCCTTCAGGTCTGGCTTTCTAACGGCGTGCCGGTTCACCGCGGTCTCCCGGCAGGAGTGGCTTAAGAGAGGCCTGTTCTACCGAAAGCTGGTGTGCCCTCCTGCTGACCCATGATGCAAATCTGATCGCAGGAGGCATAGCAGGTGCAGAAGGACGAGGGGCAGTTCATCATCGGGGTCGACCCGCATAAAAGCAGCTGGACGGCCGTGGCCATTGACGCCGGCCTGAACCAGCGGGCGGTGGCGCGTGTCCCGGTGACGGACGCTGGCTACCGCAAACTTTCCAGGTTCGCCGCCCGTTATCCGAACGCCAGATGGGCTCTGGAAGGCGCTTACGGGCTGGGGGCGCCGCTGGCCGCTTTACTGGCCGCCGACGGGATCACCGTCTGGGATGTTCCGGCGAAACTCGCTGCACGGGTCAGGGTCCTTTCCACCGGTCACGGACGCAAAAGCGATGAGGCCGATGCCCTCTCGGTGGCAGTAGCGGCCGCGACGACCACCCGGCTGCGCCCGGTCAGCATTGATGAAACAGCCGCTGAACTGAAGCTTTTGACCGAGCACCGCGATGATCTGGTTCGGGCGCGCACGCAATCAGTCAACCGGCTTCACTCGGCGTTGAACCTGCTCATCACCGGCGGAGCACCCCGCAACCTCGATGCCGATACCGCCGCCGGGCTGCTGCGCCGGGTCAGGGCCACCGACCCGCTGACGGTTACCCGCAGGCTCATTGCCACCGACCTCATCGCCGAAGTCCGGCGCCTGGACAAGCGGATCGCTCAGGCGCAGGAACGCATCACCGAAAGGGTGCAAAGCACCCAAACGGGGCTGCTGCGCATCCGCGGAATCGGCCACCTGAACGCGGCGAAGATTCTGGCCCGCACCGGTCCCGTCGGCCGTTTCCGCTCGGCCGCCGCCTTTGCCGCATACGCCGGAGTGGCTCCGCGGGAGGTTTCTTCCGGGGAGACCGTCAGACACCGGTTATCGCGTACCGGCGACCGCCAACTCAACCACGCCATCTACATTGCCGCTCTGACGCAGATCGGATCCGACCCGGCCGGGAAGGCCTATTACGAACGCAAACGGGCAGCCGGGAAATCGAAAAAAGAAGCGATCAGGTGTCTCAAACGTCGTTTGGCGGACGTCATCTACAGGACCATGGTCCACGACCAGCACCTGCGGGAAGCGGGTCCGGCAGGACACCGGGGAACGACTCCAGAATCCAGCGTGGCCGACTCCCATCCCCAAACCGGCGCTTCGGAAAAGTCACATACCGGACCCGCCAAAAACAATCCTAGCGGCCCCTCCCACACAGCAGCTTGACACAGAGAGGCGCCGT
>NZ_JBNHHC010000114.1:0-6018 GCF_059091865.1 Arthrobacter sp. B0316-1-20 | reverse complement strand
GATCAGATTCCGCCGAGCTTGGCCGTCATGTCGGCAATCTGCCGTTCGAGCTCGGGAAAGCTTTTCAGGGCCGTGTTCCAGATGATCCGGTAATTGACCCCGGCGTAGTCGTGCGCCAGGAAATTTCGGGTGCTGCGAATGTAGCGCCAGGGGACCTGGGCGTTGTCTTCCCGGAACGACTCGGGCAGCCTGTCCGCGGCCGTGGAGAGATTGATGATGATGGCGGTCATGGCGAGCCGCTGCGTATCGTCCTGCGGGTCAAAGAAGGCAGCCTCTCCCCGGCTGACGATGCGGCGGGCCGACACAAGGAATCCGACCATATCGGCCAGCAGCTTGCGGGAACGCTGGGCGTCCTTCGCCTCGCGGCTCAATTGAGGTTTTGCTGCTGTCCGAGGGGTGAAACCTTCGCCGTCCGGTGGACTTGCGGTGCTCAGAGCGGCACCGCCTCACCGCGGATGCGGTTCATGATCTCACTGTCACCGTGGTCGGTCACCACATCCACCCTGGTGCCCAGGAGCTGGCGCAGCTCGGTCTCCAGACCTGCCAGGTCGAAAATGGTCGCATCGTCCTCAGGGGTGACGAGCAGGTCGACATCGCTGTCCGGAGTGTCGGCTCCGTGCACGCTGGAGCCGAAGACCCGGACATTCCTGACGTGCATGCGTTTCGCCAAATCCAGGACCGCCTGCCTGTTCTCGAAGAGTACGATTGAAGGGCGGCGCCGGGCCGCCCTCAGGATTGTCTGCAGGGTTTCCGGGCGGGGAACCCTGGCCCCTGATTCATAGGCGGAGATATTCGGCTGTGGCACCCCGGCCAGCTGGGCCAGGCGGGACTGGCTCAGGCCGGAGCGACTCCGGGCCTCGCGGATTTGCTCGGCGGCATCCATGCGGCAATCATATCGGTGCGATATAGCAAGAAGAAGCATTGTGCCGGCTGAAGGATCCAGACGCATTGCCTGCAGCCTGAAGGTGTTCCAGGGCCCGGTAGCAGGTCAGGCCGTTTCCGGGGCATTTGTATACTTTGAGCATGCCGATCACGCGCCTCAACCGTGGCCTCCACGCCCATCAGTCCGCCCCCGAGCAGTGCGGGGGACGTCTGTGAGCGGCGGTCTCGTCGCCCTGCTGGACGACGTCGCAGCCCTGGCCCGCATAGCGGCCGCCTCGGTGGACGACGTCGCTGCCGGGGCCGCCAAGGCGGGGGCCAAGGCCGCCGGCGTGGTGATCGACGACGCCGCCGTCACCCCGCAGTACGTATCCGGGGCAGACCCGTCCCGCGAACTGCCGATGATCAAGCGGATCTTCTGGGGCTCGCTCCGGAACAAGCTGTTGATCATCCTGCCGGCGCTGCTGCTCATCAGCGCCTTCATCCCGGGGGTCATCCCGTTCATCCTCATGCTGGGCGGCACCTACCTCTGCTACGAGGGTGCCGAGAAGGTCTGGCATAAGCTCCGCGGCCACCACGCGGCCGAAAAGGCGCCGGCGGTCGAACAGGGCCCGGAGGCGGAGGCTAAGGTCACCAAGGGCGCCATCACCACCGACTTCATCCTGTCCTGCGAGATCATGGTCATCTCGATGAACGAGGTGGCCGACGCGTCCTTGTGGGTCCGGGCGCTCATCCTGGTCGTCGTGGCGATCGCGATCACGGTGCTCGTCTACGGCGCCGTCGCACTCATTGTCAAGATGGACGACCTCGGCCTGCACCTGACCACCAAGGACTCCGCGGGCTCGCAGCGCTTCGGCGCTCTGCTCGTCAAGGGCATGCCCGCCGTGCTGGCCGCGATCACCCTCGTTGGGACGATCGCCATGCTCTGGGTCGGCGGCCACATCATGCTCCAGGGGGCGTACGATCTGGGCTGGCACGCTCCGTACGACCTGGTCCACGTCCTCGAGACCCCGTTCGCCGGGATCCCGGTGGCCGGCGGCTTCCTGGCCTGGCTCGTGAACACCCTGTGCTCGGCCGTCCTCGGAGCCGCCTGGGGCCTCGTCGTCATGGCCATCTTGCACCCCCTGCTCAAAGTGCTGCCGTTCGGCAAGAAGAAGGGTGGGCACGAAGAGGGCGACGTCCGCGCCGCCGTCGCCGGCTATCGGCCGTCGAAACGCGAGGCCGATCCCGCCTCCTAGGCTAGGAACTTTGGCGGGTCCGCTGAACCAGCATGGTTACGCTGATAACTACTAGCGCCCCGCCTAGCACCCCCAGCATGGGCGGGCCCCATACTAGCCCGGCAATAACACCGTAGAGTCCGCAGATCAAGCCAAAATGAGCGGCCATCTCGGATTAGCTCAATTGGGATTGGCGCGCTGCCGCTTACAAGCCAAATAGGCGTATGCGGCGACGATGGCCAGAACCAGGATCGGCATCGCTCTTTGGATCCATAACAGTGCTTCTTCTGACATCGTGCCCGTGCCCCCTCGTAGATAAGCCAAAGCGTACAGAGGGAACCAAGAACCGCCAGAGCCAGAGCAGCTTTCCCGGCGGCCGCCAAAGATCCACCGATACATGGATGCTCCGGCGTCTTATTGTCTGCAAAGTACAAGCCATACCCTCGCTGAGACAGCTGTACGGGACTGCCCCAGGTTCTTCGTGCGGGTTAGAGTGGCGCCATGGGAGAGCGCAAGTCGCGCAACTTGTGGTTGCGAATGACTGACCAGACTGGTTTGAGCGAACCTGAGGGAAAGGCTCAACTGCCAAGCCCCGGGATGCACCTGTTGGCCACTGTCCTCTGGGCCGTTTCGGCCGTGATCTGGTTGTCCTTAGCTTTTCAAGCACAGGGCGAGATTCAGATTCTGTATGCGATCCTCATTGTCTTGTCCCTCGGATTGGCCGTAAATAGCTTTGTGATGCTGCGCGGTCCAAGAAACGCAGGGGCGGGTCCAACGAGGATCTGAGAGATCGATAAAGACGACCGGCATCACTCGTTACACGGGTTACACGGCGGAAACTCTCAACCCATACATCGTCGTTCGCGCGCTTTGACTTCCTCCCGGCTCAGTTCGGGCCACGATTGAGGGCCGAAGGACCCGCCGGCAGGGGTCAGGACGTGCTGAAAACAAAGATGATGACGATGGTGCCGAGTACCAGGCTGAGGTAGCCAATGACCAGTCCGGCGATGGCGAGGCCACGGCCGCCCTCTCCGGTGCGCTTGATCTCCTTGAGTGCCATGTGACCGAGGATGATGCCGAACAGGTTGATAAAGGGGGACGAAACCAGTGAGGCGATCGCCAGCGGGTTAGTTCTGGCGGCTGATTCCCCCGGAGGCATCCCCGCGCCGGTATGGCTTTGTGAAGAGTCGTGGCTGTTCCTCGGCATCTTCCGATCGGCGACAACCGCCCTTGAGTCAACCTCCATGGCAGCGGCGGCTGTATTCACAAGGCTCTGGAGGTGTTCCTCGAATGTTTCCCGGGCTCCGAAAAAGAGATACTCCGTGATCCTGTAGCCAAAGGTGTCGAAGGCATGAGCTTCAATCTCAGAACCTTCCGCCGCGGTCCTCGCCGTCAGCGTCAGACCCACCGGAATATTCTTGCGCCCTACGGAGAAGAGGTTGCCCCACAGCCGATATTGCCAGTTTGAACCGCGGCGGACCTCCAGAGAATTACCATCCTGGGAAACCCCGGCCCCGTCAGAAGCAAAGATTTGGGCTGCAGCCTTCAAAGCCGCATCCGGGCCCAACGGCGAAGCCCAGCGCTCGGTCCACTCGACGAACGGTTTGCCCTGGCTTGAATCCAACCACATGGTCTCAATTCCTCACGCAACGGCCCCCGCACCCCATGGCGCTGGCTTCATGAGCTGAACCTACAGCGGGCGGGGACAGATCGCCACAGTCTGGAATGGAGGACCGATCCATTGAACGATAGATCCGGCCATGGTACGTCGAATGGGACTGTAAGAAGAAGAACGGTGTGTGAGGGTCCGGCCTGATCCGAAAGGAGACGGCCGTGTCAGAGTTCACGACCGAGATGACAGAGGCGATGATCGATCCCGTGACGGGAGAGATCATCGATCAGAAGGAGCTGGCCGAACGGCTGCTCGCTCAGGTCAAGGAGCAGGGCGTGAGTCTGGTGGGCCCTGGTGGGCTGCTGAGCCAGCTCACGAAGAACGTGCTCGAGACTGCGCTGGAAGCGGAACTGACCGAGCACCTCGGCCACGAGCACGGCGAGACTCCGATCGCGGCCAACATGCGCAATGGCACCCGGTCCAAGACCGTGTTGACCGAGATCGGTCCGGTCGAGATCGAGGTGCCCCGGGACCGGGAGGGGTCCTTCGAGCCGGTGATTGTGCCCAAGCGGAAACGGCGCTTGGACGGGATCGATCAGGTCGTGCTCTCCCTGAGTGCCCGGGGTTTGACGACCGGGGAGATCGCCGCGCACTTCGAGGAGGTCTACGGGGCCAAGGTCTCGCAGGGACACCATCAGCCAGATCACGGAAGAAGGTCGCCGGTGAGCTGGCCGAGTGGTCCGCCCGGCCGCTGGATCCGATCTATCCGGTGCTCTTCGTCGATGCGATCGCCCGTCTTGGTCCGCGACGGTCAGGTGCGCAACACCCCGTTCTGCGTCGTCATGGGCGTCACGACCAATGGGGAGCGGGAGATCCTGGGCATCTGGGCCGGCGACGGCGCTGAGGGCGCCCGGTTCTGGCTGCAGGTCTTCTCCGAGCTGAAGAACCGGGGCGTGGAAGACGTGCTCATCGCCGTCTGCGACTTAGCTCTTGGGCTGCCGGAGGCGATCACGACCATCTGGGAGCGAACGGTGGTGCAGCAGTGCATCGTGCACCTGATCCGCAA
Source organism: Arthrobacter sp. B0316-1-20 (assembly GCF_059091865.1). Lineage (NCBI taxonomy): Bacteria > Bacillati > Actinomycetota > Actinomycetes > Micrococcales > Micrococcaceae > Arthrobacter > Arthrobacter sp. B0316-1-20. Next base: position 1,244 of record NZ_JBNHHC010000114.1, on the reverse strand, counting down.
CAGCTTCCGTTACGCCGGCCGGCAGCACCGCGACGGGATCGTCAAGGCGCTCAAGCCGGTCTACACCGCACCGAGTGAGCAGGCCGCGAAGGACCGGTTCGCCGAGTTCACGGCCGAGTGGGGCCAGCGGTATCCAGCGATCGTGCAGCTCTGGGAGTCCTCCTGGGCGGAGTTTGTGCCGTTCCTCGAGTACGACGTGGAGATCCGCTTCGGTGATCTGCACGACGAACGTGATCGAGTCGATCAACGCCCGCTACCGACGGGCGGTGAGGGCGCGCGGGCACTTCCCCAACGAGGCCGCTGCACTGAAGTGCCTCTACCTGGTCACCAGGTCTCTTGACCCTACCGGCGGAGGCCGGGCACGCTGGATGATGAGGTGGAAGCCCGCGCTCAACGCGTTCGCGATCACCTTCGCCGGTCGGTTCGAGAGAACCTCCCACTGATGAAAACCGCCGGACCCCACACACCGTCTATCGGACAGTGCCGATGCCTTATTCGTCGGCCCGGTCGACGACAGTGACCTTGTCGTGCACGCTCAGCAGTGTGACCGTGTCTTTTCGGAACCGCTTCCGGCCCTTCCTGTCGAGGACCGGGGCCGGCGGGGTGGAGACGGTGCCGACGTCGGCAGTGCCCTGCCGGATCATGTGGGCGAAGGACAGGAGGATCCTTAGTACCTCTGACGGGTCCGGAGCGTCGAAGCGGGTGGCCTCCGGGATCGGGTCCAGCGTCTCGGACGGAAGGGTCAGGTCCTGAACCACGGGCGGCTTATCGGACAGGGGATCCGAAAGCGTGGCCATCACATACGGGTGCAGCGGGTAAGGGTTGTCGTGCGGGTCGGCCAGGAGCCACCGCTCGAGGAACGTCACTGATTTCGTGGACGCCAATACCACGTTGTCCGGGCCCGGTGCCCACCAGAGCACCGCCCCGGTTCCGTCCGCGCGGTTCATGACCAGGATGCCCTGCGGGGACGGGAGATCGGCCGGGGTCAGCGCAAGATCCTGAATGTCCTGGTTCGCTCCTGAAAGGATGACCTCGCTTATATCGGCATCCGCGTAGAAGGCATGCCGTCCGATCAGCGCGCGGGCACCAAGTTCGGTCATGGTGACCGCGGATTTGGCTGCCTGCGCCCTGATCCTGAACTTCTCCTCTTCGCGCAGGGCGATGGGAAGCATGTCTTCAACGCTGGTGCCGATACGCCGGGAAATATCGCGGATGACAGGATTCGGCCGATGCTTGGGGTCATC
>NZ_JBNHHC010000113.1:0-6098 GCF_059091865.1 Arthrobacter sp. B0316-1-20 | reverse complement strand
CAACCGGAACGGCATCGAGTCCGCGGCACAACGCATCGAAGGTGCCTTCGCCGCCGTCGGCCACGGGAAGCTGGACGGAGCGGCCGCCGCCCGCATCGACGCCGGCGGCCACGGCCGCGGCGACCTCGGCGGCGGTGTAGGTGCCCTTGAAGCTGTCCGGGGCGATCAGAACCGTCATACCCAGGCCTCCGGGTTCACGGCATGCGGCGGAATCCGGTCTTCGGCCATCGCGATGGCATTCAGTGCGCTCAGCCGCGCCATCTCGGCGCGGACCGGCACCGTGGCGCTGCCGACATGCGGGAGCAGCACCGTGTTGGGCAGTTCGGCCAGCCCGGGCGCCAGGCGCGGTTCGTCCTCGAAGACGTCCAGGCCGGCCCCGGCAATTTCCCCGTTCCGCAGCGCGTCCACCAGCGCGGCTTCGTCCACCACCGGACCCCGGGCGGTATTGATCAGGATGGCTCCGGGCTTCATCCGGGCCAGCACCGCGGTGTCGACCAGGTGGTGCGTCTGCTCCGTCAGCGGCAGGTGCAGGGACAGGAAGTCGCTGCGCTCCACGAGCTCCTCCCACTGCACCTGGCGGACCTTGCCGGCAAACTCACCGAGCTCCTCGTCGCTGACCGGCCGGTCCCCCGGCGGCCGCGGGGCGAAGATGATCTCCATGCCGAAGCCCAGCGCGCGCCGGGCAACGGCCCGGGCGATCCGGCCGAACCCGGCCAGTCCCAGCACCCGTCCGGAGACATCGCTGCCGAGCATCAGTTCCGGTTCCCAGCCGTGGAACCTCCCCTCGCGGACTATCCGGTCCGCCTCCACCACCCGCCGGGCCGTGCCCAGGATCAGCAGCAGCGCGATGTCCGCCGTCGCATCCGTGAGCACACCGGGGGTGTTGCCCACCATGATGGCGTGGGCGGTGGCGGCGTCCACGTCGATGTTATTGTAGCCGACCGCGAAGTTGGACACCCCGCGCACCCGGGCACGGGCCAGCAGCGGTGCGTCCACCAGGTCTCGCAACTGGGTGAGGACGACGTCGAAATCACCGGACGCGCACAGCTCACCGAGGGTTTCATGGTCGGGAGGCTCGGGCAGGACCGTGACCTGGCCGGCTTCCTTGAGCAGCCCAAGACCAGGCGACGGGATGGGCGTGGTGACCAGGAACCTGCTTCCCATGCTCACTTGCTCCTGTCGCAGGCCGGGACCTTGTCCGAGGCGATAACCCACTCGAAGGCCTCCGCCTTGGACCGGGCGCCCTGCGCGGACTTGGAGCGGTTGGGTTCGCCCAGGTCCGCCAGCAGCTTCTCGGACAGCTCCACCAGGCCGGCGAACGTGTCCGGGGTCAGCCACTCCGGCCGGGTGGCGAACAGGATGTCCTCGGTCGAGGTATTGCCGCTGGCCCCCGGGGCGAAGGGGCAGCCGCCCAGCCCGCCCAGCGCCCCGTCCACCAGGGTGGCGCCGGCGCTGATCGCTGCCAGGGTGTTGGCGACGCCGAGCCCCCAGGTGTCGTGGCCGTGGTAGACGATCCGCCGCGCGGGGGACTCATCCCGCACCCGCCGGATCAAACTCGCCACCTGCGCCGGAACCGCCTGGCCCAGGGTGTCGCAGATGACGATGTCGCAGGTGCCCTCGGCCCGCGGATCCTTGGCGATGGACAGCACCCGCTCCTCCGGCACGATGCCTTCGAACGGGCAGGTGAAGGAGGTGGCGATGCAGAGCTGGATCTGCCCGTTGACGGCACGGGCGTACTCCACGGCCTGCGGCAGCGCTTCCAGGCTGGCATCCGTGCTGCGGCCGATGTTCGCCTGGTTGTGGGAGTCCGACGCCGAGAGGCAGTACTGGAAATTCCGCGCCCCGGCGGCCGCGGCCTTGGCCACATGGCCCGGGGTAGCGACCCAGATCCAGCATTTCTCCAGTTCCTCCGGCGTCAGCGCCTGGACCACCTCAAGCGTGTTGGCCATCGGCGGCACCAGGTCCGCCCGGGCCATGGATCCGAGCTCGATGGACGGCACACCCAGGCGCAGCAGCTCGCGCACGGTCTCCACCTTGGCCTCGGTGGAGAGCATCTTGCCGGTCAGCTGGAGCCCGTCACGCAGGGTGACGTCGCGGAGTTCCGCGCGGGGTTCGTAGGTGAAGCTCATGCCTGCAGTGCCTCCTCGCGGCTCGATGCCGCATTGATCTGGTCCGTGTCCATGTTCAGCAGCCCGCCCAGGACCTCCTCGGTATTCTCGCCCAGGTCCGGGCCGAGGTTCCGGATCGGCAGCGACTGCCCGCCGATCACGGGCACAATGCCCGGGAAGCCGACGTCGGAGAGCGTTTCCTCGCCGGTGGACACGTCGAATTTCTGGATCATGTTCCGCGCCGCGTACTGCTCGTCGGCCACAATGTCGGCGGCCGTGTAGATCGGACCGGCCGGAACGCCGGCCGCGTCCAGGGCCGCCAGCGCCTCGGCGGCGGTGAGCCGTCCGGTCCATGCTCCGATCGCCGCGTCCAGCTCTTCACGCCGGGCCCAGCGTTCGGCGTTGGTCTGCAGTCCCGGATCGGAGCCCAGGTCCGCCCGGCCGATCGTCTCCATATAGCGCCGGAAAATGCCGTCGCCGTTGCCTGCCACCACGATGGACGCTCCGTCCGCACAGACGTAGGCATTGGACGGGGCGATGCCCTCCATCCGCCCGCCGGTGCGCTCGCGGCGGACCCCGTACGCCTCGTAGTCCGGGATCAGGGATTCCATCATGGAGAACATCGCCTCGTTCAGCGCCACGTCGATGATCCGCTCCGGCAACGCCACCGCGGAAGCCGCCGTCCGGCGTCGTGTTTCCCGCTGGAACAGGCTCATCACGGAGCCGAAGGCGGCGTACAGTCCGGCGATGGAGTCGCCGATCGAGACGCCGACGCGCACCGGGGCGCGGTCGGGATCCCCGACCAGGTTGCGGAATCCGCTGTAGGCCTCGGCGACGGCGGCGAATCCGGGCCGCTCGGACAGCGGGCCGGTCTGGCCGAAGGCCGAAACGCGGGTGATGATCAGCTCCGGGTTGGCCTGGTTGAGCACCTCGGGGCCCAGCCCCCACTTTTCCAGCGTGCCGGGGCGGAAGTTCTCCAGCAGGATGTCCGACTTCGCCGCCAGCTCCAGGACCGCCTGCCGGCCCGCTTCCGTCCGCAGGTCCAGCACCACCGACTTCTTGTTGCGGTTGATCGTCCGGTACAGCATGGACGTGTCCCCCTTGTGGAGGCGCCAGTTGCGCAGCTCATCGCCGGTGCCCGGCCGCTCCACCTTGATCACCTCGGCGCCGAAGTCCGCCAGCAGCCGGCCGGCGGTAGGGGCCGCAATGTAGTTGCCCAGTTCCAGCACGCGGACGCCGTCCAGCGGGGCGATGGCATTCTGTGTCATTGTCTTCCTTCGTTTCGTGGTCTGTTGTTGCCGGCCGGGGCGGTGCCTAGAACAGCAGGCTCATGGGCAGGATCAGCAGGAGTGCGACGACGGACGCCACCGAGACGCCGACGCTCACCGATTTCAGGGCGCCCCGCACGCTCTGGCCCAGCAGCGACTGCAGCAGCCAGAAGGTGTTGCTGGTGACGTGGACCATGAAGAGGGAGCCGGCGCCTGCGGCCAGGGCGATCAGGACGGGGTCGATGCCGAGAGCCGGCGCGATTGGCGCCAGCAGGCCGGCCGAGGTGATCGCGGACAGCGTCACGGAGCCGACGGCGATGTGCAGGACCGCGGCGATGCCCCAGACGACGACCAGCGGGGCAACGGTGCTGGCGGAGAAGAACCCGCCCAGGATGTCGCCCAGTCCCGCGGCGCCCACCGTTGCCGCCAGGGATCCGCCGACGCCGGTGAGGATGAGGATCTGGCCGCTCTCCTTGAAACCGGTGGAAATGGCTGCCTCCACTCGCTTTTGGCCGACGGTGTAGCGGGCCACTACGGCCGTGCCGATCAGGCCGATCAGCAGGGCCATGATCGGCTCGCCGAGCAGCTCCAGCCACGGGATCTCGACTTCGAGGATTTCCAGGATGGCACCCGCGCCGATGAGCAGCAGTGACGTCAGCAGCGGCGCGAACAGGAGCAGCAGCGGCGCGGACTTCGCCTCGGGTTCGGCCAGGGCCACACCGGCCGGTGCCGGCTGCGCGTGCGGGACCGCCGAGCCGTCCCTGTTGGAGCGCACTGTACCGCCGGCGGGAGTGGCGCCGGCGGTGCCGTCGGACGCGGCCGGGGTATCGCCGTCGTTCTCCAGGTCAAAGGTGTGGTCCTCATCCTTGGCCTCGTTCCAGAAGCCCTTGCGGAACAGGAACGTCATGATGGCGATGGAGATGATGATGGTCGGGACAATCAGCAGCAGGCCGAATACCAGCATCTTGCCCAGCGGCACGCCCAGCAGCCCGGCCAGGGCTAGTGCGGCGACGCCGGGAACCATGAACACGATGCCGCACTCGAGTGAGATCGCCATCGCCGTGGCCATCCGCGCCGTGCCCAGCTTGCCGATCTTTGGGGCCAGGCGGCGGGCCAGCGGGGCCGAGATCACGAGCAGGACATCCAGGAAGATGGACTGCAGGAGCGTACCGACGGCCAGTCCCATGGTGTAGGGCAGCCGCTTGGGGCCAAAGACCCGCAGCAGGTGTTCGACGAGCCGCCGGATGGCGCCGGTCTCGTTGAGGATCGAACCCATCAGCACGCCGAAGGCGATGAGCAGACCGACTTCCACCATGATCTCGCCGAAGCCGCCGGTGATGGTTTCGACGGTCTTCGTGACGCCGAGGCCGGCGGAGAGGCCGAGGTAGACGGAGCCGATGACCAGCGAGATGACCGGGTTCACCTTGAACCGGACAATCAGCACAACAGTGGCAAGCACTGCCACCGCCGTGTTGATCAGGATGGCGATATCAGACATTAGGAATCCGATCGGTTGGGACCTTCAACGCTGAAGGCTATGGACACGCTTGTTGCTGTGACGGGAGGCACAACGCTTGTCCCATATTATGGGTTTTGACCCACAATGCAAGTGCAGGGCCGGCGGCGGCACCGCGCAGAAGCCTCATGAGAAAAGACTCACGTTCTTCTCATGGCCCTCTCACGAACGCTGAACAGACTGGATGCATCAACAGATCAGGCGGCCTCCGGCAACACGGGAGCAGCCTGAACCGCACAAATGAGTTGGGAGAGAGTCATGAACAAGACAACGCGAAAGATCCTCGGCACCGCAGCCATCGCCGGAATGGTAATGGCAGGCGGAGCGGCCGCCGCCCAGGCTGACGACGGCGGGGTGATCGATCCGGCCACCGGCGCCATCATCGATGACCACGGCGTTCACGGACCGGGCCACGTCGACCTGAACGACGCCCCGGACGACGGCGACACCGCCGTAGCCCCCGCGGTCGACCCGGCCGCCGTCCCCGCCGCGGATCCGGCCCTCACCGAGGACGAAGCCGAAGACGCTAAGGACGCCGAGGACGAGGCCGAAGAGGCAGCCAAGGACGCCGCGGACGAAACCAAGGTCGAGGATGACGGAGTACCGCACGCCGAGGGCCTGGACGACGCACCGGGCGCACCCGACGACGGACTCTAGACCGGCACAGCACGCCCCCGGGGAATCCCCCCGTTCAGCCTGAACCCGCTACGCTGCCGGGCCTTCGTCCGGCAGCGTAGCGTTGGTAACGGCTACCGCCCGGTCAGGACAGCACGTCCTTGGTGGCGAACCGGCTGTAGGCCAGGGCGCAGAAGGTGGCAATGTAGGCGCCCTGCAAGAGCGCGTTGTCCGCGAAGGAAGACCACACGATCGGTTCGCGCAGCAGGTCGGCGAAGCTCAGCCAATGGTGTGTGAACAGCCAGGGGTGCAGCCATTCCAGCTGCGGCACGGCACCGAGAATCTGAGCCACCACGGCCAGTACGGCGGTGGCCGCCATGGCTCCCACCGGCACCTCGGTCAGAGTGGAAATGAATAGCCCAATGGCCGCAAGCCCCATCAGCGAGAGGCTGGCGTAGCCGGCCACCAGCAGCAGGCGCAGCACGGATTCACCCACGCTGATGGTCGCACCGGAGAGCAGCGTCACCGGCTGCACCTGGAAAAGAACGACGCCGACCAGCGCACCTGCCGCTGCCACCGACAGCGCCGCAG
>NZ_JBNHHC010000112.1:0-6174 GCF_059091865.1 Arthrobacter sp. B0316-1-20 | reverse complement strand
AGAAGAGGCCTAAACCCCTGACGGTTCACTGGTTGCTTAGGTTGACAGCGGCTTCCTCTCCATTGCCTCCGCCTTGGACCTGCCGCGCTTGAGCGTCTACCACCTGCTGGGGGTGATGGAGGAGAAAAGCTTTGGGCTCGATGCCTCAAATGTCTATCGAAAGGAAGTCAACGATCGGGCTAACGGCTACTCAAGACGGAGGCTACTCAAGAAGGACATGAAGTCGGCGGAAACTCTATATCGCGAATTTCAAATGTTGATACAGGAATCAATGAATTTAGTCGCTCAAACATTCTCGCGGTTTCAGCATCGTTTCTGATCCCGCCCTCCACTTCGTTCAGATAATTCGCAAAAAAATCTCTCAATGGTCTGGAATCAATTTTCAGGTCATCACATTCCTTAACGTAGGGCGGATCGGCATGAAGGCAAAGGAGCAACATTTCGGACACACGAGGGTAGTGCGGACGCAAGGCCGGTTGGAAGTACGGTATGTCCAATACCCGAGCACCTAGACTGCCATAGAAGCGAAGGCGACGAATTGGGTCGCCATACTCGGGGCTTGTCACGTGATATGCAGGATTTTCGACTTCGGCCAAGATGAGACAAGGCTGATAACTCCTCCTCCACTGCGACATTGCATGGTCGTAAAGGCCCTTGCCTATCCCCTTTCCCCGGAATAAGCGGTCCGTCACGAGGTATGACAGCAATAGGACCCTACTCGATTCTGACCACTCTGCAATAGCCACTGCTAGCGGTAATCCCAGTTCGGAATAGCAATAAAACGCTTCAACTCGGCCCGAGTCTAATCCTTGCTCTAAGGATTGCAAGTCTGCGAGTTCCTCTTCAGGAAAACTTGGACGTAGTAGCCGCACGTAGGCACTTCTCAACGCAAGGTGGTTCCGGTTGGTGACAATCTTCATTGGGGAATCACTCTGGAATGGTTGGCGCCTATGTCCGCAATAGGGGGATCTGACTGAGAGCGGCACGGTTGGTCGTTCTTCTTTTTACCGATAGGGGAAGGTTCCTGGCGAAGTCCATGCAATAGATAAGTCGTGAACCCGATAACGACGGCCACCAGTAAAACAAGGGCCACTAGAACAAGAGATTGTTCGTCCTCAAAATCGTAGCCATCTCGCACGATGGAAAAAAGACCAGAAAACCCTATCCCAGTAACAATGGCTAAGAAAATATCGATGCGAGTTCGGTTGGCGCGCTCAACTTTATTTTCCCGCTGCTCCTGCTCCTCGTGAATCCGGCTCAATCGTTGATCCGACAGGGAATGAAGTACGTCAGCCAGCACGTCGTCTACAATATTGATATAATCTCGCTGAAGCTTTTTAAAGTCTGCCGCGTTAAGCAATTCATCCAACGTTCTTCGCGCCACCGAGGAAGTGACCAATGAGGGCGAGGCGATAAACATGAGATCAAGTCTGCCATCTATTACAAATGTACGTAACTTGAAGGCTAGGTGCTCGATCCCTGACTGGTATTGCCCCAGACTCGCTGTTATTTCCTTTGCTCTCTCGTAATTCGTAGACCCAACATATTGTCCTTCACCAACGGCGTGCGAGATTTTCCGTAGGATATCTAGCTGCTCGTCAATCCGCATGCGAGCTTCACGGAGCGATCGTAAGTCGTCAGCCAATCTTCTGTTCCATGCGGAAAATAAACCGGGCAAGCTGACCGCGAATTCTGCTAGTTCAATCACTCCTTGTACTTGAAAATTGGGAGATCCGAAGGCGCAGACCAAAGTATTGTTCCCATTATCCAAGATAAGGCACTCGTCTAATTCGGGAGCATGAATAACTGTTCCGGACCCGGGCGATTGGGTGGCCCATTCCGTTATTGATCCGGCGCCGTAACGAACAGGGTTGGCGAGTAGTTGAAATCCAAACTTTGTGCGCAGTTCGCCGACTCTGTTCGTGAGGATGTTTGTGTTAGTACCGGGCCTCTGCCCACCAGCTTCCTGTATCCATACGATGGTTTTATAGGTGCCTGGCCGGAAGATGGCTTCGCATTTGCGATCCGCTGAAGAAAGCTGTTTCGGAAGCGCCTGAATTATACGGCGTGCGAAGTCAATGAGGTTCTTCCACGTTGCACCGGGGGAACCACGATTCTCTGTTTTTAGCGGAGCGCCCAATCTAGCACAATCTGAATATTGGGCCGACACCCTAGTGAGCGACCTGTAGAGGTCTTGGGCGTTTGCATCCCTAATTTCGCCTTCAATAAGTAGGATATGATTCCCCAACTCAGAGAAACGTAATTCAGGTATCAAACGTACATCGTTCTCATATTCGAAATCTGGCAAGATTAGGGCTGGCAGTCGGACTGCTGCCCCTCTGTATTCGCGGGTAAAGGGATCTTCGCCATTCCAAACATCGGCCAGCTTAAGTTCATTTTCAATCCTTAGGGATGCTACGCCATCGAGATGCCATTGAACCCGGTCGAGTGCGTCTTGACGAATTTTTTGAATTAGGTATTTGGGGCTTATGCCCAGCAGGCCAAAGGGATAAATGTAGAATATTTTTCCGCGTCTTACGTACAAGTGCGGTACGTGCGCCGCAGCACGCAGTCCTTCAAGACTGAGCCTGTGAGCACGGAGCTCTGTTCTGTCAATCGTGTCGGAACTGCTTTCTTCGGCAAGTTTTAGCTCTTCAATTGCAGAGTTCAGATCCACGTTTTCACTGGTAAAGTATTTTCGTGCTGCCTTCGCGGCTTTGGATAGGCTTTCGTAGTACTGCGTCTCTCGTTCTGCTACCTCTCTTGCGAATGCGGATAGCGGATTCGTCGAATACATCTCCACCTGGTGATTCAATCTCTGCGCTTCTTGCCAGGCGGACTCTGCTTGCTCTCCATGGAGTTTCAGCGATCCTGACGCAGCTGCAATCTCGACAGTAACCTCTCGTTTTAGCAGCCTAAGGAGGCCAAGTGATAACACACATTCCTGTGTGTTTCTTTTGCTAAAGAGAATAACAGCATCGATAATGCTGAGTATCGGCTCTGTTTTCCAAGTACATTCCCAGGCGTCGTTGCACAGTGCCCAAATGTAGAGGTTAAGCAGAGTGGTTGTGTCGTGTGTTTTACTTGCAACTGAGTATGCACGCCTCACTGTTCGTTCAATTCTTTTCTTTCGCTCCTTCAAAGATTCCCGGTCTTCTCCATCCCCGAGTAAGACATGTTCATTTTCTGTCCATGAGTTCCAGGTAGCGAGTGACGGAAGAGAGTCGAATTCAACCTGCTTGAATTCGCCAGAAATGGTCAGTACGTCCCTCAGCCAGTCCCTAATTGGTTCAATATCTCTGTGGATTCTCAGAGCCTGTATGGCGAGATCTGCGATTGGGTCCATTCGAGCCTCCGAGTTTTTCAGCAGTCAGGATTCCATAGATTTGGACGCAGGTCGCCGGTTATTCTTGTGGACTCCAGAACCCAGCGGCACGACATGGTCGGTGTGACGGTGGCCAATGCCGATTCCCTTCGGTGCTTTGATTGGCTGAAAATCATCGCTTGTCGCTCTGAAAGTAGTAGTTAGGCCAGTTAGCGTTGGCATGCATCCTAAGGGGAAGCCGTTACTGTGCCGTTACTGCAGGCTTTGCGGACTGCATGAACACACCTGTGCTGTGTCGTGGATTCGCTGACGAGAAAGTTCCCGTCTTTACCTGGACTGGGCAAACCCGAGGGCCCCGCACGTGCTGATCGCCAACTCCAACCTGGTGGGGGCTGGGCCACCTGGCCGGAATTCCGCCGGCTGGAGGCCGAGGGCCTGACCATGTACGGGCCCCGGAGGGATCTGCAGCGCGTTGACCTTCATCGTCACGCCCCCAATGAACTGACTTGAGTTGCGCTGATGTGGCCACCGTCAGCCTAGCGCGCGACGCGACAAAATAGGCGACCAACGCCTGTTGAACTCGCACAATCGACCCGGTCCGCCGTCGTCGTACACCACCCACTGGAGACTCCTGTAAGCACCTCCGCCAAACTCATGGGAGGGCTCTTCGAAAGGGAAGCGCGCCAGGGGAGCGTTCTGGTGCCACAGGCGGAGCTGAACGAAGCGAGCGGTGCCCGGGCAGCGAACCCAGACGCCGCCGTACTTCTTGAGTATTTGCACCTGATTGCAGCGTCGAATTTCAGCTGTTCGTGGTCCGTCTTACTCGACAACGACGTTCAGACTGTGGGTAATGGGCGACTGCCATGGGTCGCCCGTTACAATGTCGATCCCCGCCTGCCCTGGCATGACCGCCCGGAACAGAACGGTACTGGGTGCCCCCAGCGGGCTGAGCACCTGCCCATCGGTGCCCAGCACGCTGGTATTCAGTATCCCGATGAGTTCGACAGCTGTTCCTGTCCGGAGATGACCGCCCGTCGCGGCGAACCGGAGCACGTCCCCGACCTCGACCACAAGTTCCGCGGGTAGATCCTGCTGACTCGGCTCGAGGTCAATCAGCCGGCTCACCTCGTAGGCTCCTGGCGATCCGGGGCCTCGCATTCCTTCATGGGTTCACCCTTATCAGACGGAGACGTCCTCCGACTCATCCCATTCAATACAGTGCAGCGCGGCGTTCGTCTCGACGTTGTCGGTTATCGAGTGAAGGACCTTGGGATAGATAGTTCCGGCAAAGGCGAAATCGGTGGCATTGATGTCGAGACCGCCGCGGATCGGTTGGCCGTCATAGGTAATCTCCCCGGGTAGCTGGTAACACATAATGGAGTCCTGATCCGGATCCGTACCGATAATCGAATTGCCCCCCAACGGGGTCAGCACCTGCTGGTCGACCATGGTCTTGTCCCAGCCTTGCGCCCTGAGGAAGTACCTGTAGGCCTTCGCCGGATCAATGCGGGCGACCAGGGCTTTGCGCATATGTTCGTGCGGGAATCCGAGCGTGTGTCCAGCTTCGTGTCGAACGACCCGGCGGTACTCGTCTTCCGGGGTGTTCATAGTGAAACCTTCCAGATTCATGGTCTGTCGGTTCTGCGGTACGAGCTTGATGTCGGTTCCGAGATAGGAGTAGTAGCCTCCCGGTCCCCGGGAGATTCGCACATCGCCGATCCCATTGGTCTCGGCGAACGAGATGCCCGCGGTTTTTGTCCACGCATTCAAATGGCTGACGATTTGATTACGTAGGTCTGAAGGTGTGCTCTCCATGAAGCTCACCGACAGCCGCTTGGGCTGAGGCCCCCAGTACTTGGCCGTGTTGATGGTGGCCCTCATGGGCAGGTCTGTGGGCATGTTATCGACGGGGGGGGGGCAGTTCTAGTAGCGGTGCGTTGACCGGATAGATCCGCATTGCTACGTGGGCCGCTTTCTCCCACAACCGAGGCGGCAGTGTCATGATCCGGCAGCCGTCAGTCACACCGGCCTTGCCATCACCTGAGGTAGCAGCATTTTCCGTGAATCTCCTGGCTATGCGGCCAATCTGGAGCAGTGCATCCTGGATTTCGCTCTGGTTGGTTGTCATCAGGTTTCCTCCGCTTTCGTGCGTAATTTCTGGTTGGGCATGAAGGCTCACGAACCCTTGCTTCCGGCATTCAGAAATTCATCGGCAAGGTGGATCATTGCTGCCGCGTCCGTTCATGCTAGTGAACGCGGAACCCGGTGCGAGGAGGATGGTTCCGTCACTGTCCTCGACGGGAATCCGGCCCGAGGGCGAGCTGCGAAAAAGATTATCGAGCTGAGGGCCGGGCGTGCGCAGCAGTTCGTTGACAGCTGTGGCTGTATGTGTCATGAAGCCGGCTCTTCCCGCTGTGTTCACTCCACTGGGCCAGGAGAAAGGCAATCGGGGCCTTTGTCCTTCAAAGACAGTGAACCCGGCCGGCCGTTACGGCGGCGTTATCTGAGCTAGGACGGCGGGCTCCCGGTGTCCCCGCGACTATAGCCGGCGGCTCGAACCAGTCGGGAGCGTAACGGATGGGTAACGCCCACACTCCTAACATGAGGGCGCACGGCACGCGACATGCTTCTGGTTTCACCACTCATGTCTTCACTGAATACGAGGAGTCACACAATGGCGACGCGCCTTGATCAAATCGACTGGGACAATTTAATTCAACGTTCTTTCCACCCGTCGCCCTCGTCCTGGGCAGATCAGGTTTTATACTTCCTACTCATCGACCGTTTTTCAGACGGGCAGGAGGATGGCTATCTGGATATTGCCGGTGCACCCGTGGCAGGTAGCACGC
>NZ_JBNHHC010000111.1:0-6201 GCF_059091865.1 Arthrobacter sp. B0316-1-20 | reverse complement strand
GGTCTAGACGCTCCTGGGGCCAAGAAGTATTTCATGCACCATCTTCAGGTGGTGCAGACTTTCTACGATCGATGGAGCGCGGTGCAGCTTCCCCCGCTATCCGGATGCGACCTCCATACGGATGAAAGTGAAGCCAACCGGATGGGATTTTCTCCGTCTCTCATCGTGGATGCCGGTATCGACGCGTCGATTGGTTCTCTGGATACAGTCTTCAAAGTCATCATGGCCGGGCTTGAGACACGGCCTGTGGTGCTGCAGACACTCCTAAGAACAGCACTGGTTGGCAGTGCCCGCGTCGTATATGTGCTTGCCTCCGATAACCGAGAGCAGAGATTGCAGAACGGCAAAGAAGTTGCCGGCACCGAGAGCCGCAGCGCAATGAGCGCTTGCGACGCTTTCGAAAGCTTTGAGCGGTTCCCGTCCATCCCGCCGATCATGGCGACCCAGGCGCGGGATAATCACCAGCAACTGACGGGAGGAAAGCGTACTCCGGGCGAGGCCACGATGATTCGAAGGATGACCCAGACACTTGCGGACTGTTTGCCTCCTTTGGAGGAAGATGAACCATTCTTGGCTGAACACCTGGCGTTCATCTGGCACACGACCAGCGGGGTGGCGCACGCGTATGGGTGGACCCGCAGGTTCGAACAGGGTGGACCGGCCGAAACTCCGAGGGTGGGTGACTACGTCAGTGACCTTGGCATGGTTGTGTCCGTAGCTGACTTGGCGCTGGGCATGTCTGCCCGGAGGACCCGTGTCCGCCAGGCATAAGGGGCTGCCCCGGGTTTTGTTGGCTCTCGGGGTTGATGGTTTTCAGGCGGCTTGAAGGTCGGTTTCGAGCGTCTCCAGAGCCGCGGGGTATGCGCTGCTCCTGACGAGACGGCCTATGGACAACTGGTCATCACTGAAGCACTGTTAGAGCACTGTCCGGAACGCAAGGTTTCTCGTCTAAGGGGATGGCCAAGGTGACTGATGCTGATACGGAAGCCGCGGTCCGCTGGGCCAAGGCTACGAAAATCGCCGAGGGGATCACCGACTACGGGATCAGCAAGGCCTTGCGGGCCTACTTCCTGGTTTATCTGCCTCTTGGCGTCCTCGTCCTGGCAGGCATCGGTTTTCTCATCATGGCCCTCATCGTCGGAAACGTTCAGGAAGAATGGCCCCAGCACCTCGGCGTTGGCCTAATGCTCGCGGGAATCGGTGTCATGATCGGCGCGTTCGTGTATGCGAGCAAGAAGGTGAAACCAGAGGTCCGCCCGCAGCGGGCGCAGGCACTCGTATGGCTGGAGAAGCCTGAACAAAAGAGGATCCGGAAACAGATCTATGGCCGGATCCCCCCGGTGCCGGAGGAGCTGACCGTGGCCCGCGGCGCAGCGGTTCAGCTACGGCAGGGTCTGGCCCAGGGGCTGCTGCTCATACCGGGGTACCTGCTCATCCTCGGACCGCAGCTGGTGAACGCCCGGGATAGTGTTCTGGGAGTGTTATGGATTCCTACCCTCGGGCTCCTTGTCGCGGGAACCATCATGATCGTGTGGCAGTTTCATCAGACGACCCGGTTCCTGGAACGCACGGCAGCTTCCGCACCTAGCGAAAGCCCTCGGGACAATAGATGAAACGAAGAATCCACGAATCTCCAGTCTATTTTTGGGTCTACCTCGTTGTTACGGTCCTATTTTGGATTGGAGCAGCAATCCTCATCGGGATGAATCCGGGGAGAATCTACTATCTTGTCGTTCCCCTGGTCATGACAGCGGCCCTCTACCAATTGGCAAGGGACCGGCGCCGAGCCACGAAACTTCCCGGGATAAACAGATGATTAGGCTCTCTCTGATTCCGCCAGATAAGAACCATTCCGCTGTTGAGACAGCAGAGGCGGAACCCGGCGTTGGGCCTTTCATGTACAACCTGACGCTCATTCAAGCGACCGTTAACACCAAGAGCATTACCATGGCGTTGTTCGCGGCGTGAAGCAGCACGGGCGCCCAGAGGTTCCGGTGGAAGCGGCGAAGGAGCGCCAGTGCAACCCCCAAGGCGAATAGGTACCCGAAGCCGAGCAGCACCAGATGGACTGACGCGAAGAGTGCAGCGGACAGCAGGATCGCTACGGAAGGCTTGAACCGCCGCAGGAAGCCGCTGAGGAAAGCACCCCTGAACAGCACTTCCTCCCACAGTGGCGTGAGTACCGCAATGACGACGAACGCGATCGCCACGGACGGAGCCGGCAGTTCAGCGATCATGACTATGGCGTCATTGGAGGATCCGGCCGCTGCGACATCGACATTCAGAACGGCAAGAACAGCCAGGAAAAGCTGCTGAAAAAAGGCAGCAGCCACAATGGCCACGGGGATCTGCCAGAGCAGATGGAACATCCTGGGCGTGAGCCGCAGAAACCCAAGCACGCCAAGGCCCAGACGATGCTTGCGGATGAGGTGAACATAAAGCGCGAGCATGCCCGCAGCGGTCGCTCCGGGCAGGAACAGCATGATCAGGCCCCCGGGCGTGAAATGAACGACGTCGAGCTGGCCGACCGCCAACACTGCGCCTGTGAAGACAGCCACGTACAGGACAACGAAGAGCAGTGCCCAGCTCGCCTGTCTAAGTGTTATCGGTGAATCATCCTTACCAGGGCCATTGGAGTCTTCTCCGGATGACCTGTCGCCGACGTCCTGGTTCAGCGGTCCTGTACCACCCGTCATGATCTCCCCTATCACGCGTCCACTTCGCAAGAGCGTGCAAATCCCGCCCTCGAGCCTACAAGCGGAAAATGCAGGAATTGCCTGCTTTCGCGGCTCGCTTAGCTGTTCTCGTACACTCATCCAACACTCTGGCGGAATGGCTGTGAAGGTACCGCAATGTGGTTATACGGTTGCCCCGGAATATCTCGGCAAGTCTGTCGTAGATCCTGCCCAGCTCAGTACAGGCGAGCTGTAAGGCGTGGACGCGCGACATTCCTGCAGGAAACTGCCGCGGTCACGGGAGGATCGCCAGCTGAGATTTCGAGAGTCAATATCTTTCGGCCCGAACGCTGCAGGACACACTGTGATCTATGGACAGCTCAATACCGACCTCCAGAATGATGCGCTACCTGAAGATATCCCTAGCTGCGTCACTCCCGCTGCTGTTCCTTGCCATTGCATTGAGCAGCGTTCTCGACCTATGGCTCACGGTGCTGATCGTGGCCGTGTTCATGGTCGGTATTGACGTGCCCATGGTTCTTGCCGTCCAGCGCGAAGCCCGAAGCCTGGATGAACAGCGTGCGAAGCTGCGGCGATCAGCCGCATTGAACAGCATCCCCGGCGAGCAGTCAGCAGCAGGACACCCCTTCCAGAAGGGAACAGTAACGTCCGGGTCCAACCGGCAGATCACCGTCGACGGAGTACTAGCCCACACAACAGTTCACCTTCGGAGATCTGCGCAGGAGGCAAAAGAACTCATCCTGACCGCAGTGGCCGAACTTCCTCGTTTCTCCATCAAGAATGTCCGGGACGACCTCATCACGATACGGGGCAGAGCCAACATCAATTCCTGGGGCCAACAAATAACCGCGCACATCCTTCCCGCGGACCAGGGCAGCGTCGTGGAACTGGAATGCCGTCCTTCCCTCGCTACAACGATGAATGATGGCGGGCAAGGTACACGGGACCTTACAGACCTGCTATCCGCTATAGAAGAGCAGGACCGCCGGTTCAACGAATAATCTCTTACGGCCCGCGGGCTGGGCGACTCAGTGAATCCGCTCGGATTATTGATGGGCGGCCGGATTCACTCGATTCGAGTGGGTCCCGCACTTTTCACGGCAGATCTGTGGTCTGCTGCTGAGCACGCCGGTTTTTTCGAACCTGAATGGCTCTATGTATGGCATAGGGGGCCAACACGAGGGCCAGGAACAGCGGCATATCCCAGAGACCGCCGACAACTCTGGCCGCAGACAGCACCGTGTCTCCCGCCATTGCTAACAGGATCCCTGCCATCAATAGCCAGATGCGAGGGCTGCGAAGACTGTCATCAGCGCCGGAGGCAAAATATCGGGTAGGTCCGTTCGAAGGATTGCGGGCGTCAATGACCGCCGCACTGGTGCACAGAGCTGTGGCCACCATCAAAATAATCGTGCCAAGCAGGACCATTTGACTCTCCAATGTCAGGCGGCTGGAAGTCTCCTGAGCTCAGCGTATAGAGGGACTGTGGGAAGCGACAGGGCATGGACAGTGCTCCGCGATTCCCAGCAGGGATCAACCGATACATGGAGTTACCCGGCCTCTTGTCTCCCGCGGCTTGTGCGCTGCGCAAGACGAAAGACACATTCACCAAAGACAAGGTGGACGTGTTTGTGGTGAGCCTTTGCCCTGGGGGCTTGCAGCGTTCGAAAGGCAAGAGGCAAGCCAAAGGCACTTTTAGAAACACAATCGTCGCAGCCCCCCCACGACATCCGGCTCTGGCCTGCGGACATGAGGAAGGCCCTGCTACCGCAGGGCCTTCCTTCAGGAGCGTCTGGAATCAGCAACCAGAACCAGGATCAGCAAGGTAGCTGCTGGCACCATGAACATGAGCTGCAGGATAAACAGCCCCAGTCCCATTTCGGTACCCGTCAGGCCCAGGCACAGCAGGAAGCTTGCCACGGTGAAGACGGACGCCGTGAGGGGTGCCCCCTTGCGGCGCGACCTCTGCAGAACCAGCAGGACGATCCCCACGACGATGCTGCCGAAACCGCAGGCCAGCAGTACCAGGGTCCCGGGGTCGAACGTTTCGAGGCCAAACAGGTCCGGTTCGGTCATGAGAACAAGAACGACCAGCAGGTTGCACAGCCCGAGCAGGATCGACATGATTCCTGCGGCGATCCGGAGCCCAGATGCGGGCGGCTTGGACAGTACCTGCAGGTGGGCCGACGAGGGGACGTACACCCAGTCGCCGGGCGGCAGCTGCCCCTGAACTCCCGGACCCCCGTACGGCAGCTGTACTGGATTTCCGGATGCCTCAGCCTGCTGGCCTTCGGTTCCGTTCACACTCACTAGATCCCCCAATTCTGCTGAGTGTCGGTCCTCAGCGTCTGGCCCGGGCATCGCCGGCGGGCCGTGTTCCTTTGACAGCTCATCGTATGACGGGATCAGTCCGCTACCTGGCGGCTCCACGGTTCCGCTTCCATACGCGGCCGCTTATTACGCAAGAGCACCACTCCAACGGTCTGCCCTATGGCTTTCCCACGGCTCGATCATCCGGTACAGCACCGTCAGGACATCCCCGGCCCAGGGCTTCCGACCGCTGGGATGTCCCGCACTAGTAGACGCCCCGGCTGCCGTCAGCCAAGGTGCGGGCAGTAGGCACCTTTGTTGAGACAGGTTCTCCAATAGGCGGCCGTTAGGTTAATCGGGGCGTCGCAGCGCCGGATTCTTTTTCTGGGCAGTGTGGAAGTAGGCATTTGTCTTCGGCAGCCACATGAGGATTGTTGCTGCCGCCGGCAGCAGGAACGCCAGCAGGAATGGCCATTTCCAGGCCATCAGCAGAGGCAGCGCGGCAGCTACACCGGCCTCGGTCAGGTAGTACCTGGACAGCCAGTCCCCGTCTTTCATGGAGTAGATGAACCCGACGCCGACCATCAGAAGAATGAGGACCACCACTGCCAGGAAGATGAGCAACCCCAGCGGGGTTGCAGCGTCAGTGATGGGCAGGATGCCAAGGCCGGCAAGCACGACAACAGTGACGACCGCACCGCCAATCAATACGGCGGTACCGATCCAGAGCCAGAAAGCCAGGGTCAGCTCAAGGGGCCGCGACTGCGGCTTTTCTTCTTCCGTTGCGGAGGAGAAGTCGTGTGGTGCGGCCGGAGAAGGCGGCTCGCCGCTGGCAGGGCCGTCGGGCGGCGCCGGCTGGTTGCCGGAGCTTGCGGCCTGGATGCGTTGACGTTCCCTGACAGCGGCAACACCAAGAGGCCCAAGGATCAGAGTCGCGACCGCGGCAATGATGAGCATCTCGGTCCAGAGGGCAAGATCAAACAAGGTCCCCAGGACCAGGACTGCGATGATCACCGGTGTGCCGACCACACCCGAAACGGTGATGAGGCGGTTCAGGTACGGCCTTTCCATGGATTCGTCCCACACTTCGAGTCCTTCCCTGCAACAGTCCGGCCAAGACCGGGCCGATGATCGCGCCCGCGTCGGTGCCCATCTGGAAGACGGCCAGCACCTTGCCGCCGCTGCGGTCGTTGCC
>NZ_JBNHHC010000110.1:0-6231 GCF_059091865.1 Arthrobacter sp. B0316-1-20 | reverse complement strand
GCCACTACATGCGCCGCTACTTCACCCCCGCCTTCAATCCAACGGTCGGCAGCGTCACCGAATTGGAGTACGACGCGGTCAACGAACTCTGGTTCGATACGCAGGAGGACTTCGACGCCCTCCTCGCCGCGGCCTCCACATCTCCCCTGAAGGAGATCATCGCAGCGGACGAAGCGCAGTTCCTGGAACGAGACGCCATCCAGATGATGACCGTCTCCGAGGAAATCTCCGACATGTCCCGCGGGCGCGCCGGGAGTCAGTGCGACCGAACACCGCTTGCGTGACTACCTGATCGCAGGGAACCTTGGCGGCGTGGCGCGGCCGCGGGCTGGTCGCCCAGCGGTACCTGTCAGGCATCGAGCCATTCCGTCGCCTGGCCTCGTCCCTGATGTCCTGCTCCTCCGCCCGGTTCGCCGATTGCAGCTAGGCGTGCAGAAACAAACGGACGTATGGTTGCCTTGCAAGGCTGGAGACCCTATGTCCGTCTCGGATGCCGCGGTTCGCACACCTCATCCGGACAACGAACTGCCTGTCTCTTCACGCCGCCACTGGGACGCCCACGAGGCCCTGCCAAGCAGGATCCCCGGGCCAGCGCAGCAGAGCGCCGGCGGCGGAGCGGACCTCCGCAGCGTCGGTGTGACCCGGACACAGGGGTCGTTCATCGAAGGTAAGAGGCTCGGGGCGTCCTAAGGGCAGGCGTACGAGGAGCAGGCCTCGCACACAAGGCACGAGCAGCGTGTTTGACATCATCTACTGGCAGCGAAGATTGTGGGGCAAGGCATGTCGAATGCAGTGACGTTGAAGCTCGGCATCGGCGAGAACGAGCCACTCGTCTGGCACACCGGGCAATTCCGGGAACTCGCCGATGTGCAACTGTCCTCTGTCATTTAGCTGTTTTTACATAACCATCACCAGTGTCGCATCGTCGGCGCACGTCAAAGAAGAGGCCACAATGGAACGTCTGAAAAACAAGGTTGCGCTAATAACGGGTGCGGCAGTGGGCATGGGTGCTGAGCACGCACGCCTATTTATCGAAGAGGGTGCGAAGGTCGTCCTCACCGACCTCAACGAGAAGGACGGCAAGGCACTGGCCGACGAACTCGGTGAGAACGCGTTCTTCGTGAGTCACGACGTCGCAGACGCGGAATCGTGGGAATCAGTAGTCGCGGCGAGCGTTGAAAAGTTCGGGCCGATCACGGTTCTCGTCAACAACGCGGGTCTGGCCGGACCTGTTTGCTTTACAGCAGATCTCGATCCGGAGGTATATGCCAAGGTTACCGAGGTCGACCAGACGGGCGTGTTCCTTGGCATGCGCGCCGTGCTGCCCGGCATGGTCGAAGCGGGGGGCGGCTCGATCGTTAACATCTCCTCAGCAGCAGCCATGGCGCACTTGACGGGGGTACCCAACGTGGCATACACAGGCGCCAAAGCCGCCGTCAGAGGGATGACCAAGGCCACGGCGACCGAGTACGCGTCGGACAACGTGCGTGTCAACTCAATCCACCCGGGCGCGATTCTTACTCCTATGGCCAGGTCACAAATGAACGAAGAGGAGCTCGAAGCGTTGGCCATCCCCATTGGCCGGCCGGCAGATCCCCGCGAGGTCTCGTACGCGGTGCTGTTCCTCGCATCCGACGAAGCTTCATACATCACCGGCAGCGAACTAGCCATCGACGGCGGACGCCTAGCCGCCGGTCGCTAATCGTTCAGGATGGCTCTAAGCGGCCGTGCAAGCCGCCAATTCCGGCGACTCGACATCTATCTTTCGCAGCAAGATGGCTGTCGAGTCGCCTGGCGAGGGCCCACTTTTGCCCCTGTAGATCGGCTACTGCCAAACGATGGCTCCTCCTCCCCTCTAACTCAACGAGGGGCTCAATAATGGGAAGCCCACTGAAGATGAATGGGAAGCCCACTGAAGATGCATTACTGCTTGGAACAATCAGCGCCGCGAGGGGCGCAGGGCAACATCGGACACCAATTTGACGAGCCCTGTCCTCTTCGCGGGTAAGAACGCGATTGGCTCCTCCGGAGCCAATCGCTCCATCGAAGGTGGTCGAAGATGACTGAAACTCCACAGGTCAAAACACGAGCGAGTCAACTTGCTCCGATAATCGCCGTGCTGATGCTTAGCGGCGCCATCTCAGATGTCCAAGCCGTCGCCCTCAATCCTCTGGTCGGGACGATGGTATCCGAATCAGGCCTGTCGGGATCGGACATCGGGTGGATCCTCAACGGCACAATGCTCGCAGGCGCGGTATCGGTGGGTCTTACCTCGCGAATGGGGGATAGATACGGTCACCGTAAGGTCCTCATCGGGCTCATACTAGTGGCAATGGCGGGATGCGTATTATCCGCGACCGGCACCAGCTTTTGGCCGGTGGTACTCGGTCGGTTCTTGTCGGGCCTGGCGCTTGGCATCCCCATGGGGTGGGGAATGCTTCGCCCACGTGCCACCGCACGTGTAGTACAGCAGGTCTCGCTGTCCCTCGCATTGAGTCTGGCGGTCTTGACACCGCTTACCGTCGTTGCAGGTGGTGCCCTCGTGGCGATTGGATTGCCTTGGCAATCCGTCTTCTGGATGATTTTCGTCTTTCTCGCGCTGCTGCTGCTCTTTGCTGTCCTCTCACCCGAAACACCCAAGGACGCTCGCGAGTCCGTTCGTGTGGACTGGGTCGGCGGCATAGGGGTCGGTGTATGGGCCGTAGCGCTTCTTATTGGAATCAGTGAAGGACCCAATCAAGGCTGGACATCACCCCTCGTGCTTGGCGCCCTTGTTGTAGCCGCAGTGGCAATGATCGCCTGGATCGTTCAGCAACGACGCACGCCAGAACCACTGATGTCGTTCAAGAACATGAACCTGCGCCAGATCCTGGTGGGTTTCTCCGGGATCGGAGTCGTCAGTGTCGCCGGTCCTTTCGTCTTTATCGGACTCCCCCTCCTGCTACAGACCCCAACATCCTCCGGGTTCGGTTTGGGCCTGTCCCCGCTCGAATCCTCTTACACCATGCTTGCAATGATCCCCGGCTGCGCGCTGGGATACGTATGGACGCGGTGGGGGCTCGGTCGACTCGGCCCGAAGCTGGTCCTGGTTACTTCCGGAAGTGCTGCGATCCTCGTCTATGCCGGCTTCGCATTCGCCCATCAGACCGTGTGGTTGGCGTTCTTGTTTGTGTTCGGATACGCCGCGACGATCCTGAGCTGTCTGACTACTGCGTACACCCTCGTTGCCTCGTCCGGGAGGCAGGACAACATGGCAGTGACGATCGGCATGCAGAACATCCTGCAGTTCACCTCGGCCACGATTCCAGTCGCGATTCTTCTAAACGTGCTGGCACCCGGCCCCGACGGTTACGTTCAGGAGCCCATGTTCACCGGCACCCTCCTTGGCATCAGCTTAATCATCGCCATCTTCATCATCGGATGGATAGTCTTTGCGCCGAAACGCATCGATGACAGGCACGCGATCGACGCGATAGCCGAGCCCATGAAGACCAGTGTCGCCGCCGAGTAGATCTGGAGATCGGTCGCGCACAGCATCGCAGGGGTCACCACCGAGAGAACGGCATGTATCCGGCTTCTCCCGCATACGAAGGGACACCGAAGCCCCGGCCACAGAACGTTGTACCAAGCTTCGGACCACCAATTACGTCACCGATGAGGAGTTGACGGCAGGCCGACCACTTCACTTACTGACAAATTTGAAAAGTGGATGTAAGCGGCCATGAAAAACTGCCCATAGGCGGCCATGGAATTGCCCGCCGAGGGCGGATTCTAGGGGTCGTTGCAACACCCGAGGTTAGCTGGCTATCAGTAAATCACGAAGGCGCTCGGCCGGGGTGTCCCAGTCGAGCGTCTTGCGGGGGCGGGCGTTGAGTTCCTGCCCATCGCGTCCGACGACGCGCAGGCAAAGCAGGAGGCCTCGGCCATCATTGACCAGCTGGGCTTCGACACCCTCGATGCCGGTCCTATTGCCGAATCCTGGAGATTCGAACCCGAGCCCGCCGGATACACCAGGGTATATCTCGCCGACCCGGACACAGCCGAGGACCAGGTGATGACCGCCGATTCCGGACCCGCATCAGCAGACGAACTCAAGGCGGCACTTGCATCCGCCACTCGAGTAAAGGTGGCAGATCGCGTCTTCTGAGAATCCGGCTCCTCTGACACGGAAGCTTCGTTTGGCCCTCACGCCGCACGCTCGCCTACGTGGGCGCTACATCGCAGATCGGTAGTGAGCGCGGCCGAGAGCCGCCCGGTGACATTGCGGGCCTCGGACCACCATTTACCACTCGTGCCCTTCGGGCTGTCGCCTAACCCAGGGTTAGGCGACAGCCGTCTAAGGGACTATCCGGCGTCGATGACGCAGTTGGGATTGAAACATGTAACGCATGGCTTGGCATGGGGCATGGGGCATAGGGCGATACGGCTGCAGTCAGGTGCTATACACTGCGTCATTTGAAGGAAGCCAGAAAATCACGTTAGTGACATTCAGGTTGCGATCGCATCTTTGCAGACGCCGTGAGTGGCTCCCCTGTGGCCTGAAGGGGCAGTCTTACGCCTATGACCCTGCCGACATGTCCTCTTCCATGGTCCATCCGTAGGTGACTTGGGCGCTGACGGCGACGGTGAAGGTGGTGTTTCCGAAGCGGGTCACGAGAACGCCGTAGCGCCCTGCTTCCATAGCGCGCTGAACTGCTGCGTCCACTGCGGTGCTCAGTTCCTCTCCTATGAGGCGAGGATCAGTGGCCTCGACGAAATAGGTCTGGTCGGCTTCCATTGCGCTGATCATTGTAAAGTTCCTGTGTAATTGGTGGCCTGTTTTGCTTTGCTTTGGGTCTTCGACGCAGAGACCCCTACGGGGAAGGGAACTCCGGTTCAGATACGGCTTCGGCCGCCTCCCCTGGCCGCGCCTAGTCCTCGGACTGAAGGTCGATGGCCTGCTCGAAGCGATGTAAGGACGGCGTCGGACTTCCTTGGGAAGTAGCGCCTAGTCCCGGAAATGAGTTGTTCCTGACGGGATCCTGGCAAGAAGAACTATGGGAGACGATATTCCGCTTCCCGTCCCTTGCAGCACCCAGTGACCAGGAACGAACAAACGCGACGTCCTCCTCGATTTGGGCCACCAGTTCGTCGGTACTTTGAAATCTGCGTTGAGGGCGTATGCGGACATGGAGCGTCACACCAACGGTGCGCCCGTACAGGTCCCCGGCATAGTCAAGAAGATGGGCTTCGAGTAACCGCGCACCACTGCGGTAGTAGGTTGGACGGCGTCCTATTGAGACGGCGGCCGCGTAGGATTTCGCCCTCTTGTCTACCCCAAGTTGTACCGTACCCGCCCAGACTCCATCTCGAACGTCTGCTTCAGGGACGGAGATACTGGCCGTCGGAAACGCAATTTCTCTCCCGCGTGCGTCTCCTTGCTCAACCACGCCGACAAGGTGGGCGACGATATCTGGGGCCTTGATGACATCGCTCAGCTGTGAACGGCTGGCAATGTTAGCGGCGCGCCCATCGCCGGCCTCGATTGTGGATTTCATTGGTTCCTCATCGTTTCGATCCCGACCGGCGTCGCAGCGGTCCGTTGGCCAGAGCAGCCGGGCCGCCGGCCGTGAGGTGGGCGGTTGCGCCAAGCACATTGTCCAGCCATGTGACCCGATTGCTGAAGCGCTTCACCCTCGACCTAGTGGTCCAACGGTAGGACTCATGCTCCCAGTTGGTTGTTAGTCGGCGGCGGGAAGTCACGGCTGCGAATGTATGGATCAGCCAAGGGGTTCCGGAACCGTCGGCGATCACGAGCACCGGCCCCTTTCCGGAGATCCAGCAGGTCTTTGGCCTGTAGACCGGTTTCTTCAAAAAGTTCTTCACGAGCCTGTTGTTCCGGAGTTGCCCCAACTTCGACGAAACCCGTGATGCAGTGCCAAAGGTGGTTCGATGGCCTCCGCCGTTCCCCAACCGACCGTTCGCTTGATAGCGTGGGATTTTCCGACGAAGCGCCCACCCCCGGAGGAGACGACGAACGATGATCAAGACCATCACCTTTCTCAAGCGCAAAGCCGGCATGACCCCGGAGGAGTTCCGGTCGTACTACGAGGCCAACCACGTCCCGCTGATCGAGCAGAACCTGCCGATGATCAGCCACTACATGCGCCGCTACTTCACCCCCGCCTTCAATCCAACGGTCGGCAGCGTCACCGAATTGGAGTACGACGCGGTCAACGAACTCTGGTTCGA
>NZ_JBNHHC010000109.1:0-6412 GCF_059091865.1 Arthrobacter sp. B0316-1-20 | reverse complement strand
GCCGCAGGTTGGCCAACGGGTCGCGGTGCGGCCGGCCTTGACGTGCGGGCGGTGCGAGCCGTGTCAGCGGGGAGCGTCGCACCGGTGCGCGGCGCGCAAACGGTTGGGATACGAGCTTCCTGGCGGGCTCGCCGAGTTCATGGTCGCGCCGAGCGCGAACGCCTATGCGATCCCCGCCGGTGTCGATCGTGAGAGCGCGGCTCTGACCGAACCGCTGACCGTGGCGGTGCATGCGGTGAACAAGGTCGATGTTCGGGCGGGTAGCCGCGTCGCCGTTGTCGGCCCCGGCGCGATCGGCTTGCTCGCGATGCAGCTTCTGAAAGGACGCGGTGCGGGCGAGGTACTCGTCGTCGGAACGGAGTCGGACGCCGCGGGCGGCGGGCTCGCGCTGGCCGACTCCTTCGGAGGACGCGGTATGCTCACGTCCGAGGCCGCGCGAGCCGCGGGCAGCTGCGAGGTCGTGATCGTGACGGCAGGCGCCCGACCGGCGCTAGATCAGGCGTTCGATCTCGTGACCAAAGGCGGGACTGTCTGTGTCATCGCGCTGGGCATCGGTGCCCACGCGCTCGACGTCGACAGCGTCGTGCGGTCCGAGGTGCATCTTCTCGGATCGTTCGGAAGCGTTCAGGGCGACTGGCTTGACGCGCTCGAGCTGCTCGGCAGCGGTCTGGTGCGCGGCGATGGCATCGTGTCCGACTGGTTGCCCATCAGCGAAACGGAGGCGGGATTCGAGAAGCTCGTCAATCGCGCAGCGCGCAAAGTCGTCGTCGTTCCCGACAATGAACAGAGGCGAGCATGACGATGTCTCTCGGCGAATCAGCGATCGTGACGGGAGCGGCAGGCGGGTTGGGGACGGCGATCGCCCGCGCGCTGGTCGAATCGGGACGCGTTGTTGTCGGCCTGGACCGCGATGCGTCGGGCCTCGAGGTCGTCCGCGGAGAGCTGCCTGACGGCGCTTTCCTTCCGGCCGTCGGCGACGTCACGTCAGAGGAGTCCTGGGCGCATGCCGTCGAGCAAGCCGAGGAAGTGGGCCGCACGGCGGTGCTCGTCAACAACGCCGGCATCTCGCCGAAGCGAGACGGCATGCGCGTGCCGGGCCTCGAGACCGACCTTGAGATGTGGCGCCAGGTGATGGATATCAATCTCACGAGCGCATTTCTCGGAATCCGTGCGGCGGCGCCAGCAATGCAGCGGCACGGCAGCGGGCGAATCGTGAACATCGCATCGATGGCGGGGCGCACGCTCGCGAAGCTCGCGGGGATCCCCTACTCCGTGTCGAAGGCCGGCATGCTGGGACTCACGCGCGCGTTCGCGGGGGAGCTCGGGCCCGCAGGCATCACGGTCAATGCCGTCGCCCCCGGGCGAATCGCGACTGCGATGCTCGCAGCCGGCGCAACGTCAATGAACGCCGATATTCTCGAGCAGATCCCAGCGCGCCGGTTCGGGGACCCCGAGGACATCGCAGATACTGTGCGCTTCCTCGCGAGCCCCGAAGCAAGCTTCATCACGGGCGTCTGCGTCGACGTGAACGGTGGGCAGTTCATGGCGTGACGCGAGCTGAGCTTGGACGCCCTCGCACCATGGCTCGGATCGCGAGCCGCCCGCCATCCACATTGATGAGCTGGCCTGTCATGTACGCCGACGCATCGCCGAGCAGATAGACAGCGGTACCGTCTGCCCTCGGCCAGACCGTTCGTGCGGCAGGCCCTGGTGGGCCTCGTCCTTTTCGACGGCGGCGGTGGCCGGCTCCCAGAACCGGACCGTATCGTCGTGACCGACCGAAAATGCAGGCAGAACAGGAGATCCCCATGGAACACCATTCGGTGAGCCGCCGCACCGTTACGGTCGGCGGCACCGAACTGTCCTACCTCACCAGTGGAGACCCAGACACTCCGCCCTTACTGCTGTTGCACGGCACTTTCTGGAGCCGGCTCTGGGCACCGGTCCTGCCCGAGCTGGGCCATGTTGCCCGGTGCATCGCCCTAGATCTTCCCGGATTCGGCACCAGTGCCGGAGAGCTCACCCCCGAGCGCGCGACCGTCCCGGCACTGGCGCAGACGGTACTGGATACCGCCGACGCCTTGGGCCTGGGCACCTTCGATGTGGCCGGTCACGACATCGGTGGCGGCATCGCCCAGCATCTCGCCGCCACTAGTAGCCGTGTCCGCAGGATGGTGCTGATGAATGCGGTCATGTTCGACTCTTGGCCGGTGCCTGCCGTCGAACGCTTCCGCGACCGGCAAGTACGGGAAGCCATCAGCGTCGACGGCCTCCTCGAGGCGCGCGCCACCTCCATGCGGGGCAGCGTCCAGCGCACTCTGAGCGATGCGGAGTTGGCCGACTACCTCAGCCCCTGGCATGACCCCGCCCGGGTGCGATCCTGGACGGCGATGGCCGCGGCTGCCGACGCCCGGTACACCTTGGCTCTGGTTCCCGCCCTGAAGAAGGCCGCCATCCCGACCCGGCTGGTGTGGGGCCGTGACGATGACTTCCAGAAGGTCCATTACGCCCGCCGCTACGCTGCCGAGATTCCGGCCGCAGACCTGGTCGAGGTTGACGGAAAGCACATTCCCACCGAAGATTCTCCCCACGAGGTCGCACAGGCGATCCGGGATCACATCACTGAGAGACTGTGAGGGTCACATGTCTCCCGGCAGATTCCGTGGACGAGACAGTCCTGACCAAGAAGACTGCCGCTTAGTGGTGAGCGCGACAGCGACAGCGGAGACTACGGGCGGTGGGACTCTCTTTCTTTGCTACTGGAACGGAAGAATTTTAGGACTAGTTCCAGGGGCAAAGCATCCACCGCCGATCGAGACGACCGCGTTTGGGCTCCTAGGGGAGGTGCTTGGCGATGACTTTTGACGCGGGGCGCTGCCTGCAGTCAGCGGGTGGCGGTCTGCATTCTTCCCAGGAGCCCGCGGTAGCTGCGGTGCACATTGATAGCGGCCAGCGTTGCCACGATTGCCTTCAGGAGGTCCCCGGGAATGAACGCGAGGGAACCTAGGGCCGAGGTAGACAGCGGCAGACCAGTGATCATGGCCGTCCAGGGCACCCCAAAGGCGTAGATCACCCCGATGCCGCCCAAGACCACGCTGAGTAGCACTGCGATGAATTGGGCAGCACGGCCGGTCCGCTTCAGTGCCCAGTACTTGACCAGCAGCCCGATGACCAGGGCGGCGGGGATCCAACCGATGAGGTAGCCGCCCGTCGGGCCCAGGAATACCCCGAGACCGCCCCTGCCCCCGGCCAGCAGCGGTAGCCCTGCCAGCACCAAGGCCTGTAGGACGATGACGGCGAGCATTCCGCGCATAGGCCCAAGCAGCGCGCCGGCGAGAATTACGCCCAAGGTCTGCAGGGTGATGGGCACTGGGATGATGCCGATCGTGATCGGCGGGACCAAGCCGAGGGCGGCGATCACGGCGGCGAAAACGGCCACGAGGACCGTGTTGTGGGTGGTCTGCGAGGTGTCGGGGGACATAAGGGTCCTTCAGATGGGGATGAGCAACTGGGATGGGACTAGGTTCAGGCGGAGGTGTGCTGGGTTGTGCGCGGTCGAGGTGGCGCCGAGTCGTAGCACCGGGCGTCGAGGGCCAAGGCGATCTCCTGGGCAGACTCGAGAGTTCGTACGAGCAGGGGAACCAGCACGGCCAGGGGGTTGTGATCCAGGCCGCGGGCGAACTGGGCTTCGCGGACCTCGAGATACTGGTGGCGGATCTCCGGAATGAACCGCACCGTCATCGACAGGGCCAGGCTCATCTGGGCTGGGTTCAACCCGAAGCGCCGGGTCGGTGCCAGGACCCGTTCGAACAGGGCGAGCATCGCGCTGAACGTCGTGCTTAGGCTGACGGCGTAGGCGAACAGGCAGAGGTTGAGCAGCCGTAGAGCCGAGACCGCGGCCGCCTCCCATCCGGTGGTGAGCCCCAGGGCGGTGAAGACGATTCCAGCCATGACGAGAAGCCCAGTCAGGATCCTCATCAGGCGGACGAACGGGGTTCCGGTGAGCAAGGCTGCGACCACGGCTAGGACGAGGACCGCGACCTGAACGGCCAAGTGTGCCACAGCGTAGATGCCGAGACTGGCCAAGCATAGGAAGGCGAACTTCCAGCCGGCCGGGATGCAAGTCAGGACTGAGGTGGACTTTGTCATCAGTCGCTGATTCCGCAGTAGAATTCCGCGGCGGCCCCGGGGGGTCCATCGAAGGCGACCCGCCCCTTGTGCACCACCAAGACGCGTTGGAAGTCGTCGATCAGATCGAGATCGTGGGTCACTACGATGGCCCGCTGGTCAAGGTCGCCGATGGCGGCTTGGAGCCGGCGCCGGTTGCGCCGATCCAGCATGGTGGTCGGTTCGTCGAACACGATCGTGGACGGCTCCATGACCAGCACTGAGGCAAGGGCGACCATCTGCTTCTCCCCGCCAGACAAGGCGTAGCACTCTCGATCGCGTAGGTGAGGAATGCCCAGGCGTTCCAGGATCCCGTCAACCCGGGTCGCGAGCTCGGTTCCGCTCAAACCCAAGTTCTTCGCGCCGAAGGCGAGATCCTCGGCCACCAGCGGCATCACGATCTGGTTCTCGGGGTTCTGGAAGACGAACCCCACCTGGCGCCGGATCCGCTTTGCGTCCTTTGCGGTGGTCAGCTCGCCCACCTGGACCGTGCCCCGGGTGGGCAGCAGCAAACCGTTGAGGAGGCGCACCAAGGTAGACTTGCCCGAGCCGTTGAGCCCGATCACCGCGATGCGGTGATCGTTCAGGCACAGGTCGAGGTTGCGCAGGATCTCTTGGCCCTCCCTGATGACGGAGACGCCCGTCAGCCGGATGCCAGGGTGCTGAGGCGCTGAAGTCCCCGCGGGCTGATCGTGGCGCAAGGGATTCCGGAGCGATTGCTTGATCGACACCTTAAGCGTTCTCCTGGTGGGTCTCTGTGATGAAGTACAGCTGTGAGTGCAGACGGCATCCCGGATTGAACTCTGCGGCGCACCGCGGACAACCGTTCACCGCAAGGTAGTCGCGGATGGACAGTTCGCTATTGCAGACCCCGCAGAGAACGGCCGTGATGTGGTGCTCGTCGGCCGGCCACTGAACCGCCGAATGACCCGCGCTCTCCTGATGGCATAGATGACAGGGGTAGTACTGGCGGCAGCAGCGGAACTTGATCGCGACCACATCCAGTGGCGTGCGGTAGTGGACGCACCGTGTTTGGTCATCGACGGGGCTGCCCAGAACCCGTCGCACCGTCATCTTCTCTCGCTCCGGCAGGAGCCACAGCGCTGCAAATTCTGTTCTAGCGGCACGAGTGTCCCTTACTTACGTGTTTCATTAATCTGTGACGCCCGTAGACCCACGCAATATAAGTTCCGTCGGGAAACGTTTTTGTTCTACCTCGGCGTCGGGGTTGTCGATTCGAGCGAGGAGAGTCTGAAGCGACACTTTGGCCATTTGCTTTATGGGTTGCCGGACTGTCGTGAGGTCAAGCACTTTCCACGCCGACATCGGGATATCGTCATAGCCGGCAACCCACAGGTCTTCGGGCACACGCAAGCCACGCTCTTTTGCCGCGTCGATGACGCCAAACGCGACGATGTCCGTCGTGCAGAAGATCGCATGCGGCGGGTCATCTGCGAGCAACAGCCTTCCGGCGTCGAGGCCCGCCTCATGGGTGAATTCTGTCTCGGGGGCGCGAGCAAGGGGGATGCCGATTCCCGCGTCGGCGAAGGCATCCACGAATCCTTTGCGTCTTTCGCGTCCCGTGCTGATCCCCGGTCCGCCGCCGACGACGGCGACGTCCGTGCGGCCATGAGCGAGGAAATAGGTTGCGACGGCCGCGCCACCGCCAACGTTGTCTCCGGTGACCTGATCGCTAGTGACCCCCTCCAAACTACGGTTGACGAGGACGACTGGAAGTCCCATATCGAGCGCAGTGCGCAACGCCTTTGAATCCCGGGTTGCGGTGGTGAAGATCAGTCCGTCGACAAGCTTGGAGCGGATGGCCTCGATCGCTGCCTGTTCGCTGTTTTCGCCCTCGGACACCCAGAAATTGGTTCGGAGGCCCGCAAGGCCGATCTCCCTAGCCAGTGCATACATCATCTCGGGATACCAGGGGTTGGTGATTTCGCCAGCGATGACACCGATCGTCCCCGACCGCCGGGTACGCATTGCGCGTGCCTGCGCGTTCGGCACGTAGCCGAACTTGGTCATAGCTTCCTCGACCCGGCGACGGTTCTCTTCGCTGACGCGCGTCGATCCCTGCACGACCCGTGAGACGGTGGACTGCGATACGCCGGCTAGCCGTGCGATCTCCCTGCCAGTCAGCATATCCCTCATCTCCCATGACGGAAAGTGTCACATTCGCCTTATTATCCGAGCCTACTGATGAATGCCGAAGATCCACGCGGGAGGGCCGTACTGCTGT
>NZ_JBNHHC010000108.1:0-6422 GCF_059091865.1 Arthrobacter sp. B0316-1-20 | reverse complement strand
AAAAACCAAATACCATCCCAATGACATCCGTCAGACTCAACAACACACCACAACTACATAACGCAAGAAGCCCTAAAAATAAAAAACTGGACCGCCCTACGGCTATGGGGCCTACAACGGGCAAAAGTCGCAGCTGGTGGCCGGCCTGCTCGGCGTCCTGCTGGGCGGCCTGGGCATCCACCGGTTCTACCTGGGCTATGTGGGGGTAGGCATCGCACAGATCGTGGTCACCTTCGCCACCTTCGGCCTCGGCTGGGTGTGGGGCTTCGTCGAAGGCATCATGATCCTGGCCGGCGCCCGGATGTTTTGCACGGATGCCCGCGGCGTCCCGCTCAGGGCTTAGCTGCCCGGGGCAGCCGCCGGATGGAGTCGCCGAGCCGCTGCAGGTACCCGGGAATTCCCCGGGCCGGCCGCTATGCCGGGACACCGCCGTCGTGGATTACAGCTACCCCGGCTTACTGGAAACCGGGGCCCAGCACCACAGTCACCTGCGGTGAAACCGCAGTGGACTCGATCAGGGTGGGGATATTCAGCAACCGCGAAATTTCCTGGGCGGTGGCCAGCTGTTCCGGTCCGTTGTAGAAGATGATCGACGTCTGCACGGGCTGGCCGGCCCAGTTGCCCACCTGGCTGGTGGACCAGCCATCGGCAGCGACGCGGCCGGCCACCGAGCCGGCCAGTCCTCCGGCGGTGGTGCCGTTGAGCACATTGACCGGCAAGGTCTTGTCCATGGGCGCCGGCTCAGCGGTTTCCGGCGCTTCGGTTGGAGCTTCCGTTGGGGCCGTTGCAGCCGGCGTTGGTTCCGCTGTCTCGGCAGCGGCGGCCGTTTCCTCCGCTGCCGCCGACGCGGGCGCACTGGGGCCGGCTGTTGCCGCTGCCTCGGCAACCGGCTCCGCGGACGGAGCCTCGCCTGCGGCGGCACCGATGCCCAGCCGCGGAGCCACAAAGAACGCCGCTGCGCCGATGGCCAGGGCCAGGGCGCCAACCAGGATGATCAGCCCCAGGCCGCCCTGCCGCGGCGGCGCCATCCGGGCGCGGTGGACACCTTGGCGCGCGGAAGATTCGGGGACCTTGTCAAACTCATCCCGGGGATACTCGCTCATAGTCGTGCTGTGTCCTTGATCGAAAGATGCGGAATCAGGCGTCGCTGCCCAGCCGACGAGCCGTACGGGCACGCTGGCGCGACGTACGTAGTCTACGCAATCTCTTGACCAGCATCGGGTCGTGCGCGAGCGCTTCTTCCGTGTCGATCAGCGCATTCAGGATCTGGTAGTAGTGCGTGGCGGACATGTCGAAAAGCTCCCGGATGGCCTGTTCCTTGGCGCCGGCGTACTTCCACCACTGCCGTTCCAAGGCCAGCATCCGCTGGTCGCGCTCACTGAGCGGGCTGTCGGCGTCGTACGCGGTTTCCAGTGAAAAGGCTCCGCTTTCGGCCGCACTTGCCACGGCTCACTCCATTCATTCCGACCGCATCAAACTACCCGTACATGGTACGGGGGAACGAAGCGAAAGTCATTCGAACGGCTCCAGCCTGCGGCTCTCGCGCCAGGTGACCGGGATCGGGCAGGATGGGTGGATGACTGACGACGACGGCGCCCTCTTCCCCCTCCCGGCGGCCGGTAAGGCGCGGGGCGGCAGGCGGACGGCCGATGACGCACACCTGCCCTTCGCGGAACCCGCCCGGCCGGCGGAGTTCATGGCACCGGACTGGGCCAAGGCCATGGAACCGGCCGAGGACGGAATTCACCGGCTTGCCCGCTTCCTGGATGGTGAGCGGGCTGCCGGGCGCAGCTTCCTGCCCGCCCCCGGCAATATCCTGCGCGCGTTCCAGCAGCCGATGGACGCTGTCAAGGTCCTCATCGTCGGGCAGGATCCTTACCCGACCCCCGGGCACCCCATCGGCCTGTCCTTCGCGGTCAATCCGGCGGTGCGCCCGCTGCCGCGCAGCCTGGCGAACATCTACCGTGAGCTGGAATCGGACCTGGGGATTGAGGCCCCCGAGCACGGGGACCTGAGCGCCTGGGCCGGGCAGGGCGTCCTGCTGCTCAACAGGGTCCTCACCGTGGAGGCCGGGGCGTCGGGGTCACACCGGAACAAGGGCTGGGAAGCTGTCACCAACCTGGCGGTCCGTGCCCTGGCCCAGCGAAACCGACCGCTCGTGGCCATTCTCTGGGGGCGGGACGCCCAGAACCTGGCGCCGCTGCTCGGGGACACGCCGCGGATCGAGTCCGCCCATCCCAGCCCGTTGTCCGCCAAGCGCGGTTTCTTTGGTTCCCGGCCGTTCAGCACCGCCAACCGACTGCTGCGCGACCAGGGCGCAGCGGAAATCGACTGGCGGCTGCCCACCGGCTAGCCTGATGAGGCAGACCTAACCCACGGCCGCCAGGCCAGCCTCCAGGAGCATCGGCGAATGAATCAAACCAGCAATGTCCAGGCGGCACCGGCCGTCAAGAAGGCCCGTCCCCTGGTGCGGCTCGAGGTGCTGCGGCGCGAGCAGCTTTCCGACCACATGGTCCGGATCATTGCCGGCGGCGACGGCTTCAAGGACTTCGTGATGAACGACTTCACGGACAAGTATGTGAAGATCCTCTTCCTGCAGCCCGGCACGTCCGCCGCGGATGCACCGGATATGGCCGCGCTTCGCGAAGCGCTTCCCCGGGAACAGTGGCCGGTCACCCGCACCTACACCGTGCGCTGGGTGGATCTTGAAGCCCGGCAGCTGGCCATCGACTTCGTGGTCCACGGCGACGAGGGACTGGCCGGCCCCTGGGCTGCCGCCGCACAGCCGGGCGATGAGCTGCTGTTCACCAGCCCCGGGGGCGCCTACGCACCCAACCCGGCTGCCGACTGGCACCTCTTCGCCGGGGACGAAGCGGCGCTGCCCGCCATTGCGGCGGGCATCGAAGCCCTCCCGGCGGACGCCGTCGGAACCGCATTCGTCGAGGTCGGCACCGCAGGCGACATCCAGGACATCGCCGTACCGGACGGCGTCGAGGTCACCTGGCTGCTGCGCGCCGGCGACGGCGGCACGGACCCCGGCGCAGGCACCACCGACCTGCTGGTCCGGGCCATCGCGGAGATGGACTGGCGCGAGGGCGACGTGCATGCGTTCGTGCACGGCGAACGCGGCTACATGAAGGCGCTGCGCGACATTCTCTTCAAGCAGCGCGGGCTGCAGCGGTCACAGGTTTCGCTCTCCGGCTACTGGGCGCTGGGCCGGGCGGAGGACCAGTTCCAAGCGGAGAAGAAGACGGAGATCGGCAAGATCCTGTAGCCGGGTGCCGGCGGTCGGCTCCTAGCGGCGGCGGGTGCGGGCACGCCTCTCGTTCGACCCCAGGCCGCGGGTCAGCGGGTGGGCCAGGTGGTCGCCCAGGACGGTGCCGCCGGCGGTGCCCAGGATCACTGTCAGCGCGTTGAACAGCCCCAGCACGCCGATCAGCGGCTCATCGGCATTCACGGTCAGCTCGTACATGGACCGGAAGATGGTCATCCCGGGCCACAGGAACATCACCGCGGGCACGGCCATCACCAGCTGCGGCGAGCCCAGCCGCAGGGCGATCAGGCGGGCGGCGAAACCTATCGCCACAGCGGCGGCGGCCGGCGCCAGCCGGTCCCCGATCCCGATGTAGCCCACGGCCTCATAGATCAGGAACCCGCACAGGGCCACCAGCCCCGTGGGCAGCAGCATCTTGGCGCTGGTCTGTTCCGAAATACACATGGACGCGGCGGCAACAATAACCAGCAGGGCCTGGACAGCGAACGGGTAGCCGCCCGGTCCGGGATCCAGCACGTCCAGTCCGCCGGCGCCCACCAGTTCCATGGCCACCAGGCCGACGCCGATGCCCGAGACGATCGCGGCAAAGGTCAGGAACGCGGAGAGGTAACGGCCGGCGGCGGTGACCGGGAAGCCGTTGATGGCATCCTGCGTCGCGGAGACCAGCCGTCCGGTGGGCAGCAGCAGGATGATGCCGCCGGCCACCACGATGCCCGGAGTGATCGGCACCTCCAGCGCCCAGAGCGCGACGGCGACGAACGTGACCAAGGCGGCGTTGGTCGCCGTCGTAAAGAAGTCCGGGATCCGCCAGCGCGCGAATTGCCGGGACACCAGCCCCACGGCGATGCTGCTGAGGAAGGCAACCAAGGACGCCAGCGGGCTGCCGCCCATGAAGGCCACGATCGTGGCGGCGAAGACACCCAGCGAGAAGGTCACCATCCACTTGGGGAACGGCTTGGAGCTGCGCGTGATCTCCGTCAGCCGGTTGATCGCCTCCTGCCGGCTCACGCCGCCCTTGACGATGTCCGTGACCAGCTGGTGGACCAGGGACAGACCCGCGTAGTTGTTGGTCCAGGAACGCACCACGCGCAGCACCGTGATCGGGGTGGCGTCCTTGGGTGCGTAGTTGATCACCACGGACTGGTTGGTGATTTCGACGTCGATATGGCTCAGTCCCAGCGACGCCGTGACGGCGATGATGCTCGTCTCGACTTCCAGCGCACCGGCGCCGTACCGGAACATGGTCTCGGCCAGGTTCAGGGCGAAGTCCAGCGTCTTGCGGGCGCTGGCGTCCTGCCCGCCGACCTGGATGATCGGATTGGCATAGGGACTGCCGGCCAGCCGCTCCACGATGTTCATCGGGGCCGTGGGCGGGGACTCGCCTTGGAGGAGTTTGCGGAGCACCCGCATGGCGGAGTCGTTGGCACGCTGCCCGTTCAGGGCGGGTACGGGCTTAACGGACCTGGGCTGCGCTCCCCTGACCGCTGGGCGCGCCGTCCTATGCTCGACTGGCTCCTGCTCCAAAGTCCCCTCTCTTCGGGTCCGCGGCGCGAAGCCGCGGTTTAGTAGAACGGTTGATGATGTTTGCGCCAGTACAACTGACGGAAAACCTTCTCGCCGATGGACTCCCACGCCTTGTACTTCAGCGGGCTGATGACCTGGTCATAGCATCCGACATAGTCGATGACCGTCTTGGTGAAGCTGGTCTTGAACATGCCCAGCCCGTGGAAAGCGTGGTCCTTATCCTTGAGTTTGGCTGCCGGCGGAGTTCCGCAGAAGTCATACGTCTCAATACCGAGTTCCTTGAGATCGTTGATGGCCCGCCATTGCACCAGGTGCGAATCACCGTACTGGCTGCGGCGGGGTTTGGAACCGCCGTCCTTATATGTTCCCTTGCGCCCATAGTTAATGACAAATGCGCCCACCGAGGGGGAGCCGTCCTCGTAGACGAAGTACAGCCGGCCCATCCCCGCGTCGATGAAATTGCGCCAGAACCGGCTGTAGTACTCGAAGGAGCGGAGCTGGACGTTGGCGTTGCCCTGCCCCACCTGGTCCATGAGCCCGTACATGGTGCGGAAGTTTTCCTCCGTCGGCTCCGCCTGGACCACTTCCACGCCTTCGCGGATGGCCCGGCGGACGGCATTGCGGCCGCGTGAGTGCAGATTGCGCAGCAGCTTGTTTTCCTCCGGGGTCACATCCAGCACGGCCGTGCTGTCATTGGGCTGGATGTTGAAGGTCTTGACCAAGCCCGCTTCCGCGAACGCCGCCCGTACCTCCTCGCCGTCGAGGATGTCCGGTTCGATCTTGATGGCGAAGACGTCCTGCCGGTGGTCCTTGACGAACTTCTCATTGGCCTTTAGGATGCCGGGGATATCGGCGGCATCGGCGACGTCCGGCCCCTTGATGAGGTACCACAGCTTGCCGAGGACCGGAAAGTCCTTCTCCAGCACCAGGTTGTAGCTGCTGTAATCCGCCGTTTCATATACCAGGTGCCGCGGGGTCCAGCCGTGATGCGACTTCACCTCCGCGAACGGGGCGGACTGCAGCAGGTTGCCTCCGCTGGGATTGGCGGTCACGTGCCGGTCCCAGTCGGCAATTTCCTCGGCGGTGGCGGCACGGGCGGTGAATTCTCGCAAAGTTCCTCGTTCACTCTCGCCGGACGCTCGCTGATCCGGCCGGACGTGGCATGGCCCCCCTGGGGCCATTGGTTGTGTGAGCAGTGCCAGTCTAGCGGCTGCCAATCCTGAGGCTGGACAGGTACGACGGCGCCGGCCGGCCCGGGCGGGAACCGCACCTTGGGTGTCCTACCCAGCGGCGGGACCGCGGCGTAGGCTGGACGGATCGAAGCTGTTCCACCCTGCATTCCAGGAACGAATACTCCAAGGGAGTAACTATGGACAACAAGAGCCTCCTGTCCCAGATCAACGAGCTCGTGGAGCAGGAGCACGCTCTGCGGGACAAGATTGCCAGCGAACTGGGTCACAGTCCGGAAGACAAGCAAACCCTGAAGGACGTCGAGACGCAGCTGGACCAGTGCTGGGACCTGCTGCGCCAGCGGCGGGCCCTGCGCAAGGCATTCAAGGACGAAGACCAGGCGCGTCTGCGGTCCCCGGAAAAGGTGGAGGGCTACCGCCAGTAGCCCTCCACC
>NZ_JBNHHC010000107.1:0-6465 GCF_059091865.1 Arthrobacter sp. B0316-1-20 | reverse complement strand
TGCTCCTCGAACCGCTTGCAGAACGGGCAGAGCATGTCCACATAGACAACAATCTGCGCCGGTTCGCCGGCGGGGGCGGCGGCCACGCCGGACGGGATGGTGCCGGCCGCTGCCGTCTCCTCTGGCAGCGTGCTGATGTCCGCGGTAAACGGCTCGGTGTCCACCAGGGCGCCGCCGGCTGTGACGGTCACGCCGCCGTACTGGTTGCCGTACGCCGGCGCGGGACCCGCGTCGGGGATCTGCGCGCGGATGCTGCTGGTGACAATCAGGGCGACGACGGCGATGATCGCCACCACCGCCGCTACCACACCCCAGCGCACCAACTGCTTGGTCCGCCGCTCCTTCTTCTGCTGCTGTTCCCTCAGCTGCCGTGCCTTCTCGCGGGCTGCAGCGGTGCGTTCAGCCTTGGTCAGCCGGGGCTGGTTCTGGTTAGCCATGATTCCTCTGGTCTCGGAACGTACGGGGCCGCTAACGGCGGCAAATCTAGAGTTTAATTGATGTGAACCGCGCCGCAGCCCGCCAGGATCTACGCCATATTCAACGGGCCGGGCCACCGGAAAGTTTCCTTTGGAGGGTAGAGTCGCATTACGGGCCGACTCGAGTAGG
Organism: Arthrobacter sp. B0316-1-20; assembly: GCF_059091865.1. Lineage (NCBI taxonomy): Bacteria > Bacillati > Actinomycetota > Actinomycetes > Micrococcales > Micrococcaceae > Arthrobacter > Arthrobacter sp. B0316-1-20. The sequence continues at coordinate 5,859 of NZ_JBNHHC010000107.1, read as the reverse complement.
GAGCCACTTTGAACACCGTAAATACAGACACACGACCGATCAGTACCGTACGGCCGCGGGGAGCGGCAACCGCCGCGCCCACCCCCCAGCCACAAGGCGTTCCAGGGGCAGGAGGGCCCGGGGAATACGATTTCGTGGTGGTTTCCAACCGGCTGCCGGTGGACCGCATCATGGAAGCAGACGGCAGCAGCAGCTGGCGGCGGTCCCCCGGAGGCCTGGTCACGGCGCTGGCTCCCGTTATGTCCAAAGCGGACGGTGCGTGGGTGGGCTGGCACGGCGCACCGGACGAAAAACTCGACGCCTTCGACCATGACAACACCCACCTGGTTCCGGTGCCGCTGAGCGCCGAAGAAGTGGAGCTCTACTACGAGGGATTCTCCAACGCCACACTGTGGCCGCTGTACCACGACGTCATCGCTCCGCCGGAGTTCCACCGGAACTGGTGGGAAACGTACCGGATGGTCAACAACCGCTTTGCCGCCGCGGCTGCTACCGTAGCCGCCAAGGGCGCCACCGTGTGGGTCCAGGACTACCAGCTGCAACTGGTGCCCCGCCTGCTGCGCAAGGCCCGCCCCGATCTGAAGATCGGTTTCTTTAACCACATTCCGTTCCCGCCGATGGAGATCTTCGCGCAGCTGCCGTGGCGCCGGCAGGTCCTGGAGGGACTGCTCGGCGCGGATCTGGTCGGCTTCCAGCGTCCCAGCGACGCCAGCAATTTCCTGCGCTGCACCCGCCGCTTCATCGGCTACACCACCCGCCAGCAGCAGGTGCACGTCCGCAACGACCCGGCCGGCCTGGACTACATCTGCCGGGCCGAAGCCTTCCCGATTTCCATCGACGTGGACCACATCACCACGCTGGCCCAGCGCGAGGACGTCATTGAACGCTCCCGCCAGATCCGCCGCGAACTGGGCAATCCGAAGACAGTCCTGCTGGGTGTGGACCGGCTGGATTACACCAAGGGCATCGCGCACCGGATCAAGGCCTACGGCGAACTCCTCGAAGACGGCGCGGTCTGCGTAGAGGATGTCAGCCTGATCCAGGTGGCCAGTCCCAGCCGCGAGCGCGTGGAGCACTACCGGCTGCTGCGCGAAGAGGTCGAAGGTTCGGTGGGCCGGATCAACGGCACCTTCGACACGATGAGCTCCACGGCGATCCGGTACCTGCACCACAGCTACCCGGTGGAGGAGATGGTGGCCCTGTACCTGGCCGCCGACGTCATGCTGGTTACCGCGCTGCGCGACGGCATGAACCTGGTGGCCAAGGAGTATGTTGCGGCACGGCTGAACAACCGCGGTGCTCTGGTGCTCAGCGAATTTGCCGGCGCCGCGGATGAGCTGCGCCAGGCCCTGCTGGTGAATCCGCATGACATCGACGGCCTCAAGGAGACCATCGTCAAGGCCGTCAACCTCTCCCCCGCCGAAGCCGCGCGCCGCATGCGCGCCATGCGCCGGCAGGTGCTGCAGAACGATGTGGAACGCTGGTCCCGGAACTTCCTCCGCGCCCTCCAGGGCGGGGAGGAAGAACCCCGTCTTCCGGGAGGGGATGGGAATGCCTGACCAGGCCGGAACCGCATCGGGTACCGAACGCAGCGACCTCGACTCCGCGCTGCGCAGGATCAGCGGCACCGAGCGGCTGCTGGTCGCGCTGGATTTCGACGGGACATTGGCTCCGATTGTCGAGCATGCGGGCGACGCCCGCTCCCTTCCCGGTTCCGCGGCGGCGCTGGAGACGCTGGCGCAACTGCCGGATACGACGACGGCCCTCATCTCCGGGCGCGCGCTGGACAGCCTCCGGATCGTCGCCAATCCCGGCGAACGCATCCTGCTGATCGGCAGCCACGGGGCCGAGACCTGGACCGGCCCGGATGCCGAGCCGCTGTCCCTGACCGAAGAGCAGGCAGCCCTGCTCAAGGAGGCGACCGTCGTCGTGCAGTCAGTGGTGGACGCACATCCGGGGACCGTGCTGGAAAACAAACCGGCCGGCGTCGTGCTTCACACCCGGACCGCGGACGACGCCGTTGCTGCCGCCGCCACCGAGGCGGCGCGCCTTCGCCTCGGGCAACTGGAAGGCCTGCACCTGACCGACGGCAAGCGCGTGCTGGAATGCTCGGTGGTCCATGCCAACAAGGGCGAGGGACTGGAACTGCTGCGGTCCCTGGCGGATGCCACCGCGGTGCTCTTCGCCGGGGACGACGTGACGGACGAACATGCCATGAAGATCCTGCAGCCGCAGGACGTGGGCATCAAGATCGGCCCCGGCAGCACCGCCGCGGGCTTCCGAGTGGACTCCCCCGCTGCGTTCCAGCACGTGCTGGAACGGCTGGTGGAGCTGCGCACCGGCGCAACGGCCGGTTGACAGCCAATGCCATACTGATTTTCGTGGTGTCTTTCACACCGCAGAATTGAATATCCACCCATCACTACGGATCGTCGGGCACGTACCTGCCCGTGAAGGGAAATCAGAACCATGGCAACGGTAACGTTTGACCAGGCCACCCGCCTGTACCCGGGCACCGACAAGCCCGCCGTCGACAGGCTCAATCTGGACATCGCCGATGGCGAGTTCCTGGTCCTCGTCGGCCCCTCGGGCTGCGGCAAGTCCACCTCCCTGCGGATGCTCGCCGGCCTGGAGGACGTCAATGCCGGCCGGATCCTGATTGGCGACCGGGACGTGACCGACGTGCCGCCCAAGGACCGCGACATCGCCATGGTCTTCCAGAACTACGCGCTCTACCCGCACATGACGGTGGCGGACAACATGGGGTTCGCGCTCAAGATCGCCGGGGTGTCCAAGGAGGAACGCACCGAGCGGGTCCGCGAGGCGGCCAAACTGCTGGACCTGGAGGAGTACCTGGACCGCAAGCCCAAGGCCCTCTCCGGCGGCCAGCGCCAGCGCGTGGCCATGGGTCGGGCGATCGTGCGCAACCCGCAGGTGTTCCTGATGGACGAACCGCTCTCCAACCTGGACGCGAAGCTGCGCGTGCAGACCCGCACCCAGATCGCCTCCCTGACCCGCCGTCTGGGCGTGACCACCGTCTACGTCACCCATGACCAGGTCGAGGCCATGACCATGGGTGACCGCGTCGCCGTGCTCAAGGACGGACTGCTGCAGCAGGTGGACACCCCGCGCCGGCTTTACGACCACCCGGACAATGTCTTCGTCGCCGGCTTCATCGGCTCGCCCGCGATGAACCTGCTCGAACTGCCCGTCACCGACAACGGTGTCCTCTTCGGCGGCACCGTGTACCCGGTGCCGGCCGAGGTGCTGGGCCAGGCCCACGGCCGCACTGTCACCCTCGGGGTGCGCCCGGAGGACCTTGAGGCCGCACCCGCGGGCGAGGGGCTGGCCGTGGAGGTCGACGTCGTGGAGGAACTGGGCGCCGACGCCTACATCTACGGTCACACCACCCTGGACGGCAGGGACCACGACATCGTCGCCCGCACCGACGGCCGCCGTCCGCCGGTCAAGGGAGACACCGTCCATGTCCGCCCCGTCCCCGGCCACGTCCACCTCTTCGACACCACCACCGGACAGCGACTGGGCGCCTGACGGCCTCCGAGCACCCATGACGGATCCACAGGGTACGCCGGCAGCCGCGCCGGATTTTGCTGGCGCGGCGGGACGCGCGGGCGCCAATTGGCGCGACGAGCCGACGGACTGGGAGCAGAAGGGCAAGCTGCCCCGGCGTGACACCCCGTCGCCCGGCGCCCTGGGATCGCTGAACATCACCGCGGCCGCGGCGGATCCGGAACTGCTGGATCTGCCGTGGGACCGTGGCCTGGAAGACTGGCCGATGGAATCGCTGGCGGCACTGCCCCGGGGGATTTCCCGGCACGTCGTGCGGTTCGCGCATCTGGGCGGATCCGTCATTGCCATCAAGGAAACCGCCGAGCATGTGGCCCGTCACGAGTACCACATGCTCCGCAAGCTGCAGCGCCTGGATGTCCCGTGCGTGGAGCCAGTGGCTGTCATCACCGGGCGGACGTCCGCGGCCGGAGCGCCGCTGGATCCGGTGCTGGTCACCCGGCACCTGAAGTTTTCGCTGCCCTACCGGGCGCTGTTCTCGCAGAAGCTGCGCCGGGACACGCTGACCCGGCTGATCGATGCCCAGGCGCTGCTGCTGGTCCGCCTGCACCTGATCGGCTTTTACTGGGGTGATGTCTCGCTGTCCAACACGCTGTTCCGCCGCGACGCCGGTTCCTTCGCTGCCTATCTGGTGGATGCGGAAACCGGCGAACTGTATCCGCAGCTGTCCTCCGGACAGCGCGAATACGACCTGGAGATCGCACGGGTCAACATTGCCGGTGAACTGATGGACCTGCTGGAAGGCGGGTTGATCGAAAGCGAAGTCGATCCGGTGGCCACCAGTGAACGCATCATGGACAGCTACCGCAGGCTCTGGGCGGAACTGACGGCCAAGGAATCCTTCGAATTCGGCGACCGCTGGCGGGTCAAGGCCCGCATCCGGCGGCTGAACGAACTGGGGTTCGACGTCGAGGAAATGGCGATCCGGACCAACCCGGACGGCACCACCATCCAGCTCCAGCCCAAGGTGGTCGACGCCGGCCACCACCAGCGGCGCCTGATCCGCCTCACCGGTCTGGACGCCCAGGAAAACCAGGCCCGCCGCCTGCTGAACGACATGGATACCTACCGCGCGGACAACTTCCCGGACACGGACGAAGACATCAGCGCCCATGCCTGGGTGCGGCACGTTTTCGAGCCGATTGTCCGGTCGATCCCGCGTGAACTGGCTGGGAAGCTGGAACCGGCGGAGGTGGTCCACGAGGTGCTCGAACACCGCTGGTACATGTCCGAACAGCAGGACAGGAACGTCCCCCTGGCGGAGGCCGTCCAGTCATACATCGATACGGTGCTGCGCCACCGCCGCGATGAGGCGGCCATCCTGCTGGATCCGGATATCCAGACCATGAAGATCCTCGAGGGCGAGGCGCTGGGGGACGACTGAGCGGCTGCGGACGGCTAGTGCTTGAGGGCGGTTTCCGTCCCCGAGCCTTCCCGGGGAAGACCGCCTGCAGCCTCAGGAGCCTGCGGCAGCGGCTCCGGCAGAGCCTCGGGCAGCGCCTTGCCGGGATTGAGGATGCCCCGCGGATCGAAGAGTTCCTTGATCCGGCGCTGCAGCGCCAGCACCTCGGGGGCCTGTTCCCAGCCGAGCCAGCGCAGCTTGTACTGCCCGACACCGTGTTCGCCGGTGATGGTCCCGCCCATCCGAAGGGCCACTGCGATCGACTCGTCCAGGACGGCATTGAGCCTGGCAATCTGTGCCTCGAACTCAGCCCGTTCCGATACATTCAGAGCCGTCCGGTCGGTGGGAAGCAGAACCCAGAAACTGGGATGCAGGTTCCCGTCGCCCGCATGGGCGACCACTTCCAGCGGAAGGCTGTGTTCGGCCGCCATCCGCTCCAGCGCGGCGACGTAATCCACCAGCCGGGACCGCGGAACCGCAACGTCCTCGCCGACCCGGTATTCGTGCACAACGTCCAGTACGCGGCTGTGGCGGCGCAGCTCGATCAGCTGTTCCGCCTCCGCCCTGTCTCCTGCCGCTATGCTTCCGTCGGAAGCCGCGAGTACCCGGCGGACCACGTCCGCTTCGGCCGCTGCGCCGAAGCCGTCGGTCTGGATGAGCAGCAGCGCGGCGCCGCGCTCCCGCAGGTTGGAGCCGTGGCGCGCGTCCAGTGATGCCATGGCCGTCGCCTGCAGCAACTCCATGATGGCAGGCTGCACCCGCGCGCCGCCCACGGCCAGGACACCAGCGGCGGCCGCCTCAAGGTCCGGGAAGAATGCCGCGACTGTCTGCACATCAACCGGTAGGTACCGAAGCCTCACGGTGATGCC
>NZ_JBNHHC010000106.1:0-6498 GCF_059091865.1 Arthrobacter sp. B0316-1-20 | reverse complement strand
AAGTGGGCAGATCTCATGGCCACCGGTGGGCAGTTCTACTGGCCGTCAGTGGGCATTTTCGTGGCCGCCTACGGGCAGTTTTTCATGGCCGCTAACAGGTGCGGCCCACAACTGCCCTGGAATGGTTCCGGCCAGCACCACCCGTACGCAGATTAACCGCGTGATAAAGCTCCTCTCAGGAAACTACTAAAAGAGCTACCGGGCTATCCCCCTGGGGTGGCTCCCCCGGGTCTACGAGCGGCTTGGATCCAAGCCCCTGATGCGGCTTTTCAGGAGAACGCAGCCCGTCCTTCTCCGCCCTCTGCACGGCACGGTGCTACACCTCAGCTGTTGTGGTGCGATAGACGCGATGGCTCTTCCAGGAATCCGGCTTAGCCACCATCCATGACTCCATCGCCCGTGACCCGGTCCCCACCACTGCCGGCGAGCGCAGCAGCGGTCCGTCGGACGCGTCCGTGGCCCACCGTCCATGGACACCCGTTCAGGGCTACCATTTGACGGTGGTACGGGGGCGGCAGAGAGCTGTTGGAGCCAAGGAGAACTGGTTGGCTTAAACTCGCTACAGGACCCCGTCCCCGTCGCGGGGGTCTCCCCCAGCCCATCACAGGAGTGCCTTTCCTTATGAGTGCCATCACCGGTTGGTGTATGACCAAAGACTGCGATACCCCCACCAGTCGTGGTGGTTGCCCGGTGCAGATCGGTGAGAACCCGCCCTGCCCCTGCCATCTAGGCAGTGCCCAGGCCCGCGGATTCCTGCCTTCCTCCCCGCATCGCATTCAGGCAAAACCAGCCGCAAGCCCCGTCAGCGCCACCGTCTGATTCCCCTTGCCCGTACGCTCGGGTCCTGCTGGTTTCCTTTCCCTGGGGCCGGTGCCACCGCATCGGGTTGTGACCTCTGCCTTCCGGCAGGCGTGTTCCGTTTACTTCCATGTCCTTGTGAGGACTGGGTCTGCGGCATTGAGGCTCTAGCCGAGTTCGTGGCTTGCGTTGAGGAGGAAATTTTTTAGGGTCATCGATGCCCCAGCCCGGCTGCCGGCCACCGGTGGAAGCTCAGAGGGATCAGCGAGCGGCTAAGTGAATTGCGCGGGTGTCGTGCGGGCCTTATCAATCAGGGTCTGGCTCGGTGTTGTCGCCACGGAGCTGACCAAAGCCGGCCGGCATCTTGCGCCAGTGGCTTTGACCTGCTTCGCACTCAAGAGCCGGCCCCGGGCCCGTTGGTGTCAGCTGCAGAGATCCTGGCCGGGCTGCGGCAATCGGCCTCTCCCGGATCCACTCTTGGAGCCCCTCGACGGACTGACACTAATGTTTCCCGAGGGAAAGTTTGTGTATGCAGGCGATAACCGCGCGCCTGCAGGGAGCTGGAACCAACCGTGAGACCAGTGCGTGGGGTGTGGCAATGACACCCAGGGTGACAGCAACCTGGCCAGGTGAACCGGGGACATGCCGGTTTGGTTCTGGTTCAGGATTGGTCGAGCCAGAATTCCTTGGCACCCGTCGTCGGGGTGCCGGTCTCGGCGAGGCGGTGCAGGGCGATGTTGGCCGCGTGCAGTGTCTCGAGCACGGCCTCGTGCGGGCCGGTCAGCACGCTGCGGCGAGGTGCCGCAGAAATTTGAAGACGGCCCGGTGATCGTCCTGGGGTATGGCGCCACGCCCGTCCATCGTATTCGGGACGGAGTGGCTGCCTTGGCGGAGGTCAGCCAGCAGCCACGAAGTGGACTGCTAAAACAGCCATAAAGCGGTAGGGACTTGCGGACCACTGCTCTCCTACGGTGAAGCAATGACACACGAGATGGCTGCGCTCACCGCCATGGAATTGGGCGAACGCTTTCGGAACGGACTCTCCCCCGTTGAGGTGATAGAGGCCGTGCTGAACGAAGCGACCGACAAGGAACCGTTCCTTAACGCACTCACCCACGTCGATGCAGAGTCGGCACTGGCCATGGCCAAGGCGTCCGAGTCCCGTCTGCGGGCTGGCCGGCCTGTCGGTCCGTTGGACGGTATTCCGGTCACTATCAAGGAGCTACTGGCTGTTCGTTCCTGGCCGCTGCGGCGCGGGTCCCGGGCCTTCGGGTCGGGGCCGCAGCCCCAGGACGCTGCTGTGGTCCGACAACTCCGAGCACAGGGGGCTGTTATCTGGGCGCAAACCGCCTCTGCCGAAATGGGGTGGAAGCCCCTGGACGGCAGCCTCTTGAACGGCGCCACACACAATCCCCTGCATTCCAGGCTGACCCCGGGCGGTTCCAGTGCCGGCAGCGCCGCTGCAGTTGCCGCTGGTTATGGGCCGCTCTCTATCGGCACCGACGCCGCCGGATCCGTTCGGATTCCTGCGGGCTTTTGTGGGCTGACCGCTCACAAACCGTCGAGGGGTCTCATGGATCTTCCCGGCGGTGCATTCGCCTTCCTCGCCGCATCCGGACCAATAGCTCGCACGGTCGCTGACCTGAGGCTGGTCCAGAATGCGCTCTTCGGGTCGGGGCTGCCCCAACAAGGGGCCTGTCCGGAGTTCGGGTCGGCGTCGTCCAGACCATCGGCAGGCAACCGTCCCCAGAGCAGGCATGCTTGGACGGGCTCAAAGCGGCCGTCGACGCACTCACCGCTCAAGGCAGCATTGCCCGGGTGATTGACTGGTCCAAGGTTGATCTGCGGAACACCATGTCCACGCTTTGGCAGACTTCCCTGGCCGCTTCCGTCTCTAGGCTGGATCCTGCCCAGCGTGCCCTGACTGATCCCGGCCTCATGGCCATGGCTGCAGCCGGTGAGGCGAAGTCGGCCACGGACCTCCTCGATGCCCAGATGAAAAGCAACCTGTGGTCCTTGGAGCTGGAGGAACTCTTTGACGACCTCGACATGATCATCACACCGACCACGGCGTGCCTGCCGTTCGAACACGACCGCGCGACACCGGCAAATTGGCCAGACGAAGACTGGCTGAGTTGGATTCCCTACACCTACCCCTTCAACCTCAGCGGCCATCCTGCTGTGAGCATCCCGTCAGGCTACAGTAGCGACGGACGGCCGCGTTCCGTGCAGCTGATCGCCCGCCGCGGACGCGACAGCGACCTTCTGGCGTGGGCTGAAGAACTGGAACGGAGCCTGCAGCCGCTCGGCCGCACTACCTCGGTGGCCGCGGTCTGAACCGGGCCTAAACATGCCCAATTGATCGTGGCAGCCCTGAGGTACACCCAAACTGACGCCAGGACAGCATCTGAAAGCCATCAGGATGCCCGCCCTTGACTTGAGCGCGAGCACCTTCTAAACAAATGGAGAAAAGGGTCACTGGCCACAACTGAGGCTGGCCTATCAGTGGGAAAACCCGTCAAATAGACGGGCACTGAAGACTTGGCGAGATGGCCGCCATGTCCAAATTCTTCGGACTATCGGCAGCAGCGAGAGCAAGAGCTTCTCACGGTCACTTATTCGGCCGTTTACGTGACAAGCTCCGTTGTGATCGTTAGCTCGGAATGGTTCTGGCACGAATTTCGTGATCGTGGACCGGGCGGGGTGGCGGTCACGAGAGCAGGACTCTCTGCCTTAGGAGCTGGAATCCGGCGCGGCCGAACATCTGACGTTTGAGCATCTTGATCCGGTTGATGTGCCCTTCAACGGCCCCGGAACTGTAGGGCAGGGTCAGTGCGGCGGTAACCGCGTCCCGGTCGCGGTCGATGCCGTTGGCGAAGGCGTGCAGGCTAGGCAGGGTGTTGATGTAGACCTTGTCCAGCCAGTGCCGGAGCCGGTCGCCGCGCAGGTCGGTGAGCATGGCCGCGAAGCCGCGCACATGCGCGGTGGCGGATTCCAGTTCCGGGCAGCGGGCCAGCACGGCCTCGAGCCGGACCCGCTCGTCCTTGCCCAGCGCGTCCGGGGCGGACATGATCCAGCCGGCCGGCGGCGCAGGGGCCGGCGCGGGGACGATCCCGGCGGCGCGCAGCGCGCGCAGGTAGACCGACACCGTGCCGCAGCCGCCCCGGTACCCCCTGGCGGTGATCTGCCGATACAGCTCCGCGTCGCTGACCGGGCCCTCACTGAGCCGCTGGTGCAGGTAGGGCTTGTAGGCATCAAGGATCGTCACCCGATTGGCCCACGGGGACGCGGTCAGCGCCTCCGCGTCACCGGCACGCGCGTACTTGCGCACGGTGTTGTAAGCCAGGCCAAGCTCGCGGGCGGCGGCCCGCATGCTTTTGCCCTGCCCGAGAAGCCCGCGCACCCGCCGGTAGCGCTCCCGTGTCCGCCCGGGCAGGATATGGCTGTCCGCGTAGGCACCGGCGGCAGCCTCGCCAACCTCCCCGCCAGGCTCCTGGCGTTGGCGGTCTTCGGGCACCTGCTGCGCGGCGGGCCCGGACAGGCACAACCGGTGCCGGGCGACCTCTCTTTCTATGTGTTCGCCCAGGTTGTGCCACAGGTGCCAGCGGTCGGCGACCTGCACTGCTTCCGGTGCTCCGGCGCGGGCGCCCTCCGCGTAGGCCCCGGCCCGGTCGCGGCAGATGGCCTGCGCGCCGGGGTGTTCGCGCAGCCACCCGGCGAAGGTCTCGGACTGCCGGTCCGGCAGCAGGTCGACGGGGCGGCGCGAGCCGCAGTCGACCAGGACCGTGCCGTAGACCTCGCGTTTGCGCAGCGCGAAGTCATCCACCCCCAGCACCTTTGGCGCGCGGGCCGGAGCCGGGGCGGGCAGCAGCATCACCAGGCGCAGCAGGGCCGTCCTGCTCACCGCGGCGGCCAGGATTCCGGTGAGCCGGGCCCCGGCCCGCCCGGCCAGGGCCAGGCCGACAGCCTGGAGCACCTTCACCAGCAGCGGGGTGCGCCGCCCGTAGCGGACAGTGATGCCGTTGACCTGCTCACAGAAGGTCCGTCGGGGGCAGCCCGCTGCGTCGCAGAACAGGCGTCGCACCGATAACTCGATGACCACCGGCTGTCCGCCCACAGCAGTGTCCGCGATCCGGCGCCGGTAGCGGCTATGGGCCCGCCGCGACAACACTCCGCAGCCCGGGCACGGCAGCGCACTGTCGGCGCGGGTCCGGGCCGACACCCGCACCGCCTCGTCCATCCGGCGTACCCGCTCCACCAGCACCTCATTCAAGTGCGGGAACACCACCCGCAGCAGATCCTCACACTGTCGCAACGATCCCACCGCAGCGACGATCAGTCACCATTCACGAAAATCGTGCCAGAACCCGGTAAATGGTTCTGGCACGAATTTCGTGAATAGGGTATCGGGCGTGATTACGCTCATGAGAGCAGAACTCTCTGCAACGATCCCACCGCAGCGACGATCAGTCACCATTCACGAAATTTGCACCAGAACCCGGTAAATGGCGGTGTTTTAGCAGCGGTAAATGTCACCCCGGCAGCCCTTGGCGGACCCTCCACCGGGCTGGGCGTGCTCATGTTCGACGGGGCGTCGCGGCGGGAGGCGGTCGAGTATGCCACGCTGACCCCCGGGCACGAGGACTGCCTGCGAGTCGATCGTGCACCGATGAGTTTCCCGCGCCGCGCCGGATCTATACGCTGGAGACCGACTGACGGAAGGCTGGCGCCATGCGGAAACTGATCTACGGCATGAACCTGACCCTGGACGGCTACATCGCCGCGGCCGGCGACGACATTGGCTGGAGCGGGCCGAGCGACGAATTGTTCCAGTGGTGGCTCGACCAGGAGCGGGCGAGCGGCCTGTCGCTGTACGGGCGCAAGCTCTGGGAGACAATGAGCTCCTACTGGCCCACCGGCGACCAGCAGCCCAACGCCACCCCGGCGCAGATCGAGTTCGCGCGGAACTGGCGGGACACGCCGAAGGTGGTGTTCTCCTCGACGATCGACAAGGTCGACTGGAACACCCGCCTGGTCACCGGCGACGCGATCGCCGAGATCACTCGGCTCAAGGCCGAGGAGGGCGGCCCGATGAGCGTCGGCGGCGCAACGCTCGCCGGGGCGGCCATGCGGGCCGGGCTGATCGACGAGTACGCGCTGGCCACCCATCCGGTGCTGGTGGGCGGCGGCACGCCGTTCTTCACCGCGCTGGACAGCTGGGTGAACCTGGACCTGGTGGAGACGCGGACGTTTCCCGGCGGCGTGGTCCTGACCAGGTACGAGACGAGGCGCTGAGCGCGGTTCCTCCGGGCGGTGGGGGAAATAGATCCACCACCCGCGGCCCCACGTCGGTGGCCAGCAGATGACCAGCTGCATTACCGAGATGGCGGCCCCTGACTTCTTTGTGGATGAACAGGTCAAAGGGCCATTCCGCAGCTTCAGGCACGTCCACGAGTTCACTCAGGATGCCGGCGGCACGACCATGATTGACCGCATCGAGTTCACCGCACCCTTCGGTCTCCTAGCGCGAGTGGTGGAGAAACTGGTCCTGGCAAAGTACCTGCAAAGGCTGATTGAGGCGCGCAACCGCTATTTGGCAGCCGCCTAGTAGTACTTTGTTAGGTTTTCCGGCGAGGGTCTTTTAATCCGCCGGCGGTCCTGTTAATTTCCTGTTGTGGAGATGAACGGGACGGGGCTGCG
>NZ_JBNHHC010000105.1:0-6728 GCF_059091865.1 Arthrobacter sp. B0316-1-20 | reverse complement strand
ACACTACGCCAACTACTTGCCATATGGAAAGTAGTTTCCCCATGTTTTTCTGAACTGCTCCGGAGCGGCTCGGATCACGGACAGTTCCTGAAGGGAATACGCCGCAGGACGGCTTCGGTGTGGTGAGCTGCCCGAATCGGCTCTTCTTTGGCGGGGCAAACGTGCTGACCGGATTGCATCTGATGCGATTATCGGCCGGTGCGGAGCTGCCGGTTCCGTTCCGGGGGAAGAATGGTGCCATGGGCTGAAGGCCGTGGCGGATCTGTTCTGGCAGTCAGTGGTTACCGGCAGGTGACGCAGGGGTTTACCCCCGGTACATTTCCGTGCCTGCGTTTCAGGAGGCAACGGGGCAGTGTGGGTGGGGCCGTCGTACGGGGTGTGGCCAGCGGCCGGCCGCCCGTCGAGGGTGCGCCAGGAGCTGGCCGCCCCACCTGCCGGGTACGAGTGAATCGAATCCCGTCCGGCTCAGCTCGCCGGAATCATCGGGCTTTCCTTCTCCTGATACGCGCGAGCTTTGCGCCCCCTGATGAGGAGCCAGAAGATGAGGGTTACTTCACCCACGAAAGCGAATCCGGAGAAGCCGAGGGAGTCCTCCGGGGCTAGTATCGAGACGAATCCGTCAACGAGGTATCCGAGACCCGCCACTGCAAGCAGCACGCCGAAGATTTTCGCCATGAAGCCGGACCGGTAGGCCAGGTACCCGATCAGCAGCAGGTGGAATGCGAAGAGGATGAGGCTGACCTTCCAGCCGCTGGTGAACGCATTGACCGCGATCAGGACCTGATTTCCCTGGTCACCGAGTGCGGGCACTTCCAGGAGTCCGCAGATCATGGCCAGGAAGACGGCCGAATATGCGACCCTGAACCAGGCGGCTACCATCGACACGCTTCGGTTTACGGAGGCGAACACTTCGAACAACGCTCCGGCGGCGATGACGTCAAGCACGACCACGGCGGCCAGGCAGGCAACGCCGAGGCGGAACTGCCCTTCGGCGCCGGCAATGGCAGCAGCGGCCTGCGCAGGGTCAGCCAGTGAGAGGAGCGGCGCCAGAAGTGCGAAGTTGCCGACGCCGGCGAGTATGGCCATTAGCAGGAGCGCGAAACCAGCAGTCAGGCAGGGTAAGCGCAGCGGTTTGGTGGCTGGGCTGAGAGTTGGAGGGGTTGCGTTGGGCACCGATTGCGGCATGGTTTTCTTCTTTCGGAGGGGCGTGTGCGGCAGGGCCAGGTTCCGCTAAGGAAGTGGACTCAGACTGTGAGCGCGACTTTTCCGCGTGCCTTCCCGGCCTCCAGATAGCGGATGGCATCTGCCGCATCGGCGAGAGGGAAGGTCCGGTCGAGTGCCGGCGTCACTTTGCCCGCTTCGATGAGTTCGGTGAGCTGGTCGAGGTCGGATGAGCGGACCAGGCCGAGGAACATGGTCAGCCGCTGACGGACGAACAGCGACAAGGCCAGGGCCCCCAGCTGCCGGCCGATGCCTCCGGTGATCTTGCCTGCACCTTCCCCGCCGGTGATGACTGCGGTCCCCTCCTTTGTGAGGGCGCGGCGCAGACGGGCGATGGAGGGATTGCCGGCAATGTCCAGGATAAGGTCCCAGCGGCGGGTGCCTTCGGCGAAGTCTTCACGGGTGTAGTCGATGACGTGCTCGGCGCCGAGGGACCGGACGAAGTCCAGCTTCCCGGAGCTGCAGACGCCGGTGACCTCGGCCCCGAAGGCCTTGGCCAGCTGGACCGCGAAGCTGCCGACGCCCCCTGACGCGCCGGTGACCAGCACGCTTTGCCCCTGCCGGATCCGCCCGGCGTCGCGCAGACCCTGCAGCGCGGTGACCGCGGACACCGGCACGGCCGCGGCCTGCTCGAAGGACAGGGCGGCAGGCTTGGCGGCGAGCTTGTCCTCCGGGGCCGCAGCGTATTCAGCGAACGACCCGCTGCCGCTTCCGTACACCTCATCGCCCACGCAGAACCGCGTCACTGCGGAACCAACTGCGACAACGGTTCCGGCCAGGTCCAGTCCAAGCACCTGGTTCCTGGGTTTCCGGATGCCGAAGGCCAGACGGCCCAGGTAGGGCGTGCCGGTCATCATGTGCCAGACACCGCGGTCCACCCCGGCTGCCCGCACTTGGACGAGCACCTCCCAGGCTTTGATCGCGGGTATGGCAGCGCGGCCCGGGCGCAGGACGTCGGCTGAACCGTATATGTCCTGGCCGATGGCGCGCATTGTGCCCTCCCGGGGTGCCACGTCGGAGTCATGCTGCTCCAGGGATCGTCTTTCCTGTGTCATCGCTACTTGTCCTCTCAAGACGGTCAGGCCGTTTTTAGTACGCTGTACGAGGAGAGTATCGTACGATGTACTAACACGCTAGAGGCAGGAGTACGAATGCCCAGGGAACATGATGCGAACGTGCAGGAGCGCAGCCGGCTGAGCCGGGACAAGGTACTGCAGGCGGCCCTCGCCCTCGCCGACCGGCACGGCATCAGCGCGTTGTCGATCCGCTCGCTCGCCCAGGACATGGGCACCAAGCCGATGACGCTCTACTACTACGTGGCCAACAAGGAAGAGATCCTGGACGGCCTCGTGGATCTCGTCTTCACCGAGATCGAACCGCCACGGCCCGGGGCCGACTGGAAAGCGGAGATGCGCCGCCGGGCCCACTCCGCGCGGGAAGTGCTGCGCCGGCATCCCTGGGCGGTCGGACTGCTCGAATCCAGAAAGGCGCCAGGGCCGGCAACGCTCAAGCACCACGAAGCCACGCTGGCGACCCTGCGCGCCGGCGGATTTTCGGTGCAGCAGACAGCCCACGCCTATTCGCTGCTTGACAGCTACATCTACGGGTTCGCGCTGCAGGAAGCCGGTCTGCCGCTGGCAGGCCAGGAATCCGTCGCCGAGGCTGCCCGACCGATCATGGAGCACTTCGCTACCGGCGAGTACCCGCACATGGTCGAAATCGCGACCGAGGTTGCCCTGCAGCCCGGCTACGACTACGGCAACGAATTCGCCTACGGACTGGACCTGATCCTCGACGCACTGGAGGGTACACGCGGCTAAGCCCGAGCGTGCGATGGCAGCTGTCACCACCCGGGACCGGGCATCAGGCATGGGGTTCTTACCGGACCCCTTAGGCCGTGGCACGGCGCTGGCCGGAGAGAGCAAGGGTGAATTGGGCCCCGAAAGTTGGACTGGCTAAGCAAGTGCCTGGGCTGCGCGGGACTGAGCACGGTATTGCACCGGGCTCAGTCCTTCAGGCTTTGTCGAGATTCTTTCGGTGTTGTGCCAGTGGATGTATTCCTTTTGGTTGCGCTGCCGGTACCCCGGTGCTGAGGAACCGGACATGGTGAGATGCCTCGAAGGGTGGCAATCTCGTCGGTCAGGCCGGTGAGATTCCCGTTGATGGACCAGCCCATGATCCGCCAGCCGCGCCCAGCCAGCCGGAACGCCGGGGATCCGACTGATCCCGACCCCAGGCGAAGAACCAGCCAGAACATCAGGCAGGGTCACGAATCCGCACGCGAGGGACCCAGAGATACAGGAGCCGGAGAACCGGCAGAAATCGCTCCCCACCCGGGCTTACGTATGCGCCGTTATCGGCTGACTGCGGATAACGCACTTCTGCCAGCCAGGACCAGAGGGTCGGTGAGTGCCTGCGCAGCGTCGGCCAGGTCTTCGGCGACCTGAGGGGCTGAGGGGGGAGGCGGGCTGCAGTCATGGCGCATCGGCGGCGGCCGGGACAAATAAAGGCCCTTCGACTCTCACTCTTGGGGGGGCAGGGAGAGGCGAAGGGCGCTTCAAGAAGTATGGCATGCACCGCTTACCGCAATTGGAGGTGAATTGATACATCGTATGTAACGGTGCGGTTACATCGTGGCCCGGCTGTTTCACCGGCCGGTGCAATTAGCTCCGACATCACGTAGCGTCCGCACATGCGGCCGGTTCGGCCCGCGAGCCTGCGGTGCCGCGAAGGCCTGGCGGGCGGCTTGAACGGCGAGGCCGCCGGATCGGCTGCTTGATCGCGGAGGCCTGGCCGACGGCTGGAGCAGTTCCCCCAAACGGTTCCTGCCTGGTTCTTCGGCGGGTCCCCCAACCCGGTTCGTCGACGGATACGGAGGGCGGACGAAACCGCGATTCGCCCGTAGGTGTACGGCTTCGCGGAGTGGGCAGGCACGCCGCCGCGGCTGCCCGCAAGTGACGCCCGCGTGTTGCACCCGGTCTGGCTGCCGACGTCGTACTATCCGTTCTGCGGCAGTGCGGGTTTGCCCGTCGGCCGTGCAAAGTACGCCCAGGGGAAGGACGTCTCGCCGATCCGCTGCCAGCCGTCCGCTTCGGCGCTGCGCAGGTTTCCCGTGGTCGCTATCACGCGCCTGTGCTCCCACTGTTCTGCGGACAGTTCCAGGGTGTGTGACTGCACGCCGAAGCCGATGGAGTGCCAGCCGTGCCGGCCCTCCCGGTTGAGCGCGTCCATTTCGGTGAAAACGGTCACGGGCCACAGCCGCTTGGTTGCGGCCTCGTCCCCGGTGCCCTGCGCTTCGCCGCGGCCGAACCGCTGCTGGGCGGCCTGCCTGCTGATCCCCAGGCGGCGGCCGATCTGATCCCAGCTGTGTCCCGCGTTCCGGGCGGACACCACGGTCGACTGCAGCAGCGTGCGTGTTTGTTCGTGCGCCTGGGCCGCCGCTGCAATCAGCTCCAGATAGGCGTCCGGGTCCTCGGTCAGGCGGTCCGATGTCCCGGCGGTCGCGGTTGCGAAGGCATCGGCAATCTGCGCCGCGAGGTCCCCGCCGGGAGCTGTCACTGCTTCTGCCCGCCTCGCTGCAGATGGATTGCCATGCTGACTGCAGCGGCGCCGGCGAGCATCAGCAAAGCTCCGGCAACCAGCGGCAGCCACTGCGGACCGTTTGCGGACTGGGTGGAGACGTAGGACAGCAGCATGCCCGACAGGGCCAGGATGACGCCGGTCAAGGACATAATTCCGATACGTGCAGCGTTTGGATTCATGTGTCAATCAAATCTTGACACCTGTGGCGATGTCAAGTCTTCCTTGACGCCGCCTCCGCAAGCCGGCGAGGCTGTGGTGATCCGCACGAGGGCTCCCGCCGAAAGGTCGGAAACGGTTCACCTTATGTTTTCCAAATACCCCCCCGGCGAGTAATTAAAGTCGTTAGATTTATCTCTCGTGAGCGAATCGAACCAAAGAATGGCCACCAGCCTGATGTTATGGGCGCAGAACCGGCCCGTCGATGACCATCAGACAAAAATTGCCGTGCTGGAGTCGGCTGACCTCCTCGAGCCGCTGAGAAACAGCGGTTTCATGCAGGGAGTATCGGTTGCTTTTTACCCTGAAGGCCAGATAGTGCCGGAAGAATTGGGGAGTGAAGTTTCCTTGTTCACCTTTCAGGGCGACTTCAAAGAGCCGGACAGCGATGTCCGGTTTGGCCCGGATTTTTATCTTCAGCAGCAAACCTACGCACTGGCCGAGTTTGTTCCGGTAGCCGGTCCAACCGTACTTTGGATTACCGGTGATGCCGACCGGACCGCCTTTTTTCGAGACGCAGACCATTCGTTTCAAACGGGCGGTTTCCGCGATCATCTCATCCATCCCCAGGCCGTGCTGGGGGATCCCGCAGCCACTGTTGGCCCGCAAGGCGACAAAGCACTGCACTCCATCTATGTTTCCGCTGACCGGCACGTCAGCACCTCCCCGTTCGGACTGCCGCTCGGGTATCTGGCCGACGGTCCGGAAGCGTGGGCAAGCAGGTTCAGCACTCATGAGGCACACGAAGCCTCGGCCAGGCCATGGCTGCCGCGTTATCTGCACGTAGTGGAGGCGCTTCGCTTCGCCTCCGCCAGGGGGATGGCGGCCATGCGGGTGGCAGGGTTTGGAGGGCATCTGGTCCCGGGCCTGAGCTCCATGCGGTCCGATGAGGGACAGCTTGCCCCCGACCGGCCGGTTCTTCTGTACAGCGCCATGGGCGCTCACCTCCATGATCCGCGGAGCTCCCGAACCTACCGGCTGGGCACGGACGCGGCACGCGTTGTGGACATCATGCTGGCCATTCCGAGGGTCACCGGCGAAGCGGCCGGCGACTTGCTGGGCTGCGGCGTGAGTGCGGCGGAACAGGCTATCAACCGCATTCGGGAGCAGTTTTCAGCCCAGGGTGTGCATTTCGACATTGAATCGACGGTGACGAGGTAATCCATGCTGACGGCATCAGTTTCCGGAACCGCCGCCTCCATTATCGAGCAGCTGGACGGCCCTGCGGAGTTCCATGACATTTATGATCCTCTGGGCGCGGGACTGTACGAGGCAGTCGCGCTCCAGGATGCACATGAATTGCGGGAAATTATCAGCATTGCACGCAAATCCTCGGGGCCTGTCCTGGAATTGGCCTGCGGTACCGGGCGCTTCACGTTTCCGCTCCTTGCGATGGGCAAGGAGGTGACGGCCGTGGACATTTCGGAATCAATGCTGGCTCACCTGACACGCCGGCTGGAGAGCGAATACCCGCATCTGGCTGAGCGGCTGACACTCATTCATGGTGATATTTCGACCATAAGATGCCCGGGCCTGTTCAATACGGCAATTCTTGGCTGCGTTTCAATTTCACTCCTGAATGAAGCCCAGCGGAACCGGTTCTTCAGGAATATCCGCTCTGCTCTGACCGCTTCGGGCCGGCTTTACCTCTCGACCACCGTGACGGACGGTGACCCGGAGCTCGCCCGTGCGGGTACCCCGATCGATTC
>NZ_JBNHHC010000104.1:0-7026 GCF_059091865.1 Arthrobacter sp. B0316-1-20 | reverse complement strand
GGTGCGCACGGCCGGGGCAACGCGATCAATGTCCAGGTGGCTTAGGTTGCCGGATACGGACAAGGACGCCACGAGTGCGCCGCCGGCATCCACCACCGGGCTGGCAACACAGCAACTACCTGCCGCGGACTCATTCTGTTCGTGTGCCAGGCCGGTGGCCGCGATGTCAGCCAGTTCCCTGCGCAGGGTTTTCTCATCGGTGATGGCGCTGGGGCCGACCGGTTCAAGACCGTGTTCGAGGACGTCCTCAAGGACGACCTGAGGGGAAAACGCGAGCATTGCCTTACCCACGGCCGTGGCGTGGGCGGGCATCCGCCCGCCCACCCGCGACGGCAACGGCGGCGTGCCCCGTCCCCTCAGGATTTCTATGTAGACCACCTCGACCCCGTCCAGTACCGCTAGGTGAACCGTCTGTCCGGTGGCGTTGCGCAGGTCCGCCATGATCCCGATGGCCCGCCTGCGCAGTTCCTTCGGGGTGGCCGCCAGCTGGCCCAGTTCGAACAGAGCAAGACCGAGTCGAAGCGAAGAACCGTGCCGTTCCAGATACTGCAGGCGGACCAGCTCAGACGTCAGCCGTGACACGGTCGACTTGGCCAATCCGGTCCTGCGCGCAAGTTCGGACACTCCGAGAGTCCTGTCCTCAACCCGGAAAGCCCCGAGGATCAACGCCGCACGTTCCAGCACTGAAGACGACTGGTTCCATTCAGCGGTACGCATGCTTGGAGTATGACGGACAAGACCGCACAATCAAACTCGGCCTGGGAAGGAATTCCCAGAGCCGCCAGCCTCCGGGTTCCTACTGCAGATTCGACATCCAGTAAGAGCAATCCGGAAGGCCTTCAGCAAAGAATGGAGTCCCATGAACCCCCCAACCACAATGCCCCTCCTGGAGCACTTCGCTGACGAACTGCTCCAGGCAACCCTGACATTGGAGCCCGTGGCCCCGCTGCGGAACCGCCTCGATGACATGGACCTGGAGGATGCCTACGCCGTGCAGACCTTCCAGCTGCGCCGGCATCTGGCGGCCGGGCGGGTGCTGGCCGGCCGGAAGGTCGGTCTGACCTCGCTGGCCATGCAGGCCCAGCTGGGTGTGGACGCGCCGGACTTCGGGTTCTTCTTCGAGGACATGGTCTTTTCCGATCACGCCCGGATCCCGGCGGCCGGGTTCATCGCCCCGAAGGTCGAGCCCGAGTTCGGGTTCGTGCTCAGCCAGACCCTGTCCGGGCCCGGGGTGACCGTCGAACAGGCCGCCGCGGCGATCGGGGCGGTGTATCCGGCGATCGAGATCATCGACTCGCGGATCGCCGACTGGGACATCCGCCTGGTGGACACGGTCGCGGACAACGCCTCCTGCGGGGCGATCGCCGTCGGGACCGCCGCCCTGGACGTGGCGGTGGCCGATCTGGCCGGCGTCGAATGCACGCTGCTCATCAACGGCCCCTCCGGCCAGACCCAGGCCCGCGAGACCGGCACCGGTGCGGCCGTGATGGGCGATCCGGTCGCCCCGCTGGCTTGGCTGGCCAACGTCCTGGGCGCCCAGGGCGTGGCCCTGGAGGCCGGCCAGCTCATCCTGCCCGGCTCCTTCACCAAGGCCCTGCCCGTCGTCGCCGGCAGCAGCGCGACCGCCGATTTCGGGGACCTGGGGTCCCTGAGCATCCACTTCATCTGACCCGGCACGCACCGCCCCTGCCGGCACGCACCGCCCTGCCGGCACCAAGCAAAGGAATTTTCCATGGCTAAGAAGACTGCCGCGATCGTCGGCTCCGGCAACATCGGCACCGACCTGATGTTCAAGATCATGCGCCGCAGCAAAAACCTCGAAGTCAAGTACATGATCGGCATCGACCCGAACTCGGACGGCCTGGCCCGCGCGGCACGCCTGGGGGTGACCGTCTCCGCCGAGGGCGTGGACTGGCTGCTGGCCCAGGAGGACAAGCCGGACTTCGTGTTCGAATGCACCTCCGCCAAGGCCCACGCCGCCAACGCGCCCAAGTACCGGGCAGCCGGCATCCGCGCGATCGACCTGACCCCGGCGGCCGTCGGACCGTACCTGGCCCCGGTGGTCAACCTCGACTCCCTCGAGGACACCATGAACGTGAACATGATCACCTGCGCCGGCCAGGCCACCACCCCGATCGTGGCCGCGGTCTCCTCCGTGGTCCCGGTCGAGTACGCCGAGATCGTCGCCTCGATCGCCTCCAAGTCCGCCGGCCCGGGCACCCGCGCCAACGTGGACGAATTCACCGAAACCACCGCCAAAGCCCTGGAAGTCATCGGCGGCGCGGCGCGCGGCAAGGCCATCATCATCATCAACCCGGTCGAGCCGCCCATGATCATGCGCAACACCATCTACTGCGCCATCCCCGCCGAGGCCGCCGAACCGGGTCAAACCCAGGATGCCATCCGCGCCGCCATCCATGAGGCAGCCGAAAAGATCCGCGACTACGTCCCCGGCTACGAACTGCGTGTCGAGCCGCAGTTCGACACCGCCCGGGCGGACTGGAACGGGGCCGGGCGCGTGGGCGTCTGGGTCCAGGTCAAGGGCGCAGCGGACTACCTGCCCGAGTACGCCGGGAACCTGGACATCATCACCGCGGCCGCGACCCGCACCGCCGACCTGCTCGCCGAGAAGATGGACAGCGCCGCGCTGGCCACCGCCGGCACCACGAACAACTAGGAGCCAGCCATGACCGCCCCCCTGGACACCACCCCCACAACCCCGAACTACAGCGTCCGCCTGACGGACACCACCCTGCGCGACGGCTCCCACGCGATGAGCCACCGGTTCACCGAACGCCACGTGCGCGAAACGGTCCGGGCCCTGGACGAGGCCCGCGTGGAGGTCATCGAAGTCACCCACGGCGACGGCCTGGGCGGCTCCTCCTTCAACTACGGCTTCTCCCTCACCCCCGAACTGGACCTCATCAAGGCCGCCGTGGACGAGGCCACCCACGCCAAAATCGCCGTGCTCATGCTCCCGGGCCTGGGCACCATCGGCGACCTGAACCAGGCCCACGACGCCGGCGCGCAGGTCGCGCGCATCGCCACCCACTGCACCGAGGCCGACATCTCCGTCCAGCACTTCGCCCACGCCCGCTCCCTGGGCATGGAAACCGTCGGCTTCCTCATGCTCTCCCACCGCACCACCCCCGAGGAACTCGCCGCCCAGGCCCGCATCATGGCCGACGCCGGCTGCCAGTGCGTCTACGTCGTCGACTCCGCCGGCGCGCTGATCCTCGAGGACGTCTCCGACCGCGTCGCCGCCCTGGTCGCCGAACTCGGGGACGACGCGCAGGTCGGCTTCCACGGCCACCAGAACATGAGCTTCGGCGTCGCGAACTCCGTGTTCGCCGTCCGGGCCGGCGCCAGGCAGATCGACGGCACCCTGGTGGCCCTGGGCGCCGGAGCGGGCAACTCGCCCACCGAGGTCCTCGCCGCCGCGTTCGACCGCCTGAACATTCAAACCGGCGTCGATGTCCAGGCCCTGATGGCCGCCGCCGAGGACACGGTCAAGCCCATCATCACCCGCATGCCCGTCATGGACCGCGCCTCCATCATGCAGGGCTACGCCGGGGTCTACTCCTCCTTCCTCATCCACGCCGAACGCGCCGCCGAGCGCTACAACGTCCCGGCCTGGAAAATCCTCGAGGAAATCGGCAAGGCCGGCTACGTCGGCGGCCAGGAAGACATGATCGTCGACGTCGCCGTCAACCTCGCCGCAGCCAAGTAACCCACCGCGGCTGCACAACGCCGGCTCGCCGGCCGGACCCACAGGTCCAGCCGGCGGGCCTTCGTTAAGAACGGGGTTCACGGTCGTATCCACCGGCAAGTGTGAGAATGAAGCATGCCTTCCGACATTTCCCTCGCCCAAGCCCAGGCGATGGCCCAGGCCGCCCTGGAGCATGCAGCCGCACAAAGCCTGCGCATCAGCATCAGCATCGTCAACGGTTCCGGACACGAAGTGCTTTCCCTGCGCAGCGACGGCGCCTCCTGGTTCACGGTCGAGGTGGCCCGCAGCAAGGCACGGACCGCCGCGGCAATGCGCCGCGAAACGGAAAAACTGGGCGCCCTCAAGGAGAATTACCCCGAATTGCTCGCCTTGATCGACGGCCAGCTCCCCTTTACGCCCACCACGATGGCCGGCGGCATTCCGCTGTGGGAACACGGAACTGCTGATGCCGGCGGCAGGCTGCGCGGCGGCATCGGCGTCAGCGGTGCGTCCCCGGAACAGGACGCGGACTGCGCCCGGGCAGCAGCCCGTGCCGATGGCCCGTTTCCCGGCTGCGGGTGAAACAGTTCCCGGGACCGCCCGAAGCCTCCCAGCCGCCCAACGCTCCGCGGACGCCGCAAGCCCCGAAGGCGCCCAAGGACCGGGGCATCGCCTATTCGTTCCGTGCCTTCAGGCACCGGAATTACCGGCTGTTCTGGTTCGGCGCACTGGCGTCCAACACGGGCACCTGGCTGAGCAACCTCACGGTCCCCTATGTGCTGTACACTCTGACCGGCAGTGCCCTGTGGGTTGCCTTCGCAACAGTGGTCCAGTTCGTCCCCGGTGTCATCCTCGGCCCGCTTGGCGGATCCCTTGCGGACCGCTACAACCGGCGCAAGGTGATGCTGCTCACCCAGACCGGGCTCGCCGCCGTCGCTGTCTTGATGTGGGCCAACTGGGCCAGCGGGCTGCAGGATCCGATCCTCCTGCTCTGCCTGATCGGACTTATGGGCGTCTTCAACGGGCTCAATATGCCTTCCTGGCAGTCCTTCGTCAATGATCTGGTGCCCCGCGAGGACCTGCTGTCCGCCATCACACTGAACTCGATGCAGTTCAACGCCGCCCGCTCCATTGGCCCGGCCATCGCCGGAGTCCTGCTGGCAAGCCTCGGCCCGTCCTGGGCATTCTTCCTCAATGCGGTGTCCTTCATGTTCGTCATAGCCGCGCTGCTGGTCGTCACTGCCGGACGGCGTCCCGCGGCCGGAAAACCGGACCGCGGGGTCTTCGGCCAGTTCCTGCAGGCCTTCAGATACGCCCTGACCCAGCCCGGCATCATCCTCGGCATTGTGCTGTCCATGATGATCGGTCTGCTGGGCAATCCGCTGTTCCAGCTCACGGTGGTCTTCGCCGAAGAGGTTTTCCAGGTCGGTCCCACCGGACTCGGCCTGCTCAATGCCGCCCTCGGCGCGGGCGCTGTTATCGCCGCACCGCTGGTCTCGGGCTGGAGCAAGGTCCTTCCGCTGGGACTGGTGGTCAAATCGGGCATGCTCGTCTACGGAATCGGCCTGATTGCGTTCGGGCTCACCAACAACTTTGTGCTGGCCCTGATCAGCCTGGTCCTGGTCGGCGCCTGCTTCCTGTCCGCCATTTCCGGCGTCAACACTGCCATCCAGATGATCGTCGCGGACCATATGCGCGGCCGGGTGATCGCCGTGCGCCACATGTTCTTCACCGCCGCCATGCCCGCGGGAGCGGTGCTCCAGGGTCTGGTGGCCGATCTCTGGGGCGTTCAGACGTCGGTGATCCTGGCCGGTGCGATCATGCTGGCCGGCGTGCTGGTCATCAGTCTGCTGAAAGGCCGGTTCGGATTCCACCGGCTCAACGACCCGCACGACGACGGGTAGTCCGGCCTGCTCCCCGCGAAACTGCTGACGCGCTGCTCGGCCCCGGAGTATCCTCGAGCACAGCGGGACTCCCGGTCCCACGACACGGCTGGAAGGAAACTACCATGCGGGTTGTCATCATCGGAGCCACCGGAAATGTGGGAACGGCGCTGCTGCGGCGGATGCAGCGGGCCCGCAGAGAGGGCGCGGAGCTGGATATCGTGGGCATCGCCCGCCGGCTGCCGGACCGGAGCAAGGAACCGTACGACGGCGTCGAATGGCACCCGTTGGATGTCGCCACCGACGCGGGCCGCCACCAGCTGACGGAGCTGCTTCGGGGCGCCGACTCCGTCGTCCACCTGGCCTGGATCCTGCAGCCCAACCGCAACGAGGCCGAACTGCACCGCGTCAACGTCACCGGAACCGACAATGCACTGGCGGCCGCAGCGGAGGCGGGGGTACGGCAATTCGTCTGCGCGTCGTCCGTGGGCGCCTACAGTCCGGCGCCCAAGGACCGCACGGTGGACGAGTCCTGGCCGGCGCGCGGCATCGCCAGTTCGCACTACAGCCGGCACAAGGGAGAGCAGGAGGAGCTGCTGGACCGGTTCGAGGCCGAGAACCCGGAGATCCCGGTGGCGCGGCTGCGGCCGGGGCTCATTTTTCAGGACGACGCCGGCAGCCAGATCGGCCGCTACTTCCTGGGGCCACTGATCCCCAAGTTCTTCCTGGACAAACTGCGCCTGCCGCTGCTGCCGGTCCCGGACGTTTTCAAGTTCCAGGCCGTGCACTCCGACGACATTGCCGATGCCTACTGGCGGGTGGTGGACCAGCGTGCCTTCGGTGCCTTCAACATCGCCGCGGACCCGGTAGTGACGCCGCAGGTACTGGGCCGCCTCTTCGGCGCGCGGCGGATCGTCAACGTGCCGTGGGGACTGGTCCGGGCCGTCGTCGGACTCGCTTGGACAGCACATTTGGAGGTCTCGGATCCGGGCTGGGTGGACATGGCCCGCAACGCTCCCATCATGGAAACCGGCCGCGCCCGCACGGAGCTGGGCTGGGAGCCGAAATATTCCTCCGTTGAGGCGCTGAAGGCTGCGCTGGACGGGCTGAGCGGGGGCAAGGGCGTCCCGGCATCGCCGACGCTGCGGCCGCGGTCGACGGCAAAGGTGAGCACAGCGGCCCGGTGGGACAAGAGCGGCGGCAAAGGCCAACGCCGCCCGCTTACCCGCTGAGCTCTTCGATCACCTTCAGGCCCCGCTCGGCCCAGTCCACTTCAGCCCTGGCCCGGGCAATCATGCCTTCGTAGGAAAAGACCTTGTAGCCGGTGATCCGGTCCCAGTCCTTCTCCGGCACGGACTCAAGCCGCTTGGCCAGCACCGGGTTGGATCGGTCCTTCAGGGCTGCGATCATATCCTCCCACTGCCGGATCCGGGA
>NZ_JBNHHC010000103.1:0-7028 GCF_059091865.1 Arthrobacter sp. B0316-1-20 | reverse complement strand
GCGGCGCTGCTACCACTTCGCCTTGCGGCTGAAGTCGCGCTGGCCGCTCTCCGAGCCGTGACGGGGCTTGCGCGCCCCGTAGCCGCCGGTCTTCGACTCGGACCTGGCGCCGTCGAACTTCTTCCGGAACGGACGCTCGCCGCGGTCACCGGACGGGCGGTCGGAGCGCTCGCCGAAGCTGCGCTCGCCGTCGTGCCGCTTGAAATCCTTCCGGAAACCGCGGTCCCCGAATGAACGGTCGCCCCCGGAGCGCCCGCCTTCACTGCGCGGCTTGCGGCCGGAGTCCAGTTCCAGATGGATCAGCTCCCCGCCGATCCGGGTGCGGGACAGAGCGCGCAGTTGCTCCTGGCTCAGATTCGCCGGAAGCTCGACCAGGCTGTGGTCCGCGCGGATATCGATGCCGCCGATCTGGGCGGAGGACAGTCCGCCCTCATTGGCGATGGCGCCGACAATGGAGCCGGGCATGACGCGGTGGCGGCGTCCGACGGCGATCCGGTAGGTGGCGTTGCCCTCGGTCAGCGTGCGGGATGGACCGCGGGAAGCAAAGCCGTCGCGTCCGGCGCGGGCCTGCTTCGCCGGGGGCTGCGGCAGTTCCTCCATCAGCAGCGGACGCCCGCCCTGTGCCATCACGGCCAAGGCAGCGGCGATTTCCGTGGCGGTCACGTCGTGGTCCGCCTCGTACTTTTCCACCAGGTTGCGGAAGACCGCCAGGTCCTCGGATTCGATCGTTTCGGTGATCTTTTCCGCGAACTTCGCCAGGCGGTTGTTGTTCACCACCTCCACGGACGGCAGGTGCATCAGTTCGACGCTCTGGCGCGTGGCCTTCTCGATGGCGCGCAGCAGGTACTTCTCGCGGGGCGTCATGAACAGGATGGCGTCGCCGGTGCGGCCGGCACGGCCCGTGCGTCCAATGCGGTGCACATAGGACTCGGTGTCGTGCGGGATGTCGTAGTTGATGACATGGCTGATGCGCTCCACGTCAAGGCCGCGGGCGGCCACGTCGGTGGCGACAAGGATGTCGATGTTGCCTTCGCGCAGGGCCTCTACGGTGCGTTCGCGCTGCTGCTGCGGGATGTCGCCGTTGATGGCGGCGGCGGTGAAGCCGCGCGCCTTCAGCTTGTCAGCGAGTTCCTCGGTGGCCATCTTGGTGCGGACGAAGGCGATGACGCCGTCGAACTCTTCCGTCTCCAGGATCCGGGTCATCGCATCCAGCTTGTGCGGGCCCATGACCTGAACGTAGCGCTGCTTGATGTTGCTGCCCGTGGAGGTCTTGGACTTGACCGAGATTTCCGCCGGGTTGTTCAGGTACTGCTTGGCGATCCGGCGGATGGAGCCGGGCATGGTCGCCGAGAACAGGGCAACCTGCTTCTTCTCCGGCGTTTCGGAAAGGATCCGCTCGACGTCCTCGGCGAAGCCCATGCGCAGCATCTCGTCCGCCTCGTCCAGCACCAGGTACTGGAGTTCGGACAGGTCCAGCGAGCCCTTCTCGATGTGGTCGATCACGCGGCCGGGGGTGCCGACGACGACCTGGGCGCCGCGGCGCAGGCCGGCCAGCTGGGGGCCGTAGGCCGAGCCGCCGTAGACGGGCAGCACGGAGAAACCGTCCATATGCGCGGCGTAGGAGGAGAAAGCCTCGGCAACCTGCAGGGCCAGCTCGCGGGTGGGTGCGAGGACCAGGATCTGGGTTGCCTTCGACGGCGGCAGTTCCGCCATGCGGGAGAGCGCCGGAATGGCGAAGGCTGCGGTCTTGCCGGTGCCCGTCTGGGCGAGTCCGACGACGTCGCGGCCCTCCAGCAGGACCGGGATGGTGGCGGCCTGGATGGGCGAGGGCTTTTCGTAGCCGACGTCCGTCAGCGCAGCGAGTACGCGGCTGTCAAGGCCGAAATCGGTGAACAGCGTGTCGTTGCCCTCTTCCGGTGTCTGCACGGAAGCGGTGTCTTCGATGATGTCCTGGGTGGTGGGGGCGAAGGTTTCGGGCATGGAAAAATACCTCATTCATAGGGGCCGGGCGGCATCTGTGCCGCGCTACACGAAGAAGTCCGGCACTGTTTCAATCCCGCGGCAGGACTTCGCATCACAACTGGTCTGTGCGCCATCTCGGCGGTCACGTGTGACGTTTTCTTCTAACCGGCGCTCCCGTATGAAACTGCTCGCTCAATCGGCGAGCCCCAACACAACAGATCTCGCCCGGTTTCCGGCGGCAGCCGGTATCCGGGCATGAAATTCAGGGAATTCCGGAGTGGGGGATACATCCAGTGTACGGCATGGACCGGAGCACCGGCGCCGCACCGGCGCTTCGGGCGGGTGAAGTTCGGCACACGGAACAGCAATACCCCCAAATCTGGGCTGGTGGAAGTCTCTTGGGCAGTGGGACGATTTGAGCCTGGGGAACTGCCGGACAACGACATGGATATGACGGCATTGATATGACAACTTCACTTCGCACTTTCTGGGGACCAACTGCTGCCGGAGTTTTTTCTCTGGCCGTACTGGCTGGCTGCAGCGCGCTGCCTGCACTGGATACCGCCGCCGGGGGGACCGGTTTCGGTGTCAGCCCATCACCGCAGGCGCAGCAGCCGCCCGTACCTGCCGACAGGTCCGGTTCCGGGTCACCGCAGCAGGTCGTCCTGCCGCCGCATATCACGCTGCAGGCGGACGGGACCCTTGCTGAGGGCCCCTTGCCCGAGATGGACCGGCCCGATGCGCGGGACGGGGACGAGTTGACCATCCGGGTTCCGGATCTTTCCGACATTCCCGATGGCTCGACGCCGGTAGCCGGGTCTGCGCGCCAGACGGGTCCGGTGCTGCCCGGTCCGGTCCAGGCTGGGCCCATAGGGCCCGCCACAGAGCCGGGCAAGGCGGGACCGGTCCAGGCCAGCGCTCCGTCCGGCCCGGAGCAGCCCGGCCGCCAGGATCCCGCACGGCCAGGTTCGGCCGGCCAAACCGGTCCAGCCCGGTCCAGTGCAGCCCGCTCCGGCGCCGCCGACCCGGGAACAGCGAACCCGGGAGCGACGAATCCCGGCGCAGCCGGACCGGGATCACCCGTCGCTTCCGGCCCTGTGCCGCCCGCACTGCCGGCGCCGGTCCAGTCCGGTCCCGGACAGCCCGCTCCGGTTCAGCCGGTTCCGGTTCAGCCGGTTCCTGGCGGCGACGTGTCCGGTCCTGTCGTGGACGACTCCCCGGCTGCGCCGGTGACGCCGCCGGCACAGCCGGCCACGCCGCCGGCTGCCTGTGGACTGGTGGACCGCGGCACGTTGTCGGTCCTGCTCGGCGACCCGGCTGCTGCACTCCAGGACGGGGTCGCGTACCAGGTTCCGGTGCCTGCCGACGGTGGGCGCCAGTCCACGAGCTGCGGGTACGCGTTCGACGCCTCCGGCCCCGGCGGCCTGACCGTGACCGTCACCCGGTTCGCCGATATGGCTGCCTTCAGTGACCGCTTGGCTGTGGAGATGCCGCCGCTGCTGGCGCGGATTCCCGGAATCGGACAGGAAACGGTCTTTGAAACGATCGTGATTCCGGAAACCGGCTACCGGTCCTATGAACTGACGGTGCGGCGGGGACAGGACCTGTACCAGTTCACGCTGAATGAACCCGGCGCTCCGCTGTACTCCACAGAGGAAGCGCAGGCTGCGCTGGCGGCAACGGCAGCGGCCGCCGGGCTCTGACCGTCAGCGTACGCTGCGCCGCAGTCGCTTCCCGATCGCTGCCTGCATGGCTGCGGCCAGCCTGATGGAACCGGCGGCGTCGGCAGCGAGCAGGCGTGCGGCGTCGTCGGAATCCGTCTGACGGAACCACCGGCCAACGGTGACGCCATGGTCTGGGCGATGGACGACGTCGATCCTGTCCCCCGCCCGGACCGTTCCCGGAGCCAGCACGCGCAGGTAGGTTCCCACCATCCCCTTCTCCGTGAACCGCCTGACCCACTGCGGCTCCCCCATGCGCCGTGCGAAGGTGGCGCATGGAATCCTCGGACCGGTGACCTCCAGGAGCACACCGTCGCCGATCCGCCACTGCTCGCCGATCACGGCCTCCGTGGTGGCGATGCCCTGGGTACGGAAATTCTCGCCGAAAAGGCCGGCCGGAACAGCGCGCCCCAATTCGCGCGCCCAGACCTCAGCCTCCTCCTGCGCATAGGCGTAGATCGCCTGGTCCTCGCCGCCATGGTGCTGCCGGTCCGCCTGGATGTCCGCGTAGAGGCCCAACCTGCGGACCTTGACCGGGCCGTCAACCGGACGCTTGTCGATGGCGGTGACGCCTGTCGGCCCGGAATCGGAGAGCAGGGCGTGGACGCGGCAGACGGCAAGCAGGGTACCCGAAATCATGTCTACCATCCTGCCACCTGCGGGAGGCCGGCCCCGGACCGGTATCTTGGACTCAGGAACCGCAAGGAAAGGCCCCTATGCAGACTGCACCGCTGACCGTCATGCTCTCCTTCTGGACTTGGCTCATCCTGGCCAGTCTCGCGGCCATCGGTATGGTGACATCATTCCTGACCGGGCTGGCGCAGGAGTCGGAGCGGCTGGGTCTGTTCGTCCTTGCCTGCGTCCTCCTGGTGCTGGGCGCCTCCAGCGCCATCTACGCCTTCCAGCTGCGCCGCGGCCGCAATGCCGCGCGGAAAACCGTGACGACCACCGGACTTATGATCGCCGCCATCCTGTTCATCCGCGGCCTGCCGGTCATGGTGATCGCCGGCGTCATTATCCTTGCCGGGGTCATCCTGCTGTGGCTGCCGGCGAGCAACCGCTACTTCAAGCCCGCCCGCCCCAAGGCCCGGCGCTGAGCCGGTGTTCAGCGCCCATGTTCTGCGCCCAGTCCCTGCCCAGACTACTCAGGTTCTGGCTTTCAGGACATAACAAAACCGGCACGTCCCACAGGACACGCCGGTTTTGCATGGAGAAGTTGAGCAGAGTGGTTCACCCACGTCTGCACCCGCGGGCCAGCCAGGCTCAGCCAGGCAGTTGGCCCAGCGCCTGCTCCAGGTCCGCCAGCAGGTCCTCGAGGTCCTCGATGCCCACGGACAGCCGGACCAGGTTCTCCGGCACGGCCAGTTCAGTGCCCTTGACGGAAGCGTGCGTCATCTCCGAGGGGTAGTTCATCAGCGACTCGATGCCGCCCAGCGACTCGGCCAGCGTGAACACCCGCGTGGACTCGGCCACCTTGCGGGCCGCGGCTTCCCCGCCCTTGAAGGACACGGAAACCATGCCGCCGAAGCCGCGCATCTGCTTCTTTGCCAGCTCGTGGCCGGGGTGGTCCGGCAGACCCGGGTAGTACACGGCCTCCACTTCGTCCCGGCCGGACAGCCATTCCGCCACCGCCTGGGCGTTGGCCGTGTGGCGCTCCATGCGCACGCCCAGGGTCTTCAGCCCGCGGGTGGTCAGGAACGCGTCCATGGGAGCGGACACCGCGCCAACCGCGAACTGCACGAAGCCGACCTTCTCCGCCAGCGCGTCGTCGTTGAGGACCACCGCGCCGCCGATCACGTCGGAATGGCCGCCGATGTACTTGGTCGTGGAATGGACCACGACATCCGCGCCGAGCGCCAGCGGGGTCTGCAGGTAAGGCGATGCGAAGGTGTTGTCGACGACCAGGAGGGCACCGGCGTCGTGCGCCACCTTGGCCAGCGCGGCGATATCGGTGATCTTCATCATCGGGTTGGAGGGGGTCTCCACCCACAGGAACCGGGCCTTCGCGGCGGCGACGGCGGACGCCACCTTGTCCAGGTCCGCCATGTCGACGACGGTGTGCCCGATGTTCCACGGCCCCAGCACGCGGCTGATCAGCCGGTAGGTTCCGCCGTAGGCGTCATTGCCCAACACGATGTGGTCCCCCGGCTGCAGCAGCGCGCGGATCAGCGAATCCTCCGCGGCCAGGCCGGAGGCGAAGCTGAAGGCATGCCGGCCGCCCTCCAACGCGGCCAGCTGCACCTGGAGCGCGTCGCGGGTGGGATTGCCGCCGCGGCCGTATTCGTAGCCGTTGCGCAGTCCGCCGATGCCGTCCTGGGCAAAGGTGGAGGACTGGTAGATCGGCGGGACGACGGCGCCGGTGGTCGGATCGAAGTCCTGGCCGGCATGGACGGCGCGGGTGTTGAAGCCCTGGTTTTCGGAGGTGCTCACGGTGGACCTTTCGCTGGTTGGGGAAGCCGGTGCCTGAGGTTGGTCGGGCAGCTACTTGTTCAGGTAGAAGAGCAGGTCGTGGCGCGTCAGCACGCCGATCGGCCCGCCTACGAAGGTGACCATCAGGGCGTCGACGTCCTGCAGTTTCTTGCGGGCGCTGGACAGCGACTCGAGGGAACCGATGACTGGCATCTTCTCCCCCATGTGCAGGCTGACCCGGTCCGTCAGCTTGGCTTCGCCGCGGAACAGCTTGGACGTCAGGGAGCGTTCGTCCACGGATCCCAGGACCTCGCCCATCACCACGGGCGGCTCCTGCGAGAGCACGGGGATGTGGTCCACGCCGTACGTGTTCATGATTTCGATGACGTCGCGCACCGTCTCGTTGGGGTGCGTGTGGACCAGGTCGGGCAGGCTGCCGGTTTTGGAGCGCAGTACGTCGCCGACCGTGGTCTCCTCCCCGTCCTCGAGGAAGCCGTAGGACTTCATCCAGTCGTCATTGAAGATCTTGGCCAGGTAGCCGCGGCCGCTGTCCGGCAGCACCACCACGACGACGTCGTCCTCGGTGAGCTTTTCGGCCACCCGCAGCGCGGCCACCACGGCCATACCGGAGGAGCCGCCGACCAGCAGGCCCTCCTCCAGGGCCAGCCGGCGCGTCATGGCGAACGACTCGGCGTCGTTGACGGCGATGACCTCATCCGGTACCGACTTGTCATAGTTGCCGGGCCACATATCCTCGCCCACGCCCTCGACGAAGTACGGGCGTCCGGTTCCGCCGGAGTACACGGACCCTTCCGGGTCGGCTCCGATGATCTTCACCCGGCCGGAGGCACGGTCCGCGGAGACGTCCTTAAGGTAGCGTCCGGTGCCGGTGATCGTGCCGCCGGTTCCTGCGCCGATCACCACATGCGTGACCTT
>NZ_JBNHHC010000102.1:0-7093 GCF_059091865.1 Arthrobacter sp. B0316-1-20 | reverse complement strand
GCCGCGGCCTGGCCGGAAGAATCCGCCAGGACTGCGGTGCCGCTGACCA
The DNA here is from genome assembly GCF_059091865.1 of Arthrobacter sp. B0316-1-20. Taxonomy (NCBI): domain Bacteria; kingdom Bacillati; phylum Actinomycetota; class Actinomycetes; order Micrococcales; family Micrococcaceae; genus Arthrobacter; species Arthrobacter sp. B0316-1-20. The sequence continues at coordinate 7,044 of NZ_JBNHHC010000102.1, read as the reverse complement.
TGACGCTTCCCCGGTACCCGGAGACGTTGAGCATGCTGATCTCCCTACCTTGAAGAGACCCGCTGGCCCTGACGCCGAGAATGCCCTCGGCCTCCATCGGGACTGGGACCTCCACCAGCGACATCGGGACATCCTGGCCCAGGAGTGACAGCGTGAAAGCCCGGCACTCGTTCAGTGCGGCCCTGTTGTCGGCCATCCGGCCAGGGTGGCCCCCACCGGCATCAACGACCGCTCCCACCGACGACTGCTGCTGCTCCGAGGCCAGGAACGCCATGCCCATGGTGTAGCCGGGGTAGCTCACGGGAGAAAAATTCAGGTACCGGGCGCAGATGCTCGGAGTCGTCTCCAGCCGCTGCAAGGCCTGGGCTTCGGTGGCCCCCTGGGCTGCCACGTCTTTGTCAGTGATTACCTGCACGGGCCGCGTACCGCCGGAACCGGTCAGGCCTCCGAGCGCCTGCGCGACCTGCTCCGAGGTGTAGGTGCGAAGCGGCGCCTCCCGCGCAGGGGAATCAGCGGCGGGCGGCGGCGCCTCACTGGGACCTGTGTTCGTGCCCGCGCCTGAACAGCCGGCCAGCAGGACCGCTGCCGCCGCCAGGGCGGAGAGACCGTAGCGGTTCATGATTCCCCCAAATCCAAGCGGCACCGTTGCCGCCGTTGGTCCCCGACTGTACAGCGTCATGGGCCAGGTCTAAAGGATATTTCGGCCCGGAACGGTGACTGTTAAGCTCACTTGGCCGTTAGTTCCCGCGATGCAACGTAGTCGGCCGGATAAACGGCAAGGGAGCAATACGCCCTAGGCCGCCGGGCCGCTGCCGGCAGCCCGCGCAGCGTCTGCTGCATCCGACAGGCATTCGGCGACCACCAGCGCGCGGCGCCGGACGCTGTCAGCCAGCCGTCCGACGTCGTTCCCCTCGCCGAAAGCGGTGCTCCGCTCCGCCGCGTGCCGGGCCATAGCGACTGCCTCCGCCGTCGTTGCCAGGGCATTGCCGGCACGGGAGAGGGCACGGTGGACCGGAGTCATGCTGCCGGGAATGTCGAGGCCGGCACTGGGCGCCTTAACCTGCGCCTCGGCGCAGAGGGCGCGGACCTGCGGAAGCAGGGCCGCGAGGTCGTCGGCGATGGGCACCAGCTGCGCGTACAGCTCGTCGTCGGTAACCCCTTCGAGGATCTGGTGGCAGCGGTCCAGCCCCCGCCGGAACCGGTCGTGGGCGCGGCGCCAGACGCCTTTGCCCAGCTCGGCGTCGTCCTTGCGGGCCTGGCGGGCCGCTGCGAAAAAAGCCATGGTCGTATTCCTGGGATTGTTCGGGATGCCGCCGGACTACAGGTACTGTCCCGGACCGTGGTGCTCTTCATCCTTGCCCAGGCTGGCCTCATCGCCGGCACCGGGCGCTCGCCGGGGCTCGCCGTCCTCGCCAACGATGACGCCCGGGGCGATCTGCGTGCCCGGAGGGAGCTGGCGAAGCTGCAGTTTCGCCGCCAGGTTCTGGTTGGCCATCTGCTGGGCGGCAAGAGCCGTCTGGATGCCGTGGAACAGGCCCTCCAGCCAGCCGACCAGCTGTGCCTGCGCCACCCGCAGCTCGGCGTCCGAGGGCACCGAATCATCCGTGAACGGCAGGTTGATCCGATGCAGCTCCTGGACCAGTTCCGGCGCCAGGCCGTCCTCAAGCTCCTTGATGGAACGCTCATGGATTTCCGCCAGCCTGCTGCGTGCGGCGTCGTCGAGGGGCGCGTTGCGGACCTCTTCCAGCAGCTGCCTGATCATCGTCCCGATGCGCATGACCTTGGCGGGTTCATCCACCAGTTCGTTCAGCCGGACCGAGCGTCCCTTGGAGTGTGCGTCCGGGCCGGCCGGTTCGGCAGACACCGTCAGTCCGCCCACCCCGTGTTCTCCGGCTGCCAGTCCGGCGGTGAGCTGGCCTGCGACGGCAGGTTCCTTGGTTTTAGTGTTCTGCACTGCGGGATCGACGTCGTGCTCAGTTGGCTGCTGTTCACTCATTCCCCCATCGTCTCACGCTGCACCGACACTTCAAGGGGAAAGCAAGGGCGCCCGCCGCCGGACGTTTTGTCCGGCAACGGGCGCCCCTGCAGACCGATCCGCCCCGGCGCTGTGCGGCGTTCTAGCAGCAGCGGCCCTGCGGGTTCCGCTCCTGGCGGTCCGTCCTGTCCCGCCAGAACTCCCGCTCGGTCATCAACGGCTCCGACGTGCGCGTCCGGTTGTGGTGGTCCACATACTGCTGGTAGGCGTTTTCGCCCATGACGCCCTTGACGTACCAGGCGAACCCCTTCCAGCCCTTGCGGATGGCTTCGATGGTGCTCATGGCTTTCCTTTCCTGGATCGGCTCCGGACTGCTCAGTGCCCGGTGCGCACTGGCTTCCGGTCGTCCGCCAGCGCATCCCACTGCGCCTGGATCGACTTCTCCGCCGGAGTGGCCGCGAATCCGGCCGGAGCGAACATCCGGGACGGCACGGCATCATCCTCAGTGTCCTCGCCGCCGCCGGCCCTGTAGGCCTTCCACGTAACGACGAGCGCGGCGATGATCACGATGATGGACAGCGTCACGAAGATGATGGACAGTGTGCCCTGGACGAAGGTGTTGCGGACCACCGCTTCCATCGCCTCCACGCTGCGGGCCGTGCCAAAGCTGGTCTCCCCGTCAGCGAGCGCCTGGCGGAAGGCACTGTGCTGGGCCCAGTATCCGACGGCCGGGACCGTCGAGAAGATCTTGTACATCGAGGCCGTAACGGTCACGACGGCGGCGAACGCCAGCGGAAGCCCGACGATCCAGATGTACTTGAACGCGCCCTTCTTGGCCACGATGGCCAGGCAGACGGCCAGGGCAATGGCCGCCAGCAGCTGGTTGGCGATGCCGAAGAGGGGGAACAGCGTATTAATGCCGCCCAGCGGATCGGTCACGCCCATGATCAGGATCGCTCCCCAGCCGGCCACCATCACAGCCGTACTGAACCAGGCGCCGGGACGCCAGGACATGTCCTTGAACTTGGGCACGAAGTTGCCGATGCTGTCCTGCAGCATGAAGCGGGCCACGCGGGTGCCGGCGTCAACAGCGGTGAGGATGAACAGTGCCTCGAACATGATGGCGAAGTGGTACCAGAACGCCATCATGCCGGCGCCGCCGAACCACTGGTTCATGATGCCGGCCAGCCCAACGGCGAGGGTGGGCGCACCGCCGGTGCGCGAGACGATGCTTTCCTCGCCGACGTCGGCCGCCGTCTGCGTGAGCATGTCCGGTGTCAGGTTGACTCCGGTCAGGCCTAGGCTGTTGACGAAGGCCACCGCCCCCTCGACGGTTCCGCCGGTGGCCGCGCCCGAGGAGTTCATGGCGAAGTAGATGCCGCGGTCGATCGAGATCGCGGCCACCAAGGCCATGATCGCCACGAATGACTCCATGAGCATGCCGCCGTAGCCGATGAAGCGGGTCTGGCGTTCCTTCTCCACCAGCTTCGGCGTGGTACCGGAGGAGATCAGGGCATGGAATCCTGACAGCGCACCGCACGCGATGGTGACGAAAAGGAACGGGAACAGCGAGCCCGGGAACACCGGTCCGTCGTCCCGGCCCGCGAACTCGCTGAAGGCCGGTACGGTGATTTCCGGCCGCACCACGATGATGGCGACGGCGAGCATCACGATGGTGCCGACCTTCATGAACGTGGACAGGTAGTCGCGCGGGGCCAGCAGCAGCCAGACCGGGAGCACCGCGGCGATAAAGCCGTAGACAATGATGCCCCAGGCGATGGTTTCGCGCGGGAGCGTGAATGCGGCGGCACCCCACGCGGTGTCAGCCACCCAGCCGCCGCCAATGATGGCCAGCATGAGCAGCACGAAGCCGATAATGGACACCTCGGTGACGCGGCCGGGGCGCAGGTAGCGCAGGTAAACGCCCATGAGCAGGGCAATCGGAATGGTCATGGAGACGGAGAAGACGCCCCAAGGACTTTCGCCAAGGGCGTTGACGACGACGAGCGCCAGGATGGCCACGATGATGATCATGATGACCAGGGTGGCGATCAGCGCCGCGGTTCCGCCGATCACGCCCAGTTCGTCCCGTGCCATCTGCCCCAGAGACCGGCCGCCGCGGCGCATCGAAAAGAACAGGACCAGGTAATCCTGCACGGCGCCGGCCAGGATGACGCCGAGGATGATCCAGACGGTGCCCGGCAGGTAGCCCATCTGGGCGGCCAGGACCGGCCCGACCAGCGGACCGGCGCCGGCGATGGCGGCGAAGTGGTGGCCGTAGAGGACGCGCCGGTCCGTTGCGGCATAGTCCTTGCCGTCTGCGTTGTACTCCGCCGGGGTCGCCCGGACATCATTGGGCTTGAGCAGCCTGGCTTCGATGAATTTGGAATAGAAGCGGTACGCAATGAAGTAGGTGGCCACGGCGGCGAAGACGAACCAGATGGCGTTGACGGTTTCGCCGCGGACTATGGCCAGCATGACCCAGCCGAGGCCGCCGAGCAGGGCGATAAGCGCCCAGACGGTGATCTTGGCCGGCGTCCACTTCCGGTCCTCCGCCTCGGCTATGGCCGGGTCAACGGCCACTGGGGGAAGGTCCGGGTCCTGGACCAGGACGTCTGCCTCCCGGCCAGCGCCGGCCGTCCCCGGGCGCTCGGGATTCTCACTCATGATTCTCCTCTTGACTCCAAGTGATCTTTGACAAGGTGGTCTGTCATCTCGAGCCTACGCATCGGGGCGCGCCGCAAGGAAGAGGATAGGGAGCAACCCGGACCGTGCCGCGGTTGAGGTGGCTAGCGGCCCGTGGTCAGCAGGATCTTGCCGGTGTGCTCACCGGAGGCGAAATAGTCGTGGGCCTGGGCCACGTCATTCAGGCTGAACGTCCGGTTCACCTGCGCATGGACCTTGCCTTCGGCCACCAGCGGCCAAACGTGCTCCTGGACCGCGCGCATGATGGCGGACTTTTCCTCAGTGGGCCGGGCGCGCAGCGTCGTGGCGATAATCGCTGCCCGCTTGGCCATCAGCTGCGCGAGGTTCAGCTCCGCCCGTGCGCCGCCCTGCAGCCCGATGATGACCAGCCGGCCGGAAGTGGCCAGTGCATCGATATTCTGCTGCAGGTACTTGGCGCCGACGACATCCAGGATGACGTCGGCTCCGTGCCCGCCGGTGGCCGCCCTGACTTCGGCCACGAAGTCCTGCTCCTTGTAGTTGATCAGCACCTTGGCGCCGAGCTCCCGGGCCAGCTCCAGCTTCGCCGCAGAACCGGCGGTGACCATCGGCACCGCGCCGAACGCCGCCACCAGTTGGATGGCCATGGTGCCGATCCCCCCGGCGCCGCCGTGGATCAGGACCTGCTCCCCTGCCTTGACTCCGGCGGCCATGAACAGATTCGAGAACACCGTCGCGGCCCCCCCCCGCAGGCCGGCCGCGGGGGGCCCCACGACCCCCGCGGGGCCCCGGCGGCCCCCTCCGGCAGGCCTGCCGCGGTGGCCACCTCGACGCCGTCGGGCACCGGGAGCACCTGGCCCGCCGGCACCGCCACCTGCTCGGCGTAACCTCCGCCGGCAAGAAGTGCGACGACGGCATCGCCTACCGCGAAACCCTCCGCACCGTCCCCGAGTGCGGCGATCCGCCCCGAAACTTCAAGCCCCAGGATCTCGGAGGCGCCGGGCGGAGGCGGGTAGACGCCGCGCAACTGCTGGACATCCGCGCGGTTGAGCCCGGCGGCGATGACGTCGATCAGCACCTCGCCGGGCCCGGGTACCGGATCCGCAACCTCGACGACCTCCAGCATTTCCGGCCCGCCGGCTCCCTTGGTCAATACGGCTTTCATCTGTTCGTCCACTCGCCCTTCCCGTTGGTCCGCCCGCAGGCGGCGCGGAATTTTGGTCAGCTTGTCCCTCATGACAGACTACTAGGGGAAGGTTGTCCGAGCGGCCGATGGAGCTGGTCTTGAAAACCAGTGGCCAGGTATCCCCTGGCTCAAGGGTTCGAATCCCTTACCTTCCGCAGCGACCGCCCTGCGGCATGAGCCCTGCGGCATGGAACACCCCGGCCACGCCGGGGTGTTCTCTATTTCCGCGCCCCACCTGTTTCCGTGCCGGCCTGCCGGCCGGGACGCCTGTTGTTTCCCCTCGGCGGCGCCGCTAGTGTCGCTCGTGTCAGTTCGCCATCGCCGTTGAGTCTCCAGGAGGCAGCCATGGCTGCGCGCGACACCGTCTCCGGCCCCACGGGCGCCCGATTCGCCGCGGCGGTGTGCACCGCCGCCGTTCTCGGTGTGTTGCTGGGCGGCTGCGGACTGTTCCCCACCGGCGGCGGGTCCGACGGCGGACGCGGTCCGGGCATCGCCGTGGGCAACTGCCTCCGCGACCCCGCCCGGGACCAGGCCGGACAGGACGACGACGGCGGGGAAGGCAACGCGGCGGCCGCGGGTTTGACCGTGGTCCCCTGCGAGGAACCGCACGACTATGAAGCGATCGGCGCCATGAACCTGACCGACGAGACCTATCCCGGCGAGGACGAAGTGTCGCGGTCCGCGGAGGACTTCTGCCTGCCGGAGTTCGAGCGTTTCGTCGGGATTCCGCACGCGGATTCGGCGCTGCTGCTCCGCTACGTCCATCCCACGGCCGACAGTTGGGAAGCCGGGGACCGGACCATCACCTGCCTGGTCTCCGGGGAAGGTCCGACAACGGGAAGCCTGCGGAACGCCCGGCGCTAGCTAGAGGCTGCGGCCTGGGCCGCGGTGAGTGCGGCGGTTAGACCGGCGCCGCGGCCAGCAGGGCGCGGGCGATGTCGTCCGCATCCCGCAGCGTCCGGCTGCCGCCGTCGAGCGGGGCACCGGCCTCCGCCGCGATCGCGGTGCCCCACTGGACCGAGGAGAGCTGCAGCCCGATCACGTACAGCCCGGGCACCACCTGCCCGTTGACGTCCAGCGGGCGGTATGGGGGCAGGGTCAGGTCGAGTCCGGAGGTCACCACCGGCACGCCGTTGGCGGCCATCATGAGCTTGGCACGCACCAGCCCGTCGCGGAGCAGTTGCCGCATCAGCGGCGAAAGGCTGTCATTGACCCGGTT
>NZ_JBNHHC010000101.1:0-7201 GCF_059091865.1 Arthrobacter sp. B0316-1-20 | reverse complement strand
CCAACCAGCACAAAAGCACCCCGCAGGCCTCCGTCCGCGCCGCCGGCAACATCCTGAACAAATTCCTGCACAAAGCCATGGCCGCCGCCTGATCGGCCCTGGTTTTCCGGTCCGGCACCGGAAATGCGTCAACAGTACATTGGGGGAAATGAAATGGCGGTAGAAGCTGCTTTGGAACAGACACGGGTACTGGTAGTCGACGACCATACGACCTTCGCGGAACTGCTCATGGGAGCGCTCAACCGGGAGTCGGACCTGGTCAGCATCGGCCATGCGGAAAGCGTGGAGGCCGGGGTCAGGATGTCGCTGAGCCTGCGTCCCGACGTCGTCGTCATGGATTACCACCTGGCGGACGGCAACGGGCTGACCGCCGCGGAGCAGATCCTGGCGCGGGAGCCCTCCACCCGGATCGTGATGCTTACCGGCGACCCGTCCATCGAGGTACTGGAACAGGCCGCCGCGCTGGGGGCCTGTGCCTTCCTGCCCAAGGACGGTTCGCTGGCCACCATGCTTGACACGCTGCGGCAGGCACGGCCGGGGAGCATGATCACGCATCCGGCACTGCTGGCGCAGCTGGCCACGCGGCGGCAGCAGTCGGAAACGGACTCATCCATCCCGGCACTGACCCAGCGGGAACTGGATGTGCTGCGGCTGATGGCCACGGGCCAGGATGTCCGGACCAACGCCAAGACCCTGGGCATTTCCCAGAACACCTGCCGCGGCTACGTCAAATCCATCCTGGCCAAGCTGGACGCGCATTCCCAGCTGGAGGCAGTGGTCACCGCCACACGGCTAAAGCTGCTGTAGCTGCAGTTGCTGCGGCAGCAGCAGGCATTAAACGCGGAAGCGCTCCGGCTCCCCGCAAGGCGGAGATACGGAGCGCATGCGCGTTGATGCTGCGGAAGAAGTCTTACTTGGCCGGCAGCTGCAGGACCTGACCCACGAAGATGAGGTCGGGGTCGGCCACGGTGGCGGTGTTGGCGGCAGCCAGCTGCTCCCAGCCGCCGGTGATGCCCAGGGCAGTGGCGATCTTGCTGAGAGTGTCGCCGGCCTTGACAGTGTAGGTCTCGCCGCTGACCTGGACGGCAGTCTGGGCCACCGGAGCCTGGGCAACGGGAGCAGCCGGAGCCTGGGCAACCGGAGCGGCCTGGACCTGGACCGGAGCCTGAACCGGAGCGGCAGCGGGGGCCGGAGCCGGGGCGGGAGCAGGGGTGCCGGTGGGGGCACCGGAGAGGCCAAGCTTGGCGGAGCAGGCGGGCCATGCGCCCCAGCCCTGACCGGCCAGAACCCGCTCGGCAACCGCGATCTGCTCGGACTTGCTGGCGTTGGCGGCCGAACCCTGGCCACCGAACGCAGCCCAGGTGCTCGGGCTGAACTGCAGGCCGCCCTGGTAACCGTTTCCGGTGTTGATGCCCCAGTTGCCGCCGCTCTCACACTGGGCAAGCGCGTCCCAGGTGCCGGTGGCGGGGGCGGGTGCGGCGTTGGCGGCGGTTCCGGCGAATCCTACGGTGAGGCCGGAAAGGGCTACGACGGCAAGGCTGCGGCGAACGTTGCGGCTGAAAGTGGAGTTCTTCATGGGTGCGATGCTCCGGCGGGCCACCTTCGCTCAGTCCGTCCCCGGACTTCTTAGCGCGCCGTCTACCCAGACTGTTTGAGGTCTGTTGCGGTGGCTGCCATGTCGACGGCGTGAGGTGTAGGGCAGCACCGAGCATATGTAGCTGCGCGCATGACGGCCGCAGCATTCTGTAGGGTCCCCCCAAGGGACGTGGTCTACCGTAAAACATCCTCGCGCCGATACCAAATCGATATCGAAATATCGGAATCGTTAGGTGCCTGTTACCGCTTTTCCTGAACGGAGGATGTAAGGGATCCGGAGAGCTGCCTCGAAGCTGCGGATCCTGTCTCGATTTCCGCGGAATTCCGCGGTTTCGGGACATGGGGAGACATCGGAAACCGGTGGCCAGATCCGAGGCTAACGGCTTCTTGGGACTGCCTGGAAATCGGCGACGCGCCGTCTCGCATTCTGGACACCAGGAGAGAGCGCGCCGGCCAAGTTAAGCCGCCTCGCCGCCGTCGTGCTTGTCCGCCGCAAGACCCTTGGCCGATGCCGTGGCGCCCAGCACCAGGCATGAAAACCAGATGGCTCCCGACGGCCCCAGCGGAGCCGCCACCAGGCCGGCGGCCAGCGGCAATACCACTTGGCCAACCCGGTTCCCCAGCATCCGGACAGCCAGTGCGGCGCCGCGGGACTGCGGGCTGACGGCCTGGGTAATCAGGGACATGGTCAGCGGTTGGCCCAGGCCCAGGAAGAAACCCCCGACAAACAGTGTGATTCCTGCTACCCAGAAGTTGTCCATGAAGAACGGCGTGATGGTCAGTGCAATCCCGGAACCGGCAAGGCTGGACGTCACCAGCTGGCTGCGGGACCAGGTGACGAGGAACCGGGAGAGCAGCAGGCGGGACAGGATGGAGGCGGAAGCACGGATGGCCAGCAGGATTCCAACCCACAGCGGAGCCACATTGCGTTCCTCTCCGATCAGCGGCAGGAACGCCACCAGGATGTCCGCCGTGCACAGCAGCGCGATGCTGGCAACCATGTTGGATTTGACGCCCGGCCGCGCCAGGATGCTGCCGGCCGATTCGGCCGGCACCGGCTTCGCTGCAGACCGCTTGCTCGCCTTCCGCGGTCCTCCGGCCGCTCTGAGCGCCATCACGGGCACCGCCAGCACCGCGATGCCCGCCGCCAGGAACAGCGCGGCGTTGATGTCCGCCAGCCGGGACGAAGGCGTACTGTCCAACTGCCCGCCCAGCAGGAGGCCTGCCAGCAGCGGCCCCAGCAGCTGCCCGAAGGAAAATGCCGCCGTGTACCACCCGAAGCCGCTGTCCAGCTGGCTCGCCGTGGAGTGCCGGGCAATGGTTGATTGCCCGGCAATGGTGAACACCAACTGCCCCAAACCCAGTGCCGCGCTGGCCAGGGCAAGCCAGGCGATGGACGGCATCAGCGCCAGCGCACCTGCCGCCGCACTGAAAAGCACGACGCCGGCAATCACCAGCCCGCGCAAGGACCCAAGGCGGTCGCTGAGCCGGCCAAGCCACAGCGCAGCGATCATGGGGAGGAAGGAAAAGAGCGCGGTGACCAGGCCGATGGCCGCGGCGTCCCCGCCGAGGGCGAGGATCTTGTAGGAGATGAGCGGACGCGCCAGGTTCAGCGCTGTCTGGGCCAGCACCGCCGCCGCGACCAGTGCCCACAGCCATCCGCTGGAATTGCTGCTTCCGGCCGGTCTCTTGTTCATTCCTCCGAGACTAATATGTGGAAGGCCCAGTCCCGCTCAACCTTGTGCGAGGAAGCCGATGAACCGCTGCGGATATCACGACCCTGGACCAGCTCGCCGCGCGGACGGAGGCACAGCTTGCCGCCCTTCACGGCATGGGGCCGAAGGCTCTGGGACAACTCCGGGACGCACTGGCTGCGGAGGGCCTGTCCTTCGCCGCCGAATAGCCCGCGCGTCCGGCCGGCACGCCGGATCAGAGCCTGCCGGCGCGGCGGCTACCCGTGCTCGACCGCCATGTTGGAGAAGCGCGAATAGTGGCCCTGGAAGCCGACCACGATGGTCTTGGTCGGGCCGTTTCGGTGCTTGGCCACGATCACATCGGCCTCGCCCGCGCGCGGAGATTCCTTGTCGTAGATGTCCTCGCGGTGGAGCAGGATGACCATGTCCGCATCCTGCTCGATCGATCCACTTTCGCGAAGGTCGGAGACCATCGGCTTCTTGTCGGTGCGCTGCTCCGAACCACGGTTCAGCTGCGACAGCGCGATGACCGGAACCTCGAGTTCCTTGGCCAGGAGCTTGAGGGCACGGGAGAACTCGGAGACTTCCTGCTGGCGGGATTCCACGCGCTTGCCTGAGGACATCAGCTGGAGGTAATCGAGCACGATCAGCTTAAGGTCGTGGCGCTGCTTCAGGCGGCGGCACTTGGCCCGGATCTCCATCAGGGACATATTCGGGCTGTCATCGATGAACAGCGGCGCCTCGTTCATGCGGCCCATGGTGGTCGCGATCTTGCCCCACTGCTCGTCCTTGATGGTGCCTTTGCGCAGGTCCTGCAGGCCGATGGTTGCCTCGGCTGACAACAGGCGCATGGCAATTTCGTTGCGGCCCATTTCGAGCGAGAAGAATACCGTCGTCAGGTTGTGCTTGATAGCCGCGGAACGGGCGAAATCCAATGCGAAGGTAGATTTGCCCACGGCGGGTCTCGCCGCGATGACGATCATCTGCCCGCCGTGGAGGCCCTGGGTCAGCTCGTCCAGTTCGTAGAAGCCGGTGGGGACGCCGGTCATGCCTTCGCCGCGGTGGCCAGCGGACTCGATCTCATCGACGGTGCTCTCGATGATGTCCTTCAGCGGAACGTAGTCCTCCGCGGTCCGGCGTTCAGCGACGGCATAGACCTCCGCCTGGGCGGCGTTGACAATGTCATCCACTTCGCCATCGTTGGAGTAGCCCAGCTGGACAATCTTGGTGCCGGCATCCACCAGGCGGCGCAGCACGGCCCGCTCCCGGACGATCTCCGCATAGAAACCGGCGTTGGCCGCGGTAGGGACGGCTTGGATCAGGGTGTGCAGGTAGGCAGGACCGCCGACCCGGGTGATTTCACCACGCTTGGTCAGCTCATCGGAGACAGTCACGGCGTCCGCGGGTTCACCCCGGCCGTAGAGGTCGATGATGGCCTCGTAGATCGCCTCATGGGCCGGCCGGTAAAAGTCCACGCCGCGCAGGACTTCCACACAGTCCGCAATGGCGTCCTTGGACAGCATCATGCCGCCGAGGACGGACTGCTCGGCGACGAGATCCTGGGGAGGGGTGCGGGCGAACTGCGGTTCCCGACCGGCGTCTACTGCGTCTGCATGGGTCAACGACATGGTGTTAAGCCCTTCTCTCCCTATGGTCCTGCGGTCCGCGCCTGTGATTGGCTGGGCATTCTTTCTATCAACCGGCACTGACAAAAATGGTCCGGCTTCCACCTCACTTGGTGGCAGAACGCTTTGGTGCGGCCGAAGCCCGGACCGCAATCCCCCGCGGGGATACCCGGCAACGTTAGCCCCCTATCGGCGCCGCGCCAAGCGAGTTATCCACAGGCCTTGTGCATAGGGTGTGGATTAGTGGGCATATCTTGTGCACAGGATGGGGAGAACCCTGTGGATAATCTTTGAAACTGGGCAGTAACAGGCCCCTGACCTGCGGAAACGTGTATTCACACCTGTGGAGGAAAAGTATTTTTCCACAATTTTCATCCACATTGGCCGTGTTGACAGAAGCCGGACCGAGGGCTTAACGGGCGCTATCCACAGGGAATATCCACAATGTGAGTTATAAAACACACTGGATGCGAGGCAGCAACGGCAACCGTTTGCCGATCAGCCTGTATGCCGTCTGCCGCATGTTATTCAGGAAGAGCCGAGGCGCCACGGCGGCTCAGAAATCGACTCAGAAATCGAAGAGCTCGCCCAGCCAGTTGTCCTTCTTCCGGCGCCGTCCCTGGTCTCCGTATTTGCCGTACTTGCGGTCATAGCCGCGCTCGTCCCGGTGGTACCGGTCGTCGTCGTGCCTCGGCTGGTCGTAGCGCGGGCGGTCATAGCCGGGCTGTTCAAAGCGCTGGCCGTCGCGGGTCTGTTCACCGCGGGGCCGTTCATGGGTGGGCTGGCCAAAACGCTCTCCGCGCTCCCCGTACCGGCCGTCGCTGCCTGGTTCTTTCAGAAGCGGTGAAGGCAGGGGCGGCGGGGCCGCCGCGGGCCGGTACGTCGGCGGGGCGTCCTGCCCCGCTCCGGGATGGACCCGATCAGGCTGGACCTCCCGCATCAGCTGCGCAGAACGGTCGATGACCTTATCCAGTTCACCGCGGTCCAACCACACGCCGCGGCACTTGGGGCAGTAATCGATTTCCACTCCGGCGCGGTCCGTCATGACCAGGTCGGTATCGTCCACAGGACACTTCATTGTTCCTCCTCTGGCCTAAGAGGCCGGGACGCACTCCGGGCGGAAAAAGATCCGTCCGGAGAGTCCCACTGTAGTCCCCCAAAGGCCGGCACGACAGGGCAGGGGCGGTGCCGTCGTCGTGCTACCGGCTGCTGAGCTGTTCCTCGATCGGCACGCCGTTGACCAGGATCACCGCGAACCGCGCTCCTGCAGCCGTCAGAGCCGCCTGCTTCAGCATGTGCTCGATCCGCGGCACATCGCAGGTTCCGGCCGGCACCACCTCGCCGCCGAGTTCGACCGTGACCGTCGTCCCGTCGAACTGGCTGCCCATGTAGACGAGCCTGGATTGCCAGAGCGGGTTGTACAGCCCGGCCCGCCCCACGAAGGGCTGGGAGTTACCCAGGAGCCGGTCCATTGTCTCGGCCAGCGGATCGACGGTAGTAACCGGCTCAGTAGCAAGCGGGACCAGGCTGTCATTGCAGCCGATCAGCGCGCCGATGCGGCCGCCGTCGTCAATGGCAATGTAGAAGAGCGTCAGCGGAACAGAATAGCCGGCGGGGGTCCGCGGCATTTCAGGATCCGGAGCCGGCACCGGTGCGGGCACCGCGGTCGGAGGCAGCGCGGGAATCGGTGGCAGCGATGCGGACGGGGGCTCAGGGCCGAAGGATGGAGCCGGTGCAGGCTGCTGCGGGGAGGCAGACGGCGAAGGTTCCGCGGCCGTCGACGGCGTACCGGGCTGCAGGCCGTCGGCCGGCCCGGAGGCAGGCACCGAGGATGAGGCCGATGGCAGCTCCGACGGCATCCGGCCGTCGGGAACATCGATCTCGGGAGCGGATTCCGCGGGCGAGGACGCAGCGGGAGCGGATTCGCCAGGGCCGGATTCGTCAGGACCGGCCGCGCCCGGCGAGGAATCGGCCGGCACGGTGACCGCGGGGCCGGTATCGGCCGCTTCCGGCGGACTGCTGGCCGGCACGTTTGAGCCGGTACAGCCGGCAAGAGCCACGCAGACCAGCGCGGACGCGACTGCCAACCGAGGGGTCTTCATGGTTGCTCTCCAGCGTGCTTCAGCCCAGATACTGTGGATCGGCGGCTGAGGAAGGGGCGAGGGGAGACCGGCCGCGGAGTCCACCTATGGCAAGATTACGCCCGGAACCGCGGGCCGGACCGGGCCGCACCATTACCTTTTCATTGCAACTGCGTCTCGAGCCCGCCGTCCGAAGCGCACCGGC
>NZ_JBNHHC010000100.1:0-7263 GCF_059091865.1 Arthrobacter sp. B0316-1-20 | reverse complement strand
CGGCTTCGGCGAATTCAAAGGCAAGACCGTGCTGGTGGTCAATGTTGCTTCCAAGTGTGGACTGACCCCGCAGTACGAAGGCCTCGAGGCGCTGTACCGGAAATACCAGGACCGGAACTTCACGATCCTGGGCGTGCCCTCCAACCAGTTCAAGGGCCAGGAGCCGGGGACCGAAGAGGAAATCCAGGAATTCTGCAGTGTCAACTATGGTGTGACCTTCCCGCTGGCCCGCAAGGCGGACGTCAACGGCGCGGACCGCCACCCGCTCTACGCTGAACTGACCAAGTTCCGCACGGGCGAGCTACAGGAGGACATCACCTGGAACTTCGAGAAGTTCCTGGTCAACGCCGAGGGCAAGGTTGTCGGCCGGTTCGCGCCGAAGACGGCGCCCGACGCCCCCGAAGTCATCGACGCCATCGAGGCGGAACTGGGCTAGTTCCCGCAGCAGCTAAAAGCACGACGGCGGGAGGGCTGCAGCCAGGTGCGGTTGGAGCGCACGGATCGCGAACTGCTCGGCGGCGGTGGTTGTACTTATGCGGCCGACCGCGCGGCGGCGACGGCCTCGGCCAGCGGAGTGGCCGGACGGCCCAGCAGCTTCTCGAGCTCCTGCGAGCCGCCATCGAGCTCGCCGGCAGCGATGTTGCCGTCCACCGCGACCAGGAAGCCCACGAGCCCAGCATCCATTCCGGCCCCCGTCAGCGCGTTCTGCAGTTCCTCCGCGCCCAGCGCCTTGGCCTCGACCGGGGTGCCGGTCACCTCGGTAATGGTCCGGGCCAGGACCGCGTAGGTGAACGCGGGGCCAGCCAGCTCGTAGACCACGTTGTCCGCGCGATCCTCCAGCAGCGCGGCCACATCGGCGGCGGCAAAGTCGGCGCGGGTGGCGGCGGCGATGCGTCCCTCGCCCGCCGCATGCAGGATGGCACCGTGCGCCAGGTACTGGCCGAGCTGGGCGGTGTAGTTTTCGGTGTACCAGCCGTGGCGCAGGAAGGTGTACGAGATGCCCGAGGCGGCGATGGCCTCCTCGGTGGCCTTGTGCTCGGGCGCAAGCACCAGCTCGGTTTCGTCCGCGCGCAGCACCGAGGTGTAGGCGATGCGCTGCACGCCGGCGGCCTTGGCGGCGTCGATCACGTTCCGGTGCTGCGGAAGGCGCTGGCCCACCTCGCTGCCGGAAATGAGCAGGAGCTTGTCGACGCCGGCCAGGGCGGCAGACAGGGCCTGCGGCTCGTTGTAGTCGCCGGCGCGGACCTGGACACCGAGTCCGGCGAAATCCGATGCCTTGCCCGGGTCGCGGACGACGGCGACAACAGCGGCCGGCGCGACGCCCGCCTTGAGCAGTTCGGCGATGACGAGGCGGCCCAGCTGGCCGGTGGCGGCGGTGACGGCAAAGGTGGTCATGACGCTCCTTCGGGCAGGTGTACTTGAAGGAACAAGTAATCCAAGGGGATTTATTTCCCCGGCAGGTCGTCGTCGCCCAGTGCCCGGCCTTCCACCATGTCCACCCAGCGCTGCAGGAAGACGGCACCGGCGTCGTCGTGGATCATCTTGGCGTCGCCGCCCAGGTTCGCCGCTGTCAGCACCGGATACGGCTTGGCGAACACGCCGTCCTCCGGCCGGACATCCACGTGCGCCACGTCGAAGCCCTGCTCGTGCAGCCAGTCGGCCATCGCGTAATCGCTGCGTGAGTCCCCCACGGTGCGCCACGCGGCGGGCAGCGCGCCGTCCTCCTTCAGCAGCTCCATGGCCCGCTGCGCGCCCAGGTCCTTGCCCAGCTCGATCGCCTCGATATCGGTGGAGATGATGGTCGGCTCGACGCGGAAGCTGATGTTGTCGTCGCTGTCCGGGGCGTGGTGGTCCAGCCGGGTGACGCCCAGGTTGTGCTCGCGCATGAGCCGCAGCGCGTCGTCGTCGAAATGATGCTGGATGGACAGGTAGTCCCGGTTCGGCACGTCCAGCTGCTGTTCCACGGACACCATGGCGTGCTTGGTCTCGTCGAAGAACATGTAGGCCTGGTACTTCTGCAGCACCAGCTGCCGGACGGCGTCGGCAAAGGCCGGCGGGAGGGCCAGGCTGCGGTCCACTTGGATCTCGCCGGCGCCTTCGGCGGTGATGCTGAACCACACCGCGCCCTTTTCGCAGATGGCATGGATGCGCGCGTTGTCCGGAATGCCGGCAGCCAGCATGGGCTCCATGACCTGCTCGCGGATAAAGGTGTCCGAGCGGCCGGTATTGAAGATGAGCGGGATGCCGGCGGCGGCCAGCGTGCCGAGGTGGCCGAGGATGTCCTGGCGCACGGTCCGGGTGACGGGGCTGGCGATCGGTCCGTCAACGTCGAGCAGCAGGCCAAGCAGGGGAACGTTCATGGCTTCGATTCTGTCAGAGCCCGCGGCTAGGGTCGGTTTATGAACGTCGTAGTGGTCGGATCCATCAATGCCGATCTGCTGGTCACCGCCGCCCGCCACCCGCAGCCGGGGGAGACGGTGATCGGCCGCAGCCTCGCCGTGCTGCCCGGCGGCAAGGGCGCCAACCAGGCGGTCGCAGCCGCGCGGCTGGGCGCAGCCACCGCCCTGATCGGCGCGGTCGGCAGGGACGGGCATGCGGGGGCGGCGCTGCAGCTGGTGCGTGAAGCCGGCGTTTCGCTGTCGGGCATAAGCACGACGGCGGAGCCCACCGGCGTCGCGCTGGTCACCGTCGCGGACGGCGGAGAGAACACGATCGTGGTGGTGCCCGGCGCCAATGCCACCCTGGATGCGGCGGCCGTGGAAGGTCATGCCGATGCGATCGGCGGCGCCGCCGTGGTGCTGCTGCAGGGCGAGATTCCGCGCTCCGGCACTGAGGCCGCCGCTCGGCTGGCCACCGGGCGGGTGGTGTTGAACCTGGCGCCGGTCATCGAGCTGGAGCCGGTGGTTTTCCGCCGCGCGGACCCGCTGGTGGTCAACGAGCACGAAGCCGTGCTGGCACTGAAGCTGCTGGCGCCGGGGGTTCCGCAGCCGGCTTCCGAGGAAACGCTGGCGGCGGGCCTGCTGCGGGCGGGGGTGCCCGCCGTCGTACTCACCCTTGGAGCGCGCGGGGCGCTGTGCGCGGATGCGTCCGGCATCAAGGCCTATCCCGCGCCGCCGGTCGAAGCAGTGGACACCACCGGAGCCGGGGATGCTTTCGTCGGTGCGTTGGGTGCCCGGCTGGCGGCGGGGGACAGCCTGCAGGCGGCTGCCGCCTTTGCCGTCAGGGTCGGAGCCTTCGCGGTGCAGAGTGAGGGCGCCCAGCCTTCCTTTCCCACCCTGGCGGACCGGCTGCCCGGCTGATGGCGCTCAGGCCGGGTGCCCGGCCTGCAGGCTGCGGACCTGGGAAAATTTCAGCGGCGCGGCATCGGCTTCGATGCCCACTTCGACAGGCGCCACCAGGAACCCGTCATGGTCGCCCAGGTCGACGCGGTCAACGACCTCCGCCACCATCCAGCGCGGGCAATCTGTCAGTATCGGTACACCGCGCGGCCCGTCCCGCCAGCTGCAGGAGGCGAACTTGTCCACCTCGTCGCCGGTCCGGCCGCCGAACAGTTCCGCCAGCTCCCGCTGGCCAGCGCCGAGCACATGCAGGCCCAGTGCGGACGCGTCGCGGGCCAGCCGGTAGGTGTGGTTCTGCTTGGAGATGCAGACCAGGAAGCGCGCCGGATCGATGCTGCACTGGGTGGCGAACCCCACCAGGCAGCCGGACCGTGATGCGGGCTGTGCTTCCGGCCCCGAGGCAGCCGTCACCACGTACATCGGATGGTCGAAGCCCGCGATGAAGCCGCCGATGTCCGGCTCCGGACCCATTACTGCTCCTTGCCCAGCCGATTGCTTCCCTTTTGCAGCCTGTCGATGTGCTCGGAGGCCTCCGCCTTGGTCAAATCCGCCGGCAACTCCTCCCCGGCCTCGCGTGCCAGGGTGTCCAGGTAACTGCGCTGGGCGGCGGTCATCGGCTCGTCTCCGGTGACCCAGTCCTCCGGATCACGGTTCAGGCCGGCGTCCGGTTCCGGCGTCGGGCTTCCCAAAGTCTCGCGCTCGTTGTCTGCCATGGGGTCCACTGTAGTGAGCAGGCCACCCCTTCGGTAGCATCGGCCGGTATGGAGGGATATCGAACACGCAGGTTCGCTGATCAAGCCGGCGGCGTCGAAATCCAGCTGCCGGCCGGCGATGTCACCGAAGGGGTCGTCCGGGTCGGACAGACGGTCCGCCGGCCGCACCAGCCGCAATCCCATGCTGTGGCCGCCTATCTGGACCATTTGGAGCAGGCGGGCTTCGACGGGAGTCCGCGGTTCCTGGGGCGGGACGCTGTCGGCCGGGACGTCCTCACCTTTATCGAGGGATCGGTTCCCGGCGCCGTGGTTGAGCCTTGGGTCCTATCGGAGCGGCTCCTGGCCTCTGTGGGCCGTCTGGTCCGGCGCCTGCACGAGGCTTCCTCGGATTATGACCCCGCCGCTGAGCCTTTCCCTCCGCGGCCGGTGCGGCAGGATGACTTTGAGCTGGTCACACATCTGGACGTGACACCGCAGAATACGGTGGTTCGGGGCGGGGAAGCCGTAGCGCTCATTGACTTTGACCTTGCCGGTCCAAGCACCCGTCTTATCGATTCGTACAACACGGCGATGCACTGGGTGCCGCTGCGCGACCCCTTCGACGTCGGCGGAGAATGGTTGGGCGCCGATCAGTTGCGGCGACTGCGGATCTTCGCGGATGCCTACGGCTGGTCCGCAGGAGAACGACGGCGGCTGGCCGGGTTCGGTGCGGAGCGCGCTGACCTGAGCTGGCTGAGAATGAAGCACTACGCCGAGGCAGTCGGCGGGGGGTGGGCACGGATGTGGCGGGATGGAGCCGGAGACCAGATCCGCCGCCGCCGTGACTGGCTGCTGGGCAACCAGTCAGGCATTGCGGCCGCCCTACTCGGCTGATACGTGCGCCGGCATCCCGCTGCCGGGGGTAGGCGCCTATTGCGCACCCCCGGCCTTTCTGAGCTAATGGCCTCGTGCAGATCGCCGACGATATCCGCCTGGAAATCCTGATCCGCTGCCCGGCCGACCGCGCCTGGTCCGCCTTCGCTGAGGGCAAGGATGCCTGGTGGCCAGGCATGGAGTTCGCCGTGGTGCCGGGAACGCCGGTGCGCGAACGGTGGGAAATCGAGGGCACCGTCCTGACCGCGGAAGGCGAAGTTGACGTCGTCGTTCCCGGCCGCCGGCTCACCTTCCGCTGGTCGGAACCGGGCTGGGAAGCGCAAACAAGGGTCACCTTCACCTTCCACGCGGACGACGACGGCACCCGGGTGGCGCTGGTCGAGTCGGGTTTTGCCGCGCTGTCCGACGGCGGGCCGCTGGCCGCCGAACACGTTGCCGGTTGGGCCGGGCATCTGCGCAGGCTCAAGCGGCACGCGGAGGCGGGCCTCCCGTAATCCTCCGGCAGGGGCTATTCCTCCAGAAGCTTCAGGCCCAGCCGCTGGCAGACTTGGGAGCTGCCGGGGAAGACCCCGACCTCGTCCTCGTAGAGGCAGGCGCTCAGTTCCGGCACGGTGAACGTGATGGTCATATCCTCCGGGTCGAAACCGCTGTCCGGATCCAGGGCCTCCGGATTGATACCGTGCCGTGTCAGTGTGCCGTTCCGCCACTGGTCCGCGCAGTGCCCGATCGCTTCGGCCGGCGGCCTGTTGCGCGGGTGCGCCAGGCTGAGGGCGTCATCGGCCTCAAGCTCCGGAGCGGGAAAGCAGCGGATGGTGCTCTGGTCGGCGACCGCCTGGCCGGCGATGTACACGCCTCCGGCCGTGGCCCCGGCAGCAATAAGACCGACGGCGGCGATGGCCGTCGTGCGTTTGATGCTTGGCATCGTTCCCCCTCATGAAGCAAAGCCTGGCTTGGGTGCCGGATGGAACCGGCACACGCCTACCAGTCTGCACAGTACCGCGCCCGTAGCCCGGGTGCCGGGTACGTGTCCTGCTAACGTTTCGATCACACGGCCGTCCCGTGCTACGTCTCTGCGGAAACTGTTGGATCAACGCAGACGCTGCCATCGGCGTTTACGGTGCGAGAGCACAGGCTTTCCGGTCAGGAGTGCAACAGCTTTGCCGGACCGGTCAGCGCCAGGGAATGGCTGGAAGCAGGAGACCCGGCCGACCACATTATGGGGCCGAGCAGATGGGGCCGGCCGCGGAACCGGCGGTTGGCCCCTGAGTGCCGCAGTTCAGGCACCGGCCCTGTTCTAGGCGAAGTCACGTCCCAGGCGGCATTCGGTGCGGGCCCGCTGCCGGGTGGCGCGCATCCGCCGCAGCCGCTTGAGGAGCATCGGGTCGTGGGCCAGCACGGCCTCCGTATCGATCAGGGCGTTGAGGATCTGGTAGTAAGGACACCGCGGCTCGCCGATACCGATCGCGGTCGCCACGCCGACGATGTTGCCGGTGCCGACCGTTGCGGCCAGCGCTGTCGTGAGGGCCTGCAACTGCGAGATATCGCCCTTGGCGCCTTAGTCCTTGCGTCTGAGTAAACCGAGCGACAAGGCCGGCCCCAGCTTCCGGATGGATTTCTTGGGACAACTGGGCATGTTCCCGGAACCTGATCCCAGAGCCCTAAGCGGGCCTGAATCGCTATTGCCGACCAGCCGCCGCCAAACCCTTCAATCGCTCGGTGCTTCGGGAAGCCACTAACTTCATGACGGCGGCGTGCCGGCGGTGCAGAACGTCTCATATCCCACTCAGTCCTTCTCCCTTACTGTGAAGGAGTAACCACACCTCAAGGGACTATCGAAAGGCACGGTCATGGCGACGAAGATTTCCAAGAGCTTCGCCACCCTCCTCGCATTGTGCGCATTGCTCATTACCGGCTGCGACGACCCAAACCAGGATGAAACACCGAACGAGGATGTTCAGCAGGAACAGAACGAGAACACCGGAGATAACCAAGAGAACGACGACGATAACGAAGGCGGAGTCAATCAGCAGGACGGCGACAGCGGCGAAGCAGATGACTAGCCAGCAGGGGAGAACAATAATTCGGGAGGAATCAGCGACACGACAGATGCGCTGTTATCGGCGTTTGACTGGGTAAACGGCTCCCTTAAGTTTGAGGATTCCGCCCGCGGGGCTGGGGTGAAACGATGGTGGTGTCAGGAGACGGTCCTGCTGCAGTCGGGGGCCGTCCGGGACCCAAGGATGCCTTCCATGTCCACCGACCCTGTCCGGCTTCGCCGGTACACCACCGCAGCCGCCCTCTTTGTCGCCGGCATCTGCAACACCCTCGCGTTCGCCGTC
>NZ_JBNHHC010000099.1:0-7340 GCF_059091865.1 Arthrobacter sp. B0316-1-20 | reverse complement strand
CGGTAGATGCTGATGGAGTTCGCGGCGATGGTGTCCTTCTCGCCGGTGCGGATCCGGGCACCGCGCCGCCGGTATTCCAGGTCGCTGGTGCTGTAGCGCAGCTCGAACATCCGCGCCCGCCCGTCCGCCACACCGAACTCGCGCAGGACAGCGGCGTCGGGCAGGGCAAGCGGGGCGCGTGTCAGGCCGCCGTTGATCACCAGCAGGCCATCCAGCAGTCCGTCCGGCGACCCCATGAGCAGCTGCATCACGCGGTTGCCGCGATCCGTCCACTGTTCGGGGGTCATCGGCTGGCCCTGGGCGTTGAACCACAGCATGTAGGAGCTGTCTGGCCGCGCCGGATAACTGCGCGGCTGGTTGTCCAGGAAATCCCGCCGGATCCGGAACAGGTCCGTGGTGGCCCGGAGCATGTCCCGGGAATACTCGTCCACCTGCCAGTCCAGCCAGCTGATTTCGTTGTCCTGCGAGTAGGCATTGTTGTTGCCCAGCTGCGTCCGGCCCAGTTCATCGCCGGCCGTGATCATCGGCACGCCCAGAGACAGGGCCAGCGTGGCCATCAGGTTCCGGGCGGTCTGCGCGCGGGCAGCGAGTACCGCTTCGTCCCCGGTCTGTCCTTCGACGCCGTGGTTGTAGCTGCGGTTTTCGTTGCTGCCGTCCCGGTTTTCCTCGCCGTTGTCCTCGTTATGCTTGCGGTCGTAGGACGTCAGGTCGGCCAGCGTGAAACCGTCGTGGGACGTCACGAAGTTGATGGAGGCCAGCTGCGTCCGCCCGGAACCGGCGAAAACATCGGCTGAACCGGCCAGGCAGCCCGCCAGCCGCGCCACCGAACCGCCCTGGCCGCCCTGGGCCAGCGCCGCCTGGTCCACCAACCAGAAGTCCCGGACGGTATCCCTGAAACGGTCGTTCCAATCGGCCCAGCCGGGCGGGAAGTTTCCGGTCTGCCAGCCGCCCATGCCCACGTCCCAAGGTTCGGCGATCAGCTTGATACCGCGCAGGGCCTTGTCGGCGCATGCGGCCAGCAGGAATGGATGGCGGGGGTTGAAGTGGTGATTGCCGTCGCGGGCCAGAGCCGCGGCCAGATCGAACCGGAATCCGTCGATGTGGTATTCCTCCACCCAGTAGCGCAGGGAATCCATGGCCAGCTGGACGACGCGCGGCTCACCGAAGTTGACCGTGTTGCCGCAGCCGGTCGTGTCCACATACCGGCCCTGGCCGTCGTGGCGGTAGTACTGCTGCCCGGCGAGGCCGCGCCAGGACAGTGCCGGACGGTCCTGGCCGCCTTCTGCCGTGTGGTTGTAGACGACGTCCAGGATGACTTCCAGTCCGGCTGCGTGGAGCCGCTTGACCATCTCCTTGAATTCGTCCTGCACGGCCTTGGGGCCGGCGGCCTGGGCCTCCTTCGTGGCGTAGTCGGGATGCGGCGCGAAGAAGCCAAGGGTGTTGTAGCCCCAGTAGTTCGTCAGGCCCAGTTCCTGCAGGTGCGGCTCGTCGATATGGAAATGCACCGGAAGGAGTTCGACTGCGGTCACGCCCAGCGAGGTCAGATGCCGGATCATCACGGGATGGGCGAAGCCGGCATACGTTCCGCGCAGTTCCTCCGGAATGTCCGGGTGCAGCATCGTCTGGCCTTTGACATGGGCCTCGTAGATGACGGTGTCCCGCAGCGGAATCTGCGGGAGCCGGTCCGTTCCCCAGTCGAAACCGGAGTCCACGTAGACGGACAGGTAACGGATCGGAGCAAGTGCCTGGTTCAGGCGCTCCTTGGAACTGCGCACGGCGGAGAGCCGTTCCGCGGCTCCTGCCTCCTCGGGTGCGGTCTGGTCGCCGAAGGTCGTTCCGTCGTCGATAGCCCTGCCGTACGGATCGAGCAGCAACTGCTCCGGCCGCCGGGCCTGCGCGTCGGCAGACCGCGGCCAGAAGCCGTAGCGCGTTCCGTGGTGGAAACCCCGGACCGTTCCGTGGTGGACGCCGTCGGTCCAGTCCTCCAGCGCAGCCACGGACCAGGTGCCGTCGGATGTCTGGAAGTGGATATCGATCGTCTCGATATCCGGAGCATACACCGCCACATTGACCACGCCGCCGGTGCCACGGACAGCGGGAATGTGTTCGCTGATCCCCAGCGGAAACGGCCGCGAAGGATGCCGGGATTCTCCGCGGTGTTCCATTGACAAGATGCTTGTCATAGCTCCCTAGGCCGAACGCTGCTTCGAGATTTCATACAGGCTGATACCCACCGCCATGGAGGCATTCAGCGATTCCATCGCGGAATCGATGGGAATGGAGACAATCTGGTCGCAGTTCTCGCGGACCAGGCGAGACAGGCCCTTGCCTTCGGAGCCGACCACGATGCAGACTGGCTCTTTGGCCAGCGTCAGGTCCGGCAGCGACACTTCCCCGTCCCCGTCCAGACCCAGGACGAAAATGCCCAGGTCCTTGAAGGCTTCGAGCGTCCGGTTCAGGTTGCCGGCCTTGACGACGGGCACGCGCACCGCGGCACCCGCACTGGTCTTCCAGGCAGCGGCGGTCACGCCCACCGAGCGGCGTTCGGGAACGACGACGGCGTGGCCGCTGAAGGCGGAAACGGAACGGATGATGGCTCCCAGGTTGCGCGGATCGGTGATTCCGTCCAGCGCAACGAACAAGGGCGCGTTGCCGATGTGGCCCTTCTTCCACTTCGCCACGGTTTCCTGGGCGAAGTCGATGGAATCCCCGTACTCGTACGGCGGGATCTGCAGCACCAGGCCCTGGTGGACGGCGTCGTCCGTCATGCGGTCCAGTTCCGGCTTATGCACCTCCATCACGGGAATGCCGCGCTCGGAGGCAATCTTCAGCGACTCCCGGACCCGGTCATCCATCTCCACACGGACGGCGACATAGAGGGCCTTGGCCGGAACTCCGGCCCGCAATGCCTCGACCACCGAATTGCGGCCGGTAACGACTTCCTCTGCCGTCTTGCTCCGGCCGCGGGGTCCGGAGCCCTGCCGGCCGGCCTGGCGCTTGGCGGCCGAGCGCTCGGCAAGCTGCCTGTTCTTGTACGCCTTGTGGTACGGACGGTCCTCCGCTTTGGGTGTCGGGCCCTTGCCCTCCAGCGCCTTGCGTCCGTGGCCTCCGGTGCCGGTCGTGGGACCCTTCTTTTGCTTGCGGATCGCGCCGGGGCGCCCCTTGTTGGCCATCGTTACTACCTTCGGTTGGTCGGTGCGCGTCCAGCCTGTCCGGTCAACGCGAAATACACTTGTGTTTCCTCAGTTTAGCGGGACTCGACACTCCAGTTGGCACCGTCCGCGGAGTCTTCGACCAGAATTCCTGCGGCGGTGAGGGTATCGCGGATGGCGTCAGCCCGTGCCCAGTCCTTCGCGGCCCGTGCGGCGGCGCGTTCGGCAAGCTGCGCCTGCACCAGCGAGTCGAGCGCGGCGTGCTCGGCGGCATTGCCCTCGCCGGTCCGCCATTGCGCTGCCAGCGGGTTGATGCCCAGGGCCGCCGTCATGGCGGTGACGTCATCCAGGGCGGCGCGGGCGCCGTCGTCGTCCCCTGCCGCCAGCGCGGTGTTGCCGCGCCGCACAGCCTCATGCAGGGCCGCCAGGGCGGCCGGAATGTTCAGGTCGTCGTCCATCGCCGCTTCGAAGTCAGCGGGCGCCTTGACCGCACCGGAGGCGCCCAGCTTCGCCGTCGCCTTCGCCATGAACCCCTCGATGCGTTCGACGGCGGCCGCGGCCTCAGCCAGCGATGTGGGCCGGTAGTCCAGCACGGAGCGGTAGTGCGCCTGGCCGAGATAGTAGCGGACCACGAGCGGGCGGGCAGTGGCCAGCATGTCCTGCGGGCTCACAGTGTTGCCGATGGACTTGCTCATCTTTTCGCCCTCGTAGGTGACCATGCCGTTGTGCAGCCAGAAATTGGCGAAACTGTGCCCGGCAGCCTGGGACTGCGCCATCTCGTTTTCATGGTGCGGGAAGCGCAGGTCCAGCCCGCCGCCGTGGATGTCGAAACCGGTGCCGAGGTACTTGCTGGCCATCGCCGAGCACTCCAGGTGCCACCCGGGGCGCCCGGTGCCCCAGGGGCTCGGCCAGGCCGCCGTCTCCGGCTCCCCTGCCTTGTGCCCCTTCCACAGCGCGAAGTCCCTCGGATCCCGCTTGCCGCGCGGGTCGGCGTCCGGGGCGGCCTGCATATCGTCGATGTTCTGCCGCGTCAGGCTGCCGTACTTGGACCAGGAACGGACGTCGAAGTACACATCGCCGGAATCATCAAGGGCCGGATAGGCGTGCCCGCGGTCGATCAGCAGCTGGATCAGCTGGTGCATCTCCGGGATATGGCCGGTGGCCCGCGGTTCATAGGTCGGCCGTTCGACGCCGATCGCGTCGTAGGCGGCCTCGAATTCCTGCTCGAAGCGGTAGGCGAGGGCCCACCATTCCTCGCTGGGAACGCCAGGGTCCTCAAAGGTGGCGGCCGAATTGGCCAGGATCTTGTCATCGATGTCGGTGACATTGCGGACAACCGTCACCTCGAAGCCGCGGTAGCGCAGCCAGCGGGTGAGCTGGTCGAACGCCAGCGCCGACCGCAGGTGTCCGATGTGCGGCATGCCCTGCACCGTGGCACCGCAGTAGTAGAGACTCGCCTTGCCCTCAATCAGCGGAACGAAGTCGCGGATTTCTGCGGTTGCGGTGTCATAGAATCTCAGGCTCACTGCTCTAGGCTAACCGAAACGGCCCCTCCCCCGCGTTCGCTTCGCAGGCCACGTCCTTTTCCCGCCTGCTATGAACGCCTGCTGCTGAGCCAGCGGGGGCGGGGCGGTCAGGTGCGCTTGATAACGACAGCGGTAGCGACGGCGGTGATGCCCTCACCGCGGCCGGTGAAGCCAAGTCCGTCACTGGTGGTGGCTGAAACGCTGACCGGCGCGCCCGCCGCGTCGCTGAGCGCTGCCTCCGCTTCCGCGCGGCGGGGCGCAAACTTGGGCCGGTTCCCAACGAACTGCACGGCCACATTGCCAATGCCGTATCCCGCTGACCGGACGATCCGTGCGGCCTCGGCAAGCAGCACGGTGCCGGACGCACCGGCGAATTCGGGCCGGTCCGTGCCGAAGTGCGTGCCCAGATCGCCCAGGCCGGCCGCGGAGAAGAGCGCATCGCAGGCTGCGTGGGCGACAGCATCGCCGTCGGAATGTCCGGCCAGCCCGCGCTCTCCGTCCCAGCACAGCCCGGCCAGCCACAGCGGCCGCGGCTGGTCTTCGGGCGCAAAAGCGTGCACATCGATGCCGATGCCCGTCCTCGGCACGGGCCAGGGAAAATCGTCCACCGTCAGCCTTCCAGGAACCGGTGCGGATATTCGCCGGCGAGGAGGGCCTCGGCCAGCACAAGGTCCAGCGGCGTAGTGATCTTCAGCGCCCGGACGGAGCCGGGAACCACATAGACCGGGGTGCCCATCATTTCGACCAGCATCGCGTCGTCCGTGATAGCGGCCGCCTGCTCGTCATTGAAGAACTCCGCCGCCTTGTGCGCCTCGCGGAGGGTGCCGGCGTCGAACCCCTGGGGGGTCTGCACGGCGCGCAGTTGCGCGCGGTTGGCGGTGCCGGTGACAAGTTCCGGCGCCAGGTGGGCATCCTGCGCGTCCGTGGAGGCGACAGTCTTGATCGTGTCCACGACTGAGATGGCGGGGATGACCGCCTTGGCACCCTCGGCCAGCGCGTGTCCCACCCGTTCGAAGACGGCCGCGGGGGTCAGGGCGCGGGCTGCGTCATGCACCAGGATGCCGTCAATCCCGGCGCCCAGGGCGGCCAGTCCGGCGCGTACGGAATCCGCGCGGGAGGATCCCCCGTTGACCGCCGTGATGACCGGGCCGTCCTTGCTGTTCTTGCCGGCCGCGGCGCAGACCTGGCGCAATATGGTGTCCCCGCGGGGCACAGCGACGACGATTTCCGCGGCGACCTCGGAGGAGAGGACACCCCGCAGGGCATGGGCCAGCATCGGTTCACCCGCCAGCGGCACCTGAGCCTTGGGCAGGCCGTAGCCTAGGCGTTCGCCGGATCCCCCGGCAACGATGATGACACCCAGTCGCCGGGCGCTCCGGGACTGATCTGTTGCAGTTTCTGTTGATGCTGGCACCAGCCCAGCGTACAACGGGCATTAAACAATTACGGCGGCCAGCCCGAAGGCCTGCCGCCGCAGCTGTAAGGATTCCTATGATGCCAGGACTTCGTCCAGGACGCTGGCTGCCTGCTCTTCGTCTGTCTTTTCCGCCAGGGCCAGTTCCGAAATCAGGATCTGGCGGGCCTTGGCCAGCAGCCGCTTTTCGCCGGCGGAAAGGCCGCGGTCGTGATCCCGGCGCCAAAGGTCGCGGACGACCTCCGCAACCTTGATGACATCGCCTGACGCGAGCTTCTCAAGATTAGCCTTGTACCGGCGGGACCAGTTGGTGGGCTCCTCCGTGAACTCGGCACGGAGCACGTCGAAGACATGCTCCAGTCCTTCCTTGCCCACAACGTCCCGAACGCCAACCAGATCTACGTTTTCTGCTGGAACTTCAATCGTCAGATCACCTTGGGCCACCCGAAGCTTGAGATACATCTTCTCTTCGCCCTTGATGGTGCGCATTTTGATCTCTTCGATCTTCGCCGCCCCGTGGTGAGGGTAAACAACCGTCTCGCCAACCTCAAAAACCATGTGGACATTCCCCTTTCCCGCAAGCCAGTTTATCACGATTAAGGAACCGTCCGGACGCGTTTGCGCTAGTCAGCGCCAGCATCGGAGCGGAATCGGCCCCTCACCAACCCTTGACGGATCCGGGATTTGATGCATGCCACATTCGGCAGAAGGGGTTTCGAAGCAAGGATTTTGGGCAGTTCAAGATAAACTCGCTGTTGACTTGTATCCAAAAGTCACCAACCCCTTCGCCTTTCTAGGAGTATCTCTGTGAGTTTTGCACCGAAGACCCGCGTGCAGCGCGCTGTTGCCGCCGGCGCAGCGGCGCTGGCCCTGCTGGGTGCCACTGGCTGCGGCACGATCAACGAGCAGGCAACTACCAAGCAGTACGCGGCCTCCGACGGCATTGTGCGCAACGTTGGCGACGTCAAGCTGCGTAACATCCTGATCGTTGCCGATAATGAGGCCAGCCCCGGCCGCATCATCGGCACCGCGCTCAACACCTCAGCTTCCCCCGTCCAGCTGTCCTTCGAAGTCGACGGCGGCACCGCCCAGGTGACGGTTCCCGCCAACGGCGAATACCGCTTCGATGACGCGGCGGAAGGCGAGACGGAAGGCGAAGCCGTGCTGGCGCAGGCCGGCGGCATTCCCGGCTCTTTGGTGCCGGTCACGGTCACGGTCGAATCCGAGTCCGAGGAACTCCAGGTCCCC
>NZ_JBNHHC010000098.1:0-7355 GCF_059091865.1 Arthrobacter sp. B0316-1-20 | reverse complement strand
GGGGCCGGGACCGCAGTCTGGGTCCGGGCTGGGGCCGGAGCCTGTGCCGGAACCGCGGCCGGGGCCAGGTTGAACCCGGACAACCAGTCAGCCACCCGGTCCAGCGGCGCGGTCTCGAGGGAGTAGAAGCGCTTCTGCCCCTGCGCGCGCATGGATACCAGCCCCGCCTCGCGCAGGACCTTCAGGTGCTTGGAGACTGTCGGCTGGCTAACCGCCAACTCTTCCACCAGTTCACCTACCGCCTTGTCCCCGGAGCGCAGCGATCCGAGAATTTCCCGACGTGTGCCCTCAGCGATGACGGCGAATACATCATCGATCACCATTCCATAACCCTATCCGCATATACCGAGGCTGATTTCCTGTGCGGCAGCCAGCCGGGCGGCCATCTCAGGCAAACGCCGCCATCTTAGTCAAACCATGGATCCAGCCCGTACAAGGGGAAAATCTCCTTGCGTGTAGCCATCACGGTCCGGTCGACGGCATCGTTCGGGTCGTAGCCCACTTCCCACGACCGCCACCACAGATCCACGCCGTCGCCCATCAACTGCGGTGCCTTCGCGCCGTACTTTTCCCGCACGTAGTGCCGCCACTGCTCCGGAACCGGGGCGCTGACCGGCACCGGTGAACCCGCGGCCACCGCTATCAGGTGGCTCCAGGAGCGGGGCACGACGCTGGTGAAGTTGTAGCCCCCGCCGCCGGTGGCGATCCACCTGCCCTCGCAGTGCCGCTCGGCCAGTTCGCAGATGCTGACCGCCGCCTGGCGGTGCCCGTCCACCGTGGTGTCGAGGTTGCTCAGCGGATCTTCGCGGTGGCTGTCGCAGCCGTGCTGGCTGACAATGACCTCCGGCTCGAATGCCGCCGCCAGCTGCGGCACGATTGCATGGAAGGCACGCAGCCAGGCCGCATCCGTCACATGCGAGGGCAGCGCGACGTTCACGGCCGTTCCTTCGGCCCCGGGGCCGCCGATCTCATTGGCGAAGCCCGTCCCGGGAAACAGCCGCAGGCCCGTTTCATGCAGCGAGATGGTCATGACGCGCGGATCGTCCCAGAAGATATTCTGTGTGCCGTCGCCGTGGTGCGCGTCGACGTCGATATAGAGCACCCTGGAGGTGCCGCCGTCGAGCAGGAGCTGGATAGCGGCTGCGGCATCGTTGTAAATGCAGAAGCCGCTGGCGTAGCCGCGGGCCGCGTGGTGCATGCCGCCGGAGAAATTCACCGCGTGCATGGCAGCACCTGACAGCACGGCTTCGGCTGCGGCCAGCGATGCACCGAAGAGCCGCGCGCTGGCCTCGTGCATGCCGGCGAACGCCGGATCATCCTCGGTCCCGAGTCCGCGATCGGGATCAAGCGAGTCCGGATCGGCACTGACCCGGTGGACGGCGTCGATATAGTCCTGGTCGTGGACCCGGGCCAGCTGTGCGTCCGTTGCCACGAACGGCGGCGCGACCGTTACCGCCGGCAGGTCGAAAAGGCCCAGATCCCGGGCCAGCCGCGCCGTCAGCTCCAGGCGGTCCGGGCGCATCGGATGGTGCGCGCCAAAATCGTAGGCCAGCAGGGATTCATGCCAGACAACGTGCGTGGGCGGGGCCGATCCGGGGCCGGGAAGGGTAGACATCATGCTCAGGCTACGCGATCGGCGCAGACCCCTGCCACGTGCACCCGCATAAAGTGGTTTACTACGAAGGACGCGAGCGCCGCAGGCAGAATTTCAGTCAGAACTTCCGGCAGAATGTTGGGCAGAACGGAGCAGTTAAGACAAGCATGGCAAGGAACCAGCCGGTGTGGCTGCCAGAGCGGGAGAGGCCCCGGCTCGGAGCCCTGCGCTCCATCCGGGACTTCATCGACAGCGTCGCCAACAGCTCGCCCGCCCGCCTTGCCCTCATAGCCTTCGCCAGCGTCATCCTGGTCTTCACGGGGCTCCTGTCCCTGCCCTTCGCCGCGGCGGACGGCGCGGCCACCCCCCTGCACGATGCGATGTTCACCGCTGTCTCGGCCGTCTGCGTCACCGGGCTCACAGTCGTGTCCACGGCGGTCCACTGGTCCTTCTTCGGACAGTTCGTCATCCTGCTGGGCATCTTCATCGGCGGCCTGGGTACCCTGACCCTGGCCTCGGTGCTGGCGCTCATGGTCAGTAAGCGCCTGGGTGTCCGCGGAAAGCTGATCGCGCAGGAAGCAATGAACGCCGGCGGACGGCTGGGGGAGGTCGGCACGCTGCTGCGGATCGTCATCACCACCTCGGTCCTGATCGAACTGGCACTGGCGCTCATGCTGATCCCCCGCTTCATGGTGCTCGGCGAGCCCTTCTGGCAGGCCGTCTGGCACGGCATCTTCTATTCGATCTCCGCGTTCAACAATGCCGGGTTCACCCCTCACACGGACGGCCTGGTCCCCTACGAAACGGACATGTTCATCCTGGCGCCGCTCATGATCGGGGTATTCCTGGGGAGCCTGGGCTTCCCGGTGATCATGGTGTTGCTGCAGAGCGGCTGGCGGTTCCGGAAGTGGAACCTGCACACCAAGCTCACCATCCAGGTCACCCTTCTCCTGGTAGTCCTGGGAACCATCGCCTGGGGCGCCATGGAGGCCAACAATCCGGAGACGATTGGCGGCCTGCCTCTGGGCGACCGCATTATCCACGCCCTCTTTGCCTCCGTCATGACCCGCTCGGGCGGTTTCAACCTGGTGGACCAGAACGCGATGGAGGGCTCCACAATGCTGCTGACGGATGCCCTGATGTTTGCCGGCGGCGGTTCGGCGTCGACGGCGGGCGGCATCAAGGTGACCACCATCGCCGTCATGTTCCTGGCCATCATCGCAGAAGCCCGCGGCGACCGTGACGTCAAGATCTACGGACGGACGATCCCCGAGGGGACCATGCGCGTGGCCATCTCCGTGATCGCCGCAGGCGCCACCTGGGTGGCACTGGCCGCCGGCCTGCTCCTGGCCATGACAGGTGAAAGCCTGGACCGGGTCCTCTTCGAGGTCATCTCCGCCTTTGCGACGGTGGGGCTCAGCACCAACCTGAGCGCCGAACTCCCGCCCGAAGGAAAATACGTGCTGTCGGCATTGATGTTCGCCGGCCGCATGGGTACCATAACCCTCGCTTCCGCTCTGTCCCTCCGCCAGCGCCGCCAGCTTTACCACTACCCGGAAGAAAGGCCGATCATTGGCTGACAGAACCTCTCCAGGCCGGCCGCCCCACAACGCGCCGGTCCTTGTCATCGGGCTCGGCCGCTTCGGCGCGGCGACGGCCGAACAGCTGGTCAAGCAGGGCCGCGAGGTCCTGGCGATCGAACGGGACCCGGCCCTGGTCCAGAAATTCGCCGGCACGCTCACCCACGTGGTGGAAGCAGACGCCACCAACATCGACGCTCTCCGCCAGCTCGGGGCACAGGAGTTCAACGCCGCCGTCGTCGGTGTCGGCACGTCCATCGAATCCAGCGTGCTGATCACCGTGAACCTCGTGGACCTGGGGATCGAGCATCTCTGGGTCAAGGCCATCACACCCTCGCACGGCAAGATCCTGACCCGCATCGGCGCCAACCACGTAATCTACCCGGAGGCTGCCGCCGGCATCCGGGCCGCCCACCTGGTGTCAGGGCGGATGCTGGACTTCATCGAATTCGACGACGGGTTCGCCATCGTGAAGATGTACCCGCCGAAGGAAACCCAAGGATTCACCCTCGGCGAGTCCCAGATCCGCAGCAAATACGGGGTCACAGTGGTGGGCGTGAAATCCCCAGGCGAGGACTTCACCTATGCCCAGCCCGGCACCAAGGTGTCCAGCCGGGACACACTGATCGTATCCGGCCATGTGGATCTGCTCGAGCGCTTCGCGGCCCGGCCCTGAGGCTGCCCCGGAGGCTACCCCTGGGACTTGAGTTCAGCCGTGATCTGCGCAGCCCGTTCCGCCGCGGCTCGTGCGCCGGCGGCGATAATGCCGGGCATACCAGAGGTGTCGAAGGTCTGGATTGCCCGTTCGGTGGTGCCGTTGGGGCTGGTCACCGCCTTTCGGAGCGCAGCAGCATCGGCGCCCGGCTCGCTCAGGAGGACGCCTGCTCCCGCTACCGTCTCGCGCGCCAGCAGTGCCGCCAGCTGCGGATCGAGCCCCAGTTCGGCACCGGCAGCCGCCATGGCCTCAGCCAGGTAGAAGGCATAGGCGGGACCGGAGCCGCTGATGCCGGAGAGCGCATCCACCTGGCTTTCGGGAATTTCGACGACGGTGCCCGCGGCCGCGAGGAGATCCTTGGCCTGTGTTATCTGCTCAGGCGTGCAGTGGGTTCCGGCCGAAACCGAGATGACTCCCCTGCCCACCCGGGCCGGGGTGTTGGGCATGGTGCGGATGACCGGCTGTCCCTGCGGCAGCGCACCTTCCAGCAGCTCGATCGAAACCGCCGCCGCGACGCTGATGACCAGCGCCTCCGGCTTCAGGCCAGGCGAAATTTCGCGGGCCAGGTCCAGGATGCCGACGGGCTTCACGCCCAGGATGACCACGTCCGCAGTCCGGACCGCGTCCAGGTTCGCCTGCTGGTTCTCACTGCCGGCCAGCGCTGTGATGCCATGCCGTTCCGCCAGTTCGCGGGCCCGCTCCGGTCTGCGGACGGTGGCCGTGACCTGCGCGGGGTCCAATCCTCCGGCCAGCAGTCCGCCGAGGATGGCCTCATTCATGGAGCCGCAGCCGAGGAATGCGATGCGTGGTGAGGTAGCTGTAGTCATGGACAACATCCTGCCATGCCGCCCGCCCAGCCCGGACTCCCCGTCCACCAGGACTCACAGGATATTCACAGCTATTTCAGGGTGTTATCCCAAGAAGGGTCGCTACATTGATCCGTACCTCATATGGTGCGAGTGATTGCGGACCGGACTTGTTCAAGGCGGATTTGTTCAAACCGACTTACCCAAGCCTGCTTCTTCAAGTCTGTATAGTCCGGTCCGGCGCCGGCGGGCATTCGAGCGTCTCCCCCAGCGCTCCATAGGCCCGCCGGCGTTTCTCGTTTAATCCGCACGTTTCTCGCTGAATCCGCGACTGAACCGCAGTCCGGCACAGCGCCGGCCCGCCGCCGTCGTACTTCCCTTACGGTTCCCGGGCGGGAACCGCGGCGAGGTGTTCACGCGCGAAGGCGAGCGTCCGGGCCAGCCATTCCTCGCGCTCCCCGGTACCGCGCGCCTTGCGCGTGCTGACCTCCACCGCGATGACGCCGTCCCAGCTCGTCCGGCCCAGGTGCTGCAGCGCTTCGGCGCAGCGCTGCGTACCCTCGCCCGGCATCAGGTGCTCGTCCTTGCCGTTGAAGGTGCCGTCGGTCAGGTGCACGTGGCGCAGCCGCGATCCCAGGTTCCGGATCTCCTCATAGGAATCCATGCCCGCGATGGCCGCATGGGAAAAGTCCCAGGTCAGCGCCTCATAGTCCAGAGGCACCGGGTTCCAGTGCGGCAGGTAGGCCTTCGCCTCGCGTCCGCGCACTCGCC
Organism: Arthrobacter sp. B0316-1-20; assembly: GCF_059091865.1. Classification (NCBI taxonomy): domain Bacteria; kingdom Bacillati; phylum Actinomycetota; class Actinomycetes; order Micrococcales; family Micrococcaceae; genus Arthrobacter; species Arthrobacter sp. B0316-1-20. Next base: position 1,889 of record NZ_JBNHHC010000098.1, on the reverse strand, counting down.
ACGGATACATGTTTTCCACCGCGATGGTGATGCCGGTGTCCTCGGCGATGTCCCGGACACCCTGGGCGAAGTTCTCGGCATAACCGGACTGCCAGCGGAACGGAGGATGCACTACCACGACGTCGGCACCGACTTCGTGCGCCATGGCCGCGGACATCTGGATCTTGTTCCAGGCCTTACCCCAAACCTGCTGGGTCAGCAGGAGGGTCGGCGCGTGGATGGCCATGATGGGCTGCCCGTAGCGTTCGCTGAGCGTCCGCAGCGTGTGCGGATTCTGGCTGGTTTGGTTGTTGGTCACCATGACTTCCACCCCGTCATACCCCAGGTCGTGGGCTACAGCGAACGCGTCATGGACCGAAAGCGGGTAAACCGAGGCGCTGGACAGCGCCACCGGTATCTCAGCGCGGGCCTCATTGTTGGTCGTCATCTATTCCGGCCTTCCGTCCATAGCTGCTAGCTGGTATTCACGGGAACGCAGGTCCACGTGACCGACTCCCACCGTGCGGAAGGAACGCATGCCCTCGCTTTGCAGGTAGTCCAGGCGCTGCAGGATGAGTCCCTCGCGCAGGGCCCAGGGGCAGATCTGAAGGGTCCGGATGCTGAACAGGTCCATCGCCGCCTCGGCGACCATGGCACCGGCCAGCAGCTGCGGGGCGCGGATTTCGGAAACGCCCGGCAGGTTGACCCGGTCGGCGACGGTCATGGCGGCAATCCGGGGAATCCACAGCGCCAGATCATCGTGGCGCAGCTCGCGCCGGATATAGGGCCCTGCCGTGGACGGCGCCGCACCGGTGATCCGGGCGAGCGAACGGAACGTCTTGGAGGTGCCCACCACGAGGTCCGGGACGGCGCGGGCAGCGAACTCCTTCACCACCGGCTTCAGCGTGGACCGGATGTACTTGCGCAGGTCCTTTACGCTCTTGGCCGTCGGCGGGTCACCCTCCAGCCAGTCGCGGGTCAGGCGGCCGGCACCGAGCGGAACGGACTGCGCGAAGTCCGGCAGAGCATCCTGGCCCAGGGCCATTTCGAAGGAGCCGCCGCCGATGTCGAGGTCCAGGATGGTCCCCGCGCTCCAGCCGTGCCAGCGCCGGGCGGCGCGGAACGTCATGGCAGCTTCCTGTGCTCCGGACAGTTCCATCAGCGAAACCGTGGTTTCGCTCTTCACCCGGTCCAGGACTGCTTCGCCGTTGCCCGCCTCGCGGATGGCGGACGTACAGAATGCCAGCAGATCCTCGGCCTCGTGCCGTTCGGCGAATTCGCGGGCCTCGCGCACGAAGGCGACCAGCTCGTGCTGGCCCTCCTCCTTGATGTTCCCGGCCTCGTCCAGATAGGCCACCAGCTGCAGCGGACGCTTGTGCGAGGCGAAGGGCACCGGGCGTGCCCCGGGGTGCGCGTCAACCAGTAGCAGGTGAACGGTGTTGGAACCGATGTCGAGGACCCCTAGGCGCATGTGTTTATTATGTCGCTTCCCCGGTTGCCGACTGCAACTGTTGCAGGCCCGCCTACTTCTTGGCTGCCGCTGTTTTGCGCGGTGCGGCAGTCTTGCGGGCCGCCGGCCGCTTGACCGGCCCCTTGGCCCGCTTCTCCGCCAGCAGCTCGATGGCCTTCTCGCGGGTGAGCTCCTCCAGCGACGTATCCCGCGGCACGGTGATGTTGGTGACACCGTCCGTGATGTACGGACCGAAGCGGCCCTCCTTGACCACAATCTTCTTTTCGGACACGGGGTCCATGCCGAACTCGGCCAGCGGCGGCACGGCGGCCCGCGCGCCGCGCTGCTTGGGCTGGGCGTAGATCTCCAGCGCCTGCTCCAGCGTGATGGTGAAGATCTCCTCCTCCGAGCCGATGGAGCGCGAGTCCGTCCCCTTCTTCAGGTACGGGCCGAACCGGCC
>NZ_JBNHHC010000097.1:0-7424 GCF_059091865.1 Arthrobacter sp. B0316-1-20 | reverse complement strand
GCAGTACCCGGCAGAGACTGCTTCAGCCGAAACCTGAAGCGGCACTGCAGAAGACAGGAAAAGAAAACCGACAGTGAATGCTGTCTGCACCTCCCACACATGCAATGCAGCTGGCTGTCCGGTCTCACTGAAGTTGGCAATGCTGACCTGGGGTCTTGCCAAGCAAACTGAGATAGATCGCGCTGCTGCCGTCTTACTTGAGTTGGCAATTCCGTATGCATCTCTCGCCCGGTAGACCACCGACCGGTCCGAGCCGGTCCGCGCCTCGCGTACTACGAGACCGTCCTCCTCCAGCTCCTTGAGCGCGAGACCGCAGAACTGGCCGTAGTCCCGCGTACGCACGACCCGATGCTAACCCGTAGATAAACACCTGAAAGTGTGCTTCTTTAGAGCAAGTAGCGCAGATCCAGAGGGGGTGTGATCACGACATGAGATTGACGACGACGACCAACGTCTCGGTGGACGGCGTGATGCAGGGGCTGGGCGGACCGGACGAAGACCGCACCGGCGGCTTCGACCGCGGCGGATGGGCCATACCGCTTCTCGACACCGGAACGGGGGACTATCTCAACCAGATCTACGGCGGCGCGGCCGCGTTCCTGTTCGGCCGGCGGACGTACGAGATCTTCGCCGGCTACTGGGGAGCGATGACCGACCCGAGCGCGAACCCGATCGCCGCCGCGCTGAACAGCCGGCCCAAGTACGTGGCATCGACCAGCCTCACCGACCCGAAGTGGGCGGGCACGACTGTCCTGACCGGTGACGTCGCCGCAGCCGTCGTTGATCTGAAAACGCAGCAGGAGGGCGAACTGCTGGTGCCCGGCAGCGGTGCCCTCGTCCGATGGCTGCTCGCCAGTGACCTGGTCGACCAGCTCGACCTGCTCATCTATCCCGTCGTCGTCGGCCAGGGCGCACGGCTGTTCCCCGATTCCGGTCCGGACATCGCACTCGACCTGGTCAGCTCGCGGACCACTTCCCGGGGCATAACCATCCAGACCTATCGGCCTGTCGGGCGCCCGGAGTACGGAACGTCCACGGCCGACCCGAACACATGACTTGGCCGCGCCGACCCGAGATCGCGTCGCGCAGGACACCCAAGATCCGTCCGCGCCGCGCCGGGGAACAGCCACCGCTGCCCGTCCGTGAGAGCGATCCGGTGCACGATTGCCACCTTAACTGAGACAAACCCCGAAACCCGTAGGCTGCCACCTAACTGCGAAAATGCCAACTAAATTGAGACAGCGGTCCAGGGGCGCTGCCGCGCCGTGGGGGTTGAAAGTCTGCCCGTCGCGTTCCGGGGATCCGTGGAGGCCTGACGGGACAGCGGAGGCAGCGGGATAATGCAGGTGTCCGCTGCGGCCCAAGCGCCGATTGTCCTTGGTACCGCCTGCCGGTCCGTGAGACAGCGTGGCGCGGAGGCCTTCCGCGGGAACCGTGGACTGTTGCCGTTGAGCACGAGTGTTAGTTTCCTTCTTTGTTTCCCTGTCCTTTCCGCAGCTGACACTGACACAACCACCAGCAACACCCCCAAGGGAGGGTCCCATGGACATCGTGCATGAGCGTGCCGCCGGGATCGACATCTCCAAGAAGGACGCCAGGGTCTGCATCCGGGTCCCGGGCAAACGAGCCGGGACCTTCACCTCGACGGTGACGACCTGGGGGCCGACCGCCGCTGAAGTCCTGGCCCTGCGCGACTTCCTGCTCGAGGCGCGGGTCACCACCGTGGTGATGGAATCGACCTCGGACTACTGGAAGCCTTTCTACTACGTCTTTGAAGACGTGCTGCCGGTGGTCCTGGTCAACGCCAAGGCAGCCCGCAACATCCCCGGCCGCAAGACCGATGTCTCCGACGCGGCCTGGCTGGCCCAGCTGGGCGCCCACGGGCTGCTGCGGGCCTCGTTCGTCCCGCCGGAGCCGATCCGCCAGCTGCGGGACCTGACCCGCGCCCGTACCGCGGTGGTCCGTGAGCGAGCCCGGTGCATCCAGCGGCTGGAGAAGTTCCTTGAATCCACCGGCATCAAGCTCTCCTCCACCGTCACGGACCTGACCGGTGTGTCCTCCCGTGCCATGCTCGAGGCCCTCATCGCCGGCGAACGCGCCCCGGTGGTGCTCGCGTCCCTGCCCGGGGCCCGATGCGCAGCAAGACCGCGGCCCTGACCGAGGCCCTGGTGGGCCGCTTCAGCGACCACGATGCGTTCATGGTGAGGATCTACCTGGACCAGATCGACGCCCACGGCAGGACCGTCGACGCACTCACCGAAAAGACCGAGGAGGCAATCGCCCCCTTTCGCACCGCACGGGACTTCCTGACCACCATCCCCGGGATCTCCAACACCGTCGCGGACGTGATCATCGCCGAGACAGGCGCCGACATGGCCGTGTTCGAAACCCCCGGCCGGCTCGCCTCCTGGGCCGGAGTCTGTCCCGGCTCGAACGAGTCCGCCGGCCGGGTCAGATCCTCCAAAACCCGCCCCGGCAACAAACACCTCAAAGGCGCCCTGGGCACCACGGCCCTGGCCATCTCCCACACCAAGGACACCCACCTCGGCGCCCGCTTCAAGCGGATCATGGCCCGCCGCGGCAAACCCAAGGCCATCGTCGCGACCGAACACGCCGTCCTTGCCGCGGTCTGGCACCTGCTCGCCCAGGGCGTCTGCTACGAAGATCCCGGTCCCGGCTACTACACCAGGCAGGACCCGGCCCGCGCCAGGAACAACGCCATCAAACGCCTCAATGACCTCGGCTACGACGTCACCCTCACGCCGGCCGCCGCAGCCTGACTCACCCTACTTTCGTATTAGGACACCGGGGGAAGGGCTTGGCCATGAAGATATTCGTTCCGGATCCGTCAAATCCGTCCCCGGAGTACCTGCGGTCCATCGGGGCGGCCGGGCTTCCTGCTTTGTTGAGAGCTGTGCCCGGGTCGGGGTGACAGAAAAGTCTGCACGGGTGGCCGGGTCAGGCGTAGCGTGGGGAACATAGTTTTTCGCAGGGAGCCTTGGTGGAACGCATCGATGTCGGCGTGATCCGTCTGCGGATTCTGGGCGACCGGGTCCCGGAAACCGCCGCGGCCCTCGCCTACTGGGAAAATCATCTGGACCCTGCGGGGGAACTGGTCTTCCCCCACAGTTTCAAGGGTACTCCGGTCGACCGGCACGGCCCGGTACGGACCGCCCGGTACGTGGCCCAGTTCGTCTCAGCCGAAGTGACCGGGCTCAGATGCCCAAAGTGCGGCGGTATCCTGCCCCCGGTACCGGTTACATCCCGCGCCCAGGCGCGCCGGGTGTGGCAGGACCGGCACAACCCCGACACCGGGACTGGTTGCCCGACCTGCATTCAACGGATCCGGACCTGGATCAAAGCCGCCGATCACGGCCTGCCGGCGGGCATCAGCCCGCAGACCGTTCTTGCCGCCGAGGCCCTGCGGCAGACCGGCGCCTGGGGCGAGCATATTGGCGGACAGGCCCTCATCGAGGCGCTGCCGTGCTCTGACGTGCAGCTGCTCGTGAACGACGTGCTGGTTCCCTGCGCGGCCATCGGAGAGGAGGCGGTCGATTTTTCGGCCGATGGAAAATCCTCGTTCTATCCCTCCAGAATCATCTGGATCTTCGCCGGAGACGGACCACCGGCCCAACGCCTCCGGGTTTTTGAAAAACAGCTCGATGAACGGCTCGGCCGCATTCTGACCAGCTCCTTCGAAGACATCGCCCGTGCCGCCGCCCGGTGCATCGAGGACGAGGTCCTCAATTACCTTGAAGTCAAGCTCCTTGAGCGGGACTGGCCGCAGCCAAGCGACCGGGATAAAGCCTGGGTCCGTCAGCTGGTCAATGAGCACTGGGGCCGGCTGGATCTGGCAGCGTTCTGCACCTTGATCGAAGCGGCGTTCCGCAAAGCGGGCAAGGCCAGGCTGCGACAGAACAGGATCGGCCTACAGCCGGTGACCAGTTACCTTGTCTGTGGGTTCTACACCGCCATCGAACAGACCGTCACCGGCCGGTCGGGGCCGCGCACCTATGAGAAACCGGCAGATCTGGACTATCTGCCCCGCACAGTGGCCGTCTTCGGGTCCGTCCTCAGACTCGACATCCTCCACGCCCGCCCCGAAGACATTGAGCTGCGGCGCCCCGCAGCCGCAAATGGGGACCTGCGGACCCGCATCCTGCATGTCATCGAGGTCCTCCAGCCCGATCTCAGTGACGAGCACTCTGAACTGCTGAACAGGTTCGCTGAGGTCTACTGCCGAAACGCGCTGGCCATGAACGACAGCGATGCCTTTACCGCCGCCTGCAACGGCCTGGCCTACCTGACCGGCGCGGTTCCGGCCCCGGTGCTCACTGAACTGCGCAAGGCCCTGACCGCCATACGCAACGCTGCAGCACAGCGGTAACCGGCCGTTGTTCCGTCGCCGGTTCTTTCCTCCGCCCTGTGAACCTCTTACCCGGCAATACCAAGCCAGCCTGGCTTGAAGTGTCGTCGGTGCGGTACCGGCCCCGGGCGCAGCCCGGACCGGATGCATGCAGGACCTGCCCGCCGCATCGGCTGGATGATCGTAAGGGCCACCCGGGGCCAGCGTGACTTCAGCAGTGTCCAGACCCGCGGGACGGAATGTCGCGAGCGTGGCTTCGTGGTGCTTAAGCATTGGGGGCCCGGGCGCTTTCCTTGATTCGAGCAGTCCGACCGCCCAGGGATGCCGGCGCAGCACATGACGCCGAGTGGGCCCGGCGGCGCATTTCCGTTTTCCAGTCGGCCCCGGGTTGCGGCAGTTCGATCTCGGTGAAGACGAGGTCCACGAGGCCATCCAGGATCTCTTCCTTGTTGGCCACACAGTAGTAGAGCGACATCGGCCTGGTGCCCGTGTCCTGGGCGGGCGGGCGTGTCGACAGGGCGCCGATGCCGTCCTGTCGGCCAGGGCGAGGGCGGAGCGCAGCACCTTGTCCCAGCTGAGCGAAGTGCGCTCCTGTGCGCTTCGTTCAGGTCCTGTCTGCATCCGTACTCCAGCCCCTGCTGTGGCGTACTGCCCGACTTGTTAACCATTTTGTTAACCAGCAGGCTCTACCTGGACATGTCCAAAAGATGAAAACGAGTAGTGAATGCCCTTGTCCCAACGGCTGCCGCAGGCCCTAGAGTCGGTTCATGGCCAGACCGAAGAACCCGCAGCGCAAGGACGAGCTGCTGGAACAGATCGTGGAGTACCTGCAGGACAAGCCCGTGGCCGGGCTGAGCTTCCGCACCCTGGCCGCCGGACTCGGGATCAGCGCCTACTCGCTGGTCTACCACTTCGGCGACCGCCGGCAGCTGATCCACGAGATCGTCTCGCGCATCGAGGCCCGCGCCGACCGGCTCAAGGACGAGGACGTCACCACCTGGACCCGCGCCGACTACGACGCCTGGCTGCACCGGGTGTGGACCTGGGTGGTCCATGACCGCTCCCGGCAGCTGGACCGGCTCGGGTTCGAGGCCGCCATGCTGGATCTGGTCGAGGAACACCCCGCCGGCACCGCCGGGCAGAACTTCGCGCACTGGACCGCCCGCACCCGCACCTGGCTGACCGCCCAGGGAGTGGACCCGCAGGACGCCGCGGCCGATGCCCGGCTGCTGGTCGCCTCCTTCTACGGGCTGGCCTACGACCACGTCATCAACAATGACGCGGACGCGGCCACCGACGCCTTCGAGGTCATGGTCCGGGATTTCTGGCACCGGCTGGACCGGCGCCTGAACCAGCACCGGCCCAGGCCCGAACCGCAGACCCCCGACACCGGCTCCTTCCAGCGCTGATCACCGCGCATCTGTCGCTATATGGCACGGGTGTCAGCGCCGGTTCAGCTGCCGGTGACGGGATTCTTCTTCCAGAGCCCCGGATCCGGGTTCCTGGGATATCGGGACGCAGATGGCGAAGATCCTGTCGTTGCAGCAGGCCATAGACCAGCCATAGGGCCCTGTTGTGGCTCTGTCCGTCCCCGCGCGCTCCTCTGCCGGCGGCATTACCGGGAAACACCGCGAACGGCCCGGACGGTTCAGCGGCGGTAGCCGGCGCTCAGGCCGCGCTGTCCCTTGAACGGTAAGGTTTTCCTCCCGCCTGTGCTCTGCGGCACCGGCCGGAACTGGCAGACTGAACCCGATCGGTGCTCTCCACCCAGCCTGCGAACCCGTGACCCGGACCCTGCGGCACGCCGTCCCGCGCCTGATGCTCCGGCAGACACTACTGCCTCCGCCCGAGTGTGGCTACGGACCTTGTTGGCCCGACGGGGGCGGCATACAGTTTGGACATGGACGAGTCGACAGGAAACGAGCCGGACCAGACCGGGACATCGGACACTGGTGAAGTGCCGGAGAAACAGCTGCACAGGTGGAAAGGCGAGGGCGGTGCACTGCCCCCCGAACCCGAGCCCGAACCCGAACCCACGCCGGAAGCCGAGACAGACAACACCTGAGGTGGACGGCCGCCGGCTGTTGGGTCCCTCGCGCCCTGCGGCTGGCCTGACCGAGCGACTTGATGCGGATGGAAAACGCAGGAGCCAGGCTTTACGGCCGCATCATCAAATCCGACGACGGCGCCCTGGCCGGCATGCCGGAGGATGTTCGGCGGAACGTGCCAGGCAACGGCCTCCGCCTGGTCGCTGCCACCGCTCTGCAAAACACCGGTGATCAGGTTGTCAATGCCTCAACGGTTCTGGCCTGGCTGGTGGCCTCGCTCGGCGGGCCGTCCTGGATCATTGGACTGCTTGTTCCGGTCCGTGAAGCCGGTTCGATGCTGCCTCAGGCTGCTCTGGCTCCCTGGGTGCGACGGCACCGCCAGCGGAAGTGGATCTGGGTCGTCGGTGCAGCCGGGCAGGCGGCAGCAGTAGCGGCGATGGCATTCACCGCAGCCGTAGGAACCGGCACCGCGGCCGGCGTCGCAGTTCTCCTGGAAGTGGCCGTCTTCGCCCTGGCCCGGGCGCTGACTTCCATCGCTTCCAAGGACATCCTGGGCCGCACCATCCCCCAGGGCCAGCGCGGACAGATCAATGGGATTGCTGCGTTGGCATCTGGGATTGTTGCAGTGACTGTGGGGCTGGGTCTCCGCCTGCTCGGAGGCAGCGAGGTGAATCCCGCCGCCCTGGCCGCTCTTCTTGGCATCTCTGCGGGCGCCGGGCTGGCCGCGATGCTGGTTTTCGCGCGGATCAAGGAACCTGCGCAGGCGCCGGCGGGGAACAACGACGGGGGCTGGCTCGCCCGTTCCTGGAACCTGCTGCGGGCGGATGCACCCTTCCGGAAATTCGTGGGCGTGCGCGCATTGCTGCTGGTCTCCGCCCTGAGTCCGCCGTTCATTGTGGCCATGGCTGAAGAGCAGGGTGCCGGCGGCCTGGGCGGGCTGGGACCATTTGTGATTGCTTCCGGTTTGGCCGGGATCATCGGCGGCCGTCTGGCGGGGCGGCTCGCCGACC
>NZ_JBNHHC010000096.1:0-7593 GCF_059091865.1 Arthrobacter sp. B0316-1-20 | reverse complement strand
TCTCGCCCCGCTTGCCGGCCCGCACGATCCATGCGCCCACCTGATGCGTCCTTCCCGACAGGTTGAAACCGTTCCGAGCCCATTCTGCCCGCAAGGATGCGTAAAGGGCGAGGAGATGCTGCCAGCCAGTCTCTTCGGCACAGATGGCCTTGTCTCCGTGCAGGGCGGGGACCATGCGGGCACCGGTGACCTCCTCATGCCCATTTCGCGGTTGCGCCGGGACAGCACGGTCAGTCCGCGGGAGGGAACCAATCCATTGCCTGAGGCGCGGCTGCACGTCATGGTCGGTGGAGGGACCGGACGCATAGGCGAGGTACAGACTTCGAATAGCGTCCGCCTTGGAATGTCGCCCCAGTGCAGAAGGCTACGGGTGATGACCAGGCCGCTGGACCCGGCCACAGGGAGCTGACCCGGCGGCTGGCTACCATCGACCGGGGACCGCGCTCCTCCTGGGCCAAGGACCCCAGGGTCGGCTGCCGGATTCTCTGCACCAACTCCTTCAGACGCTGATAACAGCGCATACGTCGACATCCGCGGGCGGTTGGCTCAGTGAGGTTTCGTGCCTGTCTTCAGCTGTGGATCCTCCTGAGATGGCCCGGGCTAAGCCGTTGGCGAATTCCCCGGTGTGGGAAAATTGTGGGTACGGGAACGAATGCCCAGCAGGGCGTCCGGCTTATGGACACGCGTGCGGATTCACGTTTCGGCTGCTGTCGGTGGTCGCGGGTTTTCTGGCTGCGGAACCGGCTACGGCCTGACGGTGTCCGACCGCCGGCTCGAAATCGCCCATACGAACCTGGAGGAGCTCAAATCCGGTCCGGGGACCGCTCTGTGGGCCCAGCCGTGATCAGCAGGACCGCCTTATCCGTCTTAAGCCCAGGCAGGGAGAACAAAAACCATGATGCCCGATCAGGATCATCCCGTACTCGAACTCGATGCCGCTGAGTCCTGGGACCTGCTGGCCGGCTCCGATCTGGGCCGGCTGGCGGTCAGTGTCGGGGACTACCCCGAAATCTTTCCCATCAACTACCTCGCCCACGACGGAGTGGTGCTGTTCCGCACCGCCCAGGGCAGCAAACTCGTAAACCTGACCATCAATCGCCGGGTGGCCCTGGAAACCGACGGCTACACCGAGGACTTCGCCTGGAGCGTCATCGTGCACGGCACCGCCCGATCACTGCGGACCGGGGCCGAAATCGAGGCCGCTTCCCGGCTTCCCCTGCACTCCTGGATTCCGACGCCCGAAAACATCTACGTGGAAATCACCCCGCAGAAAATCACCGGCCGGCGCTTCGCCCGCGGACCGGAACCGCAGAGCTGACACCGCACCCACGGCAGAGGCACCCTGCCCTGACGCCGGGCCGGACCGCGGGCACGGATTTCGATGCCAGCCGGAAAACAAACCCGTTCAGGTGTTATTCCCCGGTGTTATTCCCCGGGGCTATCCTGAGATGACCCCAGCAGTGAGGAGCAGTTCGGCGCAGGTGCCCCGGTTGCCCGGGCAGGAATGACGGGTCGGTGATGAGTGCTCACAGTGAACCTTCGGACTCACATCAGTCAGCCGCTTCGGGAAAATGTGCCGGCCATGTAAACGTGTACGCCCAGCTGCTGCGGCAGGTTCAGCGGGATGGTCTGCTCAGGCGGTGCTACGGGTTCTACTGGATGATGATCATCGGGATGGTCCTGGCCACCGCCGCGATCGGGGTCGGCATTGTCCGGCTGGGTGACTCGTGGTACCAGCTGGTTCTGGCGGGGCTGCTGGGCGCGGTGCTGGCCCAGTTCGGGTTCCTGGGCCATGAGGCGGCGCACCGGCAGATCTTCCGGTCGCACCGCTGGAACGAGTGGGCGGCCCGGGTGATTTCCGGGCTCCTGACCGGGCTGAGCTACGGCTGGTGGAGCACCAAGCACAACCGCCACCACCAGGCGCCGAACCAGGTGGGCAGGGACCCGGACATTGTCTCGACGGTGATGGCCTTTACCCCCGGGGCCGCCCGGGGACGGAAGGGGTTCGCCGCGGCTGCGGCGAAACGCCAGGGGTATCTGCTCTTTCCGCTGCTGCTGCTGGAAGGCCCCCAGCTGCATGCGGCGAGCATCCGGACCGTGGTGGCCGCTGCCGGGGTGAGGCACCGGTGGGTCGAGGCGCTGTTCCTGGCCGTGCATTTCGGCGGCTACCTTGCCCTGCTGGCCGCGGTGCTGCCGCCGGGGAAGGCGGCGGCGTTCCTGGCCGTTCAGCTCAGCGTCTTCGGGTTCCTGCTCGGTGCCGCGTTCGCTCCGAACCATAAGGGGATGCCCTGGGTGCCGGCCAATGCCACCATCGACTTCTTCCGCCGCCAGGTGGTGATGTCGCGGAACATCCGCGGCGGCCGGCTGCTGGACTTTGCCATGGGCGGCCTGAACCGCCAGATCGAGCACCACCTCTTTCCGGACATGCCCAGGCCGAACCTGCGCAGGGTCCGGCATACCGTCCGCGCGTACTGCCGCGAACACGGCGTCCCGTACACGGAAACCTCCCTGTGGGAGTCCTACGGGACCATCATGCGGTACCTCAACCAGGTAGGCCTCAGATCCGGCGACCCGTTCAGGTGCCCGCTCGTGCAGCAGTACCGCGGGTAGTCAGTCGAAGGAGATCTGCCGCGCCAGTTCCTCGACTTCCTTGCGGCGGCCCGCCTCCGCGCGGCTCTTGAGCAGGGCCGCTTCGTCCCGTTGTTCCTGTTCACGGCGTGCCTGCTCGCTGATCTCCCGGACCAGGGAGCCGATCACCTTGGCCAAACCTGAATTCAGCTCTTCCAGATTGGTGTTGGCGATCTCCAGCCGCCGCTCGTCAATGCCGAGGCGGACGTGTTCGTAGCCCTGCTCCGCCAACCGCTCATGGGCCGCCGGTCCCTGAATCAGCTTGGCCTCGGCCGTGTTGGGCCGCCGGGAGAACGCGGCCGACACCGCATAGCGGGCCGGCGCCTTCCCTAGGTACAGTTCGCTCGGGATGGCAACTACGGATGTCAGCCGCAGAGTGGATTCCGGGGAGGTGTCCGCGGCCGACGGCGACAAATTTGTGTTCATATGCCATTTTCCCACCACCGGCTCTCGGAGTAACCTGCGCCCTATGCGCCGGCCCCGCTACGGCACGGCCGGTCATACACTGGAAGCAGCCGGGAACCTCCTGACTCTTCCAGGCCGTTGGAGTCCCGTCCATTCCGGGAATGAGCAATGAGCATGAATGAGTACGAAGCGTCCCTGATAATCAAGGCCGGAGCGGCGGAACTGCTGACCGCCTCCGCCGATCCACGGTCGGAGGAAGGGTACGCCGGAGTGCGGGCGAATATTTCCCAGGCCCTTGCCAGCATCGCTGCGGCCCTCCGGAATTTCGAAGCCGGCACGCTGGTGCCCGGCCGGTCCACCGAATGGGCCGCGGACCTGAACCGCGTCGCGGATGATCTGGCGGCCAAGTAGCTCCCGCTGGCTCTGCAGGGCCCACGACTGTGTGGGCAAGCTCAGCCGTATACCTCGCCGATTCGATGAGGAGCAGTACTGATGAAATCCCAACCCAGGACCGCCGCACGGCGGGCGGGTACCGCCGTCGTTGTTGTATTGACGCTTGGGTTCACCGCCGGCTGCGGTGACAACCAGCAGGATCCCTCCCGGCAGGAGGGCGAGGACCTTGAGGCCGTAGCAGTGGGCGTGGACGGGGATGTCGGGCAGGTGGAGGTCCGCAGCCTGCTCATCGTGTCCACCGCTCAGTCCGAGCCCGGGCGGCTGCTGGGAACGCTGTCCAACACGTCGGGCACGGAAGCGCAGATCACCATCGCCGACAACGACGAGGACCTGCCGCTGACCATCCCGTCCAACGGCGACATCACGCTCGACACCGAAGAAACCGTGCTGGAGTCCGTGGCCGAGCCGCCCGGGACCAATGTGCCGGTGACGGTCTCCGCCGGAGGGGAGAGCGCCGAACTGCTGGTGCCCGTGGTGGACGGAACGCTGGATCAGTACCGGCAGTATGCGCCGGGCGGCGGGGAAACGCGGCCGCCCGCGCCCATCATGCCCGGCTACTGACCGAGGCGGCTACTGACTCAGGTCCGGTTCCATCGCGTCGCGGATGACATCGGCGAAGTCCCCGCGCCGCCCGTACGCCTTCCGCTGCCGGACGGCACCGGAGCCGTCGCGGAGGATGCTTCCGACGACGGTGTCCACCATCGTCTCCTCCTGCCACTCCGCGAGCACCGGGCGGATCAGGTCCAGCAGCCGGGCGACGGCGTCGCCGGCCGGGCAGGGGCGGCCGGTCACCGGATCGACCAGCTCGCCCTCGACGCCCGATCGGCTCGCCTGCCAGGACCAGAGCTGCAGTTGGGTAGCGGTGGCCGGGTGCGGGGCACGGCCGGAGCGCCACTGCCGCGAGGCGGTTTCCACCAGGGCACGGACGACGCCGGCCACTCCCGCTGCGTGCAACGGGTCCAGGCAGACATCGGCCACGCGGATCTCCACCGTGGGGAAGCGCTTGGAGAGCCGGGCGTCGAAGTAGATCATGCCGTTGTCCATGGGCACGCCGGAGCCCAGCAGGTCCTCCACCTGCCGGTGATACTCGGCCGGCGAACCGAAAAGGTCCATCGGGCCGGCCGTCGGCCAGCGCCGCCACGCCTGGTACCGGTAGCTGCTGTACCCGGAATCGGTGCCGTGCCAGAACGGGGAATTGGCGCTCAGCGCAATCACCAGTGGCAGCCAGGCGCGGATCCGGTCCAGGACCGCGACGCCCTCCTCATCCGACTCGATCCCGACGTGGACGTGGAAGCCGCAGGTCAGCTGCTCCGTGAGGGTCAGCCCGAACTTGTCCTGCATCCGGCGGAACCGCGGGGTCGCGACCAGATGGGGCTCCGGGCCCAGCGGGGAAGTGGCCAGGGCGACCGTCCGTGCACCCACCTGCGACGCGGCCGCATCTGCCATGGCCCGGCCCGCACGGATGGAGGCGGCCAGTTCGTCCAGCCGGGACTGCGGCGGGCCCACGATCTCGATCTGCTCCTGCTTCACTTCCAGGGTGAGCTTGTGGCCGCCCTGGTCCTGGGCGGGTCCGGCGCTGTGGGCTGCTGCTTCCTGCGCCGCTCGGACGACGTCCTCGGCCGCGGCCACCAGCCGGGTTCCGGAAGCGTCGACCAGCAGCACTTCCTCTTCCACACCGAAGGTGCGGACCGGGGATTTAACGGAACGGGCCGCGAACCGTTCAGCCGGGCCTGTCTGAACCGGACTGTGCTGATCCGGACCGGGAACCGGAGGGCGGATGCGGGATGGAGTGATGGTCATCGGCAGACCTAACTCGTCGTTGAATTGGGCCGCCTCTTCAGGACCCAAAACCAAGGTAACAGCAGCCCGCTCCGCTGGCTACAGCAGCCCGCACCGCCGGACTCGTGGCCGAAGTTGATCAACAGTAGGCTTATGGTTACGGCTGGCGCGTGCGAGCGTGCCGGCGGTATGTCAATGACCCCTGCGGAAAGGACAGTTCGATGAGCGAGCAGACCAGTGGCCGGAATACGGAGGCGGACAAGTTCGTCACTCCGCATACCCAGGATGTCCGTGACGAGGGTGTGCCCGGGGATGCCGCGGATGAGGCCAACGTCCTGCGCCTGAGTGAAGAGCAGGCGCTGATCGAGGAGCAGGCCCGCGGTGTGAAGCCGGAGGGCTACAGTGTTCCGCGCAGCGAGCCCAGCATGGGCCAGGCCCGCGAAAACCTGGACCTGCCGGATGCGGGGGCTCCGGATGCCGCCCAGGACAGCAGTGACGACCCGATGCACGGCGGCGCCCAGCACTGACGGGCGGGGCCGTCGGATCCCGCTGCGCCGGACCCCGCTGAACCGGATCCCGGTCAGGATGCCCAACCGGCTGGGGATCCGCCGGCAGGCAGCGCTGGCGGCGGCTGTCGTCGTCGCACTGGCACTGCTGGCCGGCGGCGCCCTGCTGCTGTTCCTCCTCCAGCAGCGGCTGCTGGACGCCCTCGGGGACACGGTGGAGACCCGGGCGGCGGTCATCGCCACCGCCCTGGATGCGGATGGACTGGACGACGCCGGCGAGCTGGTCGAGCGGATGGAGAGCCGGGAGCAGGTGGTCCAGATCCTTGGACCGGACGGCGACGTCCTGGCTGCGTCCGATGAAGACGTCGCGGATGAGGCCATCACGGACCTGCTGCTGGGCGAAGAGGACACTGCGCGCCGGATCGTGGACCTGAACGGCGCCCTGGACGGCCGGTACATGGTGGCGGGCGAGGGGGTGGAGGAGGACGAGGTCGAGTACACGGTCCTGGTGGCCGCCTCCGCCGAGCTCCAGGCAGCCACGGTCCGGACCGTGGGCCTGTACCTGCTGGTGGCCGCGCCGCTGCTGGTGGCGCTGGTGGTCCTGATGGTGTGGTTCCTGGTCGGCCGGTCGCTGACCGCCGTCGAGGCCATCCGGGCCCGGGTGGCCTCGATCGGCCCGGCCGAGCTGGACCGGCGGGTGGACGTACCGCCCACGCAGGACGAAATCGCGCAGCTGGCGGAGACCATGAACGCGATGCTGGCCCGGCTGCAGGCCGCCGACGTGCGCCTGCGCCGCTTCGTTTCCGACGCCAGCCATGAGCTGCGCACCCCGCTGGCCGCGGCGAAGACCTCGCTGGAGGTCGCGGCCCGGGATCCTGGCGGCTGGCCGCAGTCCCGCGGCCTCGTCCTGGCGGAGCTGGAGCGCATGTCCCATCTGGTGGAGAACCTGCTGCTGCTGGCCCGGGTGGACGACCAGGCGGCGTTCGTGAGGTTCGAGGACGTGGATCTGGACGACGTCGTCCACGGTGAACTCCGCCGCCTGGCGGCCTCTCCGGCGCCCTCTCCGATGATCGAGGTGCGGCTGGAGCCGGTGCGGCTGCGCGGTGACGCCGGACGGCTGGCGCAGCTGGTCCGGAACCTGCTGGACAACGCGCGGCGGCACGCAGCATCGCGGATCCGGGTGAGCGCGGAGCTGGACGGCGCCCGCGCCCGCCTGGTCATCGACAACGACGGGGACACGATCCCGGCCGCCGACCGCACCCGGATCTTTGAACGGTTCGTGCGCCTGGACGAGGCCCGCTCCCGGGACACCGGCGGCAGCGGACTGGGCCTGGCCATCGTGGCGGAAATCGCCAAGGCCCACGGCGGCACCGTCCGCGCCGGGAGTTCGCCCGAAGGCTGGACCCGCTTTACCGTCGACCTTCCCGCGGCTCCGGATCCTCCCGATTCACCCCCTCGCTGAGTCCGCACCACACGTCCGTTAGACGCGGCTTTCGAGCGTCTGGCGCTGAGCCAGTAGGAGAAGCAGCGGAGCCAGGCGGGGCGCCAGGGTCTAAGCTGGCTGGAGAAAACGCAGGTGCGGGAGGTGCCCCGGATGCGCGTGCTGCTGGTGGAGGATGAGAAACTGTTCGCGGAATCGCTCTGCCGCGGCCTGGCCCAGGAGGGCTTCGTGGCGGAAGCGGCCCACGACGGCACCACGGGGCTGTGGCTTGCGCTGGAGAACAGCTACGACGTCGTCATTCTGGACATCATGCTCCCCGGCCTCAACGGCTATGAGGTGGTCCGCCGGCTGCGGGAGGCCGAGGTTTGGACACCGGTGCTG
>NZ_JBNHHC010000095.1:0-7796 GCF_059091865.1 Arthrobacter sp. B0316-1-20 | reverse complement strand
TAAGTACGTGTTGGGAAAGTGGCCGGTTGACTGCCCGGGGTCGGCGGGGCCAGCGTAGGAATATGTCCGGTTCCTCCCCGCGCCCGTACCCGTCGGACCTGACCGACGGACAGTGGGAGTTGATCGAGCCGCTGGTGCCGGTGAAGACCGGCGGACGCCCGGCGGTCCATCCGCGCCGGCGGATCGTGGAGGCCATCTGCGTACGTGACCCGGAGCGGGTGCGCATGGCGGATGATGCCCCACGACTTCCCGCCCTGGGACACCGTGTACTGGTACTTCCAGCGCTGGAACGCGGACGGCACCACCGAGGCGATCCACGACGCGCTGCGCGGGGCGGTCCGGCAGGCAGCCGGACGGGACACGGCGGGCCTCGGCCGGGGTCGTGGACTCTCAGTCGGTCAAGGGCGCCGACACCGTCGGGAGCGATTCCCGCGGTTACGACGCGGGCAGGAAGGTCAACGGCCGCAAGCGGCACATCCTCACCGACACCGCCGGACTGCTGGTCGTGGTGCTGGTGACCGCGGCCAGCTAAGCAGGACCGCGACGGCGGGCGACTGGTTCTGGAAAAATCCCGGGCGAGGATGCCCTCGCTCGTGCAGGCATGGGCCGATGGCGGCTACGCCGGCAAGCTGCTGGAAACCGCCCGGGACCTGCTCGGGATCACCCTCGAAATCGTGGCCAAGCCCGAGGGAATGCATACCTTCGAGGTCCTGCCCCGGGCCGGCGTCCTTGGCAGGCCGCCGAAGCCGCCTAACCCCTTTAGGGTGCGTCTCCCATTAGGCGTAGCCAGGTGAGGATGGCGCAGATCGTGACGCCGGCGCGGTAGGTGATGGCGAGTTTGTCGAAGCGGGTCGCGATGCCACGCCATTGCTTGGCGAGAGCGAAGTACCGCTCGACGACGTTGCGTCCCTTGTACGCGTTCTCGTCGAATCCGGATAGCCGCCCGCCACGGCTGCCGCGCCGCTTGCGTGCGGCAGCCTGGTCGCGTTTGTCGGGAATGACGGCCGTGGTCCCGCGTCGTCGTATCTCCTTACGAATCATGCCAGTCGCGTATGCGCGGTCTGTGAGCACGGCATCGGGGCGGGTGCGGGCACGGCCTACACCCAGGCGTGCCACGCGGATCTCGGAGAGAACCTTGGCAAGCATCGCACTGTCGTTGCGTTGGCCGCCGGTGATGACCATCGCCAACGGCCGGCCGTGACCGTCGACGGCCTGGTGGATCTTTGTCGTCAACCCGCCGCGGGAACGGCAGATCCCGCTACGGGATCCCGGTCCGAAACCGGTACGCGATCCCCTCGACCACCCGACGGTCATCACCGAACGGATGCCCGCGCCGCCCTTGGATCGACGGCAACAACGACGCTATCCGCTTCCATTGCTCGTCCGTGAACACCCGATACCGCGAACCCGTCGACCTCATCCGGCAAGCATCCCGCGAGACTCACCACCGATATGGGAGACACGCTGTGAGTCTTGTGGGTGGCTGGTCTGGGACCGGCTGGCAGGGTTGACGTTGGTCGCCCCGCCCTTGGTCGTGACTCAAGACACGCTCGGCCCCTTCGGGGTGCCCTGCTAGGGATCTGTCCGTCCGAGGCGGGGCGGCTGGCGTCGTCCTGGCCCACCTCGGTGACCTGATCAGAAGGCTGTCCGCCCTTGCGGGCGTGACTCATCACAGTACTGCCCCGCGGTGACTCCTACCCGGACCGGCGCCGGCCGCCAGCGGCCGGACCATCAACCCTGGAGTAGGAAGGACCCGAGCCGCTATGACCATAGTCGCCCATGTTCACCCGTTCGTCATCGGAGTCGACACCCACGCCCGCAACCACGTCCTGGCGGTCCTCGCCGCCACCGGGGAAGTCCTCGACACCGGCCGGTTCCCCACCACGGCCATCGGCATGGCGCGCGCGATCGCCTGGGTGGCGCGCCGCATCGGTGGTGATCTGGCCGCGTTGTGGGTGATCGAGGGCGTGGCATCGTATGGTGCCGGCCTGGCCGCCGCAGTCGGGCAGGCCGGTTACGAGGTGGGCGAAGCGGCACGGATGAACGCGCGGAGCAACCGGGGCCTGGGCAAGTCAGACGCCCTGGGCGCACACCACATCGCCGCGACCGTCCTTCCCCTGGACTCCGGCCAGCTGCGCCGCCCGCGCCTGGCCGAAGGCGTCCGGGCCGGTCTGCGCGTCCTGGTCGCGGCCCGTGACCACATGGGCGCCGAGCGCACCGCCGCCGTCAACGCGCTGATCGCGCTGCTGCGGGTTGTCGAACTCGGAATCGATGCCCGCAAACCGCTGACCCGCACGCAGATCGCCACGGTAGCCCGGTGGCGGTCCCGCGACGAAGACCTGGGCACCACAACCGCCCGGGCCGAGGCCATCCGCTTGGCCAGGCGCGTGGTCGAGCTCGACGAGCAGATCGCCGCCATCTGCCTCACCGCGTGGTCTCCCATCACGGGCGGGTCCGCTCCGAAGCCGCCTTCGCCGCCCTGGCCGCGGTGAACCCCATCCCGGCGTCTTCGGGCAACACCGTCCGCCACCGCCTCAACCGGGGTGGCGACAGGCGACTGAACAGGGCCCTGCACATCGCCGTCCTCACCCGGATGACCCATGACCCGCAGACCCGGGTCTACCTCGAGCGGCGCCAGGCCCAGGGCCGCACCACCAAGGAGATCCGCCGCTGCCTGAAACGCTACCTGGCCCGCCAGATCTACCGGATCCTCAACACCACCGGCACAGCTGCCAGCCCGGCTTGACGAACATAGAAGGATCCCTAGACTACCTGTCCGCCCGGCCCGTGGGAGCCATCGAGCGGGCCGTTGAGCGACAAGTCAGTACGCGGCTACTGGGCTGACGATATGCCTGGTAGCCACAGCGCAAGATCCGGCCACATCACGAGTATCACCAGCATGAGTATGCAAGCGGCGATGAAGGGCATCACGCCCTTGAAGACATCGGTGATGCTCAACTTGAGTCCCATCCCCTTCGTAGAGGATTGTGCCAACGCCAAGACGACGAAATCGAGTATCCCTAATGGTGGTGCGACCATATCAATCTCTGCCAGCACGATGAGGAATACTCCGAACCAGATCAAGTCGATCCCCAGCGCCTCCAATGGACCGAGGAACACTGGGATCGTGAGGAGCATCATCGCCAACGTGTCAAGGAAGAAGCCAAGAATGAGGTAGACGGGGATGAGCATCAAGAGGAATAGGATTGGAGTCAAGCCCATGCCTACGACAGTGTCGCCTACCCATTGCGCCAGCCCGCTCAGTGCCATCACCCGCGTGAGAATCTGTACTCCAAGAAGCAACAGGAAGATGGCAGCAACCGCGGAAACCGTTTCTATGAGGGTGCCTGAGAAGAACGACCCGACCAAACGGCGAGTAGGCACCGCGTTTGCATTCTTTCTGAGCTGCTGTTTCCTTCTTCGAAGGACCTGTCCCAGCCCGAGTATCAGCACGATGAGGGCGCCGTACGCCCCTGCTTCAGTCGCCGTGAAGACACCCCCGTAGATGCCACCAAGCACCACGACCACGATGAGCAGAACAGGTATCAGGTGCACCAGGGAAGCGAAGCGTTCCCTCCATGTGTGCGACTCGCCACGAGGGGCTGATTGAGGACTGATCCATGCCCAGAGAATGATCACGATCGTGAAGAGCAACGCCAGGAGCAGGCCAGGAACTACGCCCGCGAGCAGTTGCGGTCCGACCGGGGTCTCAGCAACGCCGGCATAGATCACAAGCATGACGCTAGGCGGGATCACTTGACCCAGGGTTCCGCTTATGGCCGTTGCACCCATCGCCAAGCTGGGTCGATAGCCCGACTTAATCATCTCCGGAATCGACACTCGTCCGATCGCGTATACGATCCCGATCGTGCTTCCACTCGTGGCGGCCATCCCGGCCCCGGCGAAGTTCGTTGAGACCGCGAGACCTCCCGGCATCCACCCCAGCCACTTTCGCGCCGAGTCGTACGCACCGGCCATCAGTCCGCTCTTGCCCAGAGCTACACCCATCAGCACGAACATCGGGATGACGCTCAACGACCACGAGGCAAAAGAAGTGAAGACTATCTCCTTCAGCGTGCCCACAACTGCATTCGGACCCATGAGGACGTAGAGGCCGAGGATGCCGGTTCCCGCCATGGCGATGCCGATCGGGATCTTGAAAAGCATCAACGTCATGCTGAGCAGGATGACCACGAACCCGATGATTAGCTTGTTCGTCGGCATGACGACCAAGTACAACGTCAGGAGCACGGTCACCACGGCGGTGACAACAAGACCGATGGTGAATCGCCTCGCTCTTAGCGCGTCCTTCAAATCGATTGGAGACTTTGTCGTGGGCGGGTTGGGGTTCTCACCTACCGTCGTGTTCACCGATCTTCCGCCTTCTCACCTACGGCCGCTGGAGCCTCCAACTCGTCAAACACAGTTTCCTCCGCCTCGAGCGCCGCTACTTCTTCATGCTCATCGAGCGCGTGGAACTCCTCCACCGTGATTGCTCTCACCGCGCTGGCGATCATCTGCAACAGCAGCCCGAACAAACCGACGACAATCACCCATCGATATGGCCAAATCTCCATCCAAGGTGTACCGACAGCCTTCTCTCCCAAGGCTGTGGCGTCCATCGCCTTCTCAATGCTGAACCAGAAGAGAAGCGCCGTCACGGCGATACTAAAGGCTATGGAGACGATTTCGATGACCCGTTGGGTGCGTGGGCCCGTCGGAGCTGTGAGCAGATTGACTCGAATGTGCTCCCCACGCAGCAATGCGTATCCCAAGCCGAGTGAGACGAGTACCGGCATCCAGGCGAACTGCGTGAAGTCGAGTGTGCCAGGAAGCGTGCGGTCGAAGAAGAACCGCCCAATAACGCCGACGACGACATTGAGCATAAGAGCAACAGTTGCGACTCCTCCCAAAACCGCTAACAGGACGCTCAGACCATCGATCCACTTCGTCCACGGGACACGGGTGGGCGCGCCATCAAATGCTGTCATTGAACTTCTCCTCTCACAAAGCGACGACGCCGTCGAATAGACCACGTCTCAGCCCGACTTCAGCAGACGGTATGGCCCGGCAAGCCCGCGGCCATGCCATGGCTCTCGTCCTACGGCCACACCTCAACAGTCGCTTGCGGGACGAGGGACTGGTACCCGAGTCCGGCGACTCAGGGACCAGAGTCCCTGCGCAGCCCTGACGCGGTCGTTCCCTCGCGGTCACTTGATCGGACGATATGGAGCGAGCCCGTCCACGAGAAGCTCTCGATAGACATCCCAATCGACGGTTTCGACGGTCGTGGCCATCGCATCGATGAGTGCTTCAGTGCTCTGGTCGTTACTGACATCCGCACCGATCTGGTCCTCGACAAGCCCTGCCCACTTTTCCAACGCAGTCGCGTAACCGTCGAGCAGACCCTGCGGATCCTCCACGCCCACCGGGGCGGAGGCCGGAAGGTCGGCGACGGTACTCCGCTGACGCTCGAGGACGATAGGCATAAGCTCCGAGACATCTTCGAACAGCAAGCCATGCTCCGTCGGCCCCTCGCTCGCCAAGGTGGCGAACTCCTGAGCGCTGGCGCGCATGAACTCAATGAGAAGGGTAGGGAGGGCGTCGTGGAAGATCTGTCGCACTTCAAGCGGGAAGCTCTCCCAAGTGTCCTTGTTCATAACCCAGCCGAACCCGATGGCGGAGCTCAACCCAACCGGAAGGTAGTGCTTCGCGACATCCCAGAACCCGGATGTGATGTAGGACGGCTGTGACACGACGCAGTCGATCATGTCTCGTTGGAAAGCTTCATAGGTCTCCGCGAGGGGAAAAAAGGTGTTGGACATGCCGATAGACTCGACTTCCCCCTGGAAGGGCGAGCCGGCCGTGCGTGCAATCTTGCCGGCCGCGTCCTCCGGCGTGGTAATCGACTCGTTGCAGATCATGTCCTGTGGGTAACCACCGGTTATCGCGAGTTCCACCACATTATGATCAGCTAGCTCCTTCGAGATCAGACCGGTAGCCTTGTAGTTCTCGACGGTCGCTCCCATCGACTGGAGGTAGCCGCCCGGGTAAGATTTGGCGCTCATAGAACCCGCGTTTGTGAACCAGTTGCCGGCCGGCAGGGACTGGGGTGCGTACTGCAACACGTAAGCCGAGATGTCAGCCACACCGTGCCCGACGCCTGTCAACGCGTCAGGCCCACCGAAGAGTGAACCCGACCAGAAATTCTCGAACGTGATCTTTCCGCCCGTCTTTTCGGTGACCTCGGCCTGAAAAGCGAGCATGCCCTGAGCAGAAGCCCCCCTCTCCGAACTGAGGTCGTGCACGACGAGTTCGATTGGCTCCAGGTCGGCAAGGCTGCCGCTCCCGGTTGCCTCCCCCCCCCGGGAGCAACCAGCGAGAAGAATGCCGGTAATCGCGACAACGCCTACCGCGGTCATGATGGTCTGCTTGCGGGCGGTGAGCACAGTGAACTCCTTTGTTCATAGCTAAGCAGCGGGGACGCGGAGGTGCTCGCCTTCCCGCTTAGGACATCTATACGATCAAGTCGGAGGCGTCAGCACACAAACGATCGTTTGGTTTAATGTATAGTACGAAGATATTGAAGGCAAGCACCGTCATGACCCCTCCTCGGACATCTCGTGGAAACGGATGCTCGAATCCGTAGCGTTCCGAAGGCGACTGGGCGACTGCCTGTGGAACGCCATGGGTCGTCTTGGATTTCGCCGAGCCGGCAGGTGACCTCGGAGAGCCGCTCGGCGGAAACCCGTATTCAGCGAAGGCCGTTATGCAGCGCCGCAGCGGCGTCTGTCTTTGAAGTGATTTCCAGCAGCACGCCATCAGAAGCCGAGATCACGCCCGAACAACTCCTTCATAATCTCGTTTGAGCCGGCCCAGATTTCGGTGACCCGTGCGTCCTTACCCCGCGCGACACGGTACTCGTTCATGTGGCCGAAGCCCCCGTGGAGCTGCAGGCAGGCGTCGAGAATCCCGTTCTGCACATCCGCGCTCCTTGGCTTTGACGGCATCAATCGAGGTGATTTTGCCGCGGCTGTGCGCGTCGATGTAGGCTTGCGCGACGTCGAGTTCGGTGACGAGCTCGGCGATTTTGAACTTTTTGTACTGGTGCGAGCCGATCGGGTTTCTGAACGCCTCCCGTTCGTGGGCGTAGTCGATCGTCTCGAGCAGGATCGCGCACGTGTGCAAGGTTAGAGATGACCCGGAGACCCTCTCTTGCGGGTAACTTCAGTGTGCCGGTTCCCCCGGAACAGTGTCTGCCGCCGAAGTGTCACCAGAGGAGGGAGAACAGCAGGCCCCGCAGGAAGCACGAGCCTAACCGGCGTTCACCTGCCTAACTTTGAATCCCTCCGGCCCCCGGAAGGACCTGCCCCCGCTGCCGAGGCCTTCTCCCCGCTGCGGCACTTCCCTCCGACTCATGATTCGACGCGCGTGCTCCCAACGCCGTTCCCGATGCAGCCAAAGCCTCGACTGGAAATGCCCAGCGAAAGCTAACTTTGGCCACTCAATCCAGTGTAGACAAGTCGCTGCCTGCCGAAGCGCCGGAACTCCCGGGCACGCCAGTGTTCCGGCTGATACTGAGAATCCTGCATGCCGCGGAGTTGGAGTACTCCTCTTTCATGAGCCGAACATACAGGGGGACGTTTCTCAACCAGCCTATGAGGCCCCATTTTTCGTCTTCGGCGCGCCGAATGTCCCATAAGTACGTGTTGGGAAAGTGGCCGGTTGACTGCCCGGGGTCGGCGGGGCCAGCGTAGGAATATGTCCGGTTCCTCCCCGCGCCCGTACCCGTCGGA
>NZ_JBNHHC010000094.1:0-7900 GCF_059091865.1 Arthrobacter sp. B0316-1-20 | reverse complement strand
CCCATCGGGAACCTATAGGGGAGTAAGGTTCGCGCGCCCGAACCCGTGCTGACCTTTCCGTCGACGGGGGCGCCAGCGCGTCATGCTCCGCGGCCCTCTCGTGCGGTGCCGCGACAGATGCCAGTTCATGATGAGCTTACCGACGGAGGCAGTCTGGACGAATTACCAGCACGGCGGTCAGCCCAGCTCGGACGCCCGAATCACCCAGATTTGGGGCGGCACGAAAGTCGGCCACGAGCGGCGTGGGTACACGGCGGCGGCTTCGCTTCGCTCGCAGCCATAGCTCAGTCGCGACGCAGGTGGCGGGAGATATGACCGACCAGGTTAACGAGGTTCCGTCGCTCCACCCAGCGCAACACGTCGTCGTCATCATAGGCGAACTGATCGACGTAGCCACCCGTTACGATGGGTTGGAGCTCCTGATCCGGTGCAGCCTGGAAAACTACCGCGCTGGAACGCGCCTCTGCGCTGCGACCGTCGGGGGCCACGTCGATAACGATGTTGGTCGTCACATGTTGGGTCCGGGGCACACCGTCATACAGGTGGAGCGCGGAGAGCCAGAACTTCTCGATTTCTTCGGCACCCTCCGCGAACAGATTGCCGTGCGCGTCATATACTCGAGCATCACCGAACAATGCGCCCATTGCCGCGAAGTCACCGGCGTCCATGCAGTGTGTATATTGACCGAGATAGTTTCGCACTTCTTCATAGATGTTTCCCATGCTGTGCCCCTCCACTCTCATGTGCCTCACGGCGCTAATCGCATCCACCTCTTCGCCAGGCCCTGGCGTCGCGTGGAAGACTCGATCGAATCATAACCCCCGCCACCCAAGCCGGTCAAACTACCGATAGGTTGATATGAACTACTTGACCAAAAGACCCGGCTTTGCCACTATCAACCAAACAACCGGTGCGGATCGCGGCACCCGCGTTATAGATTCCGGCACCGCGCTCGACGCGCGTCGACGAAAGGCGATGAGGATGGCAACAATGCCGAACCAAACGAAGAGCGACATACGAAGCCTTGGCACTTTAATGCGACGAGCCGCAGAGCGGTGGCCGCGGGCAGAGATCGTCTTCCCGGACGAGAGGGCTAGTTACGCCGAACTGCACGAGCGTGCCAGCGCCATGGCGCGGCTTGTCCGCGCTGCCGGTGCCGAGCCGGGCGACAAGGTTGCCGTCATGCTCCCCCCTTGCGTGGACTTGGCTGCCGCCATCCTCGGCGCCGCTCGCGCCGGGTGCGTCGTGGTGCCGATGAGCGAGCGCTGGAAAGAGACCGAAGTGCGTCATGCCCTCCGCCACGCGGACGTGAGGGTGCTCGTGACGACCGAGTTCGCGATAGCCTCACTGAACCTCGTTCGCACGATAACGGACGCGTTGCCGAGCTTGGCAGACGCACCTGCAGGTGTCGGTGCCGAGTACCCGGCGCCTGAGGAGGCTCCCGAGCTGAGGAGAATCGTGCTGCTCGGATCCGGCGAAGGCCCCGTGCCCTCTGGATTCACATCCCCACAGGTCTTGGACGACCAAGGGCAAATCCCTAGCGACGAGGTCGCGCCAATCGACGACGATGTCATTGGCCCCGACGACATCGCGTACATCATGTTCACGTCTGGCACCTCCTCAGCGGCGAAGGGCTGCCTGATTACGCACGGAAGCGTATTGGAACAGGCCCGTGCCCTCGCCGAGACCCGTTACCTGTTAAAGGAGGGCGATGTTTTCTGGTGCCCGATCGCGTTGCACCATAACGGTGGACTGACCTCGTTCACGCAGTGCCTGACGGTCGGCGCGAGCTTCGTCCATGCCGGGTTCTTCTCCGCCGACGTCAGTCTCGACCAACTCGTCGACGAACGGTGCACACACGCGCAGATGGGAATGGAAACCATCTGGCGTCCGATCGTCGAGCACCCTCGCTTCGCGGAGTCGGACCTGAGCGCGCTCCGAATTACCTTCACCGCAGGGAGCGAAGCGCGGCTGCGACACCTCCAAGCCTTAGTACCCCAATCGATTCTGCTTACCAACTACGGGCTCACCGAAGGGACCGGGCATTTCGCCATGGTCCTGCCGACCGACCCGCTCGACGTCCGCATGACCACCGGAGGCACCCCCCTGCCAGGCAACGAACTCCGGGTCGTCGATCCTGTAACGGGCCAAGACTGTGACCCCGGGGTCGACGGTGAGATCTTGATCCGCGGGACCCTGCTGTTCAAGGGGTACTACAACGATCCCGAGTACTCCGCGACGGTCATCGATGCCGATGGCTGGTTCCACACCGGCGATCGCGGTCACCTCGACACAGGTGGACGGGTCACGTTCGTCGACCGGCTGAAAGACACACTGCGGGTCGGCGGTGAAAACGTTTCGTCGGCAGACGTGGAAGCATTCCTACTCGGGCATCCCTCTGTGAAGGTCGCTGCCGTCGTAGCCGCACCCGATGACGTGTACGAGCAGGTCCCGGCGGCCTTCATCGAGACACAGCCTGGTGTCGCCTTGACCGAGAAGGAACTGATCGACTACTGCTTGGGATCGATCGCTACGTACAAGGTCCCTCGTTACGTACGCTTCGTCGACGAATGGCCCATGTCCAGCACGAAGATCCGAAAGCCGGTGCTGCGCTCCACGATCGAGAACGAGCTCAAAGAGCGCGGCATCCGAAGCGCTCCGAAACTGGTCCCGGTACGGCAGACGCCCCCGAATTGATCCGTTGCAAGAGCGGGGATCGGGGCAGACTCGGTCCGATCCCCGCTTGAATGATGCTTCTCGCTACCGCGCAGAGCGGCGCAGGATGAGGCCCGAGGTCGGTCCCGCCTGCGGGCCGCCGACCAGGGCCACCTCAGCGTCCGGGATCTGGTTGTCCGCCGTGCCCCGGACCTGCTTCACTGCCTCGAGGACATGGCGGAACCCGTGCGTGTAGCCGCCCGCTGTGTCACCGCCGTGCGGATTGAGCGGCATGGAGCCGGTCGGGGCGAAGTCTCCGGCGATGATGCGTTCAGCCACCTCGCCGGGACCGCACAGCCCGAACTGCTCGGCGACGAGGAGCAGGGTGAAGCTGGTGCAGTCGTAGACCAGGCCCACGTCAATCTGGCCGGCTGTCAGCCCGCTCTGCTCGTACAGCTTCTTCGCCACCCAGGTGGACGGGCTGTCCAGGTTCGACGTCAGCACCCTTGAGTCGAAGTATGCACGCGGGTCCGGACCGTGCGACTGGGCCGACGCCATGATCTCAACGGGCTGCAGCCCTGCGCCCCGGACGAGATCCTCACGCGCCACCACGACGGCGCAACTGGTGTCTGCCAGGGCAAACTCGTCGAAGCGGGTGAACGGGCCGACGGTCAGCGGCGCGTCGAAGTACTCGTCCCGCGAAACCTGGCCGGTATGGACTGCGCGCCGGTTCAGCGCTGCGTTGCGGCGCATCTGATTGACCGCCGCGTACAGCGCCTCGCGGTTCATCGGATAGCGCGCGGCGTACTGACTGTAGAACGCCGCGAAGATCCCCAGGTACCCGGTCCAGCCCAGCGGACGCAAGTACCACGGCGTGTCCATGTAGTAGGGACGCTGCGGGTCTGCGGTCGACAGCTGCTTGACCCAGTCATCCCCGCTGACAGTGCGATAGCAGACAACCGCACGGGCCTGACCCGACTCGACCGCGGAGCGGGCGGCATCGATCAACGCCGCGCACGACCCGCCGCCGAAGGGCACCTCGACCGCGAGATTCAGGTCTTTGGCCCCGAGCGTGGCCAGCAGTGCGAAGGTGTTAACCGAGGTGTCGTACGTGTACTTCACGGCGCCGTCGAGGTCATGCGGTGACAAGCCGGCGTCGGTGCACGCGTTCAGCGCGGCCTGGACCGTCATAGTATCGACCGCCCGCCCCGACCCACTCGGCGTGAGCGGAGCTTCTCCGATCCCAGCGATAACCGCCCGGTGTCCTCTTGCCATGGTGCCTACTCCTTCGTGTCGTGACGCTCGATGCGCCAAATCAACGTCGCCGGCGGGACGAACGAGTCTTGAGACGAACTCAACCCGGACACCTCGCAGCGTCGGTCGCGCTAACGGATGGAGGCGGCGCGGGTCTTCTCGTACTCCGCCGTCGCCTTCGCCCTGATCCGCGCGTCGGTCTCCTTGTCCTCTTTCTGGCTGGCAAACGCCCGGTCCTGAGCACGCCTAAGCCCGTCGCGGACTGAGTGCACCAAGATCCCGAAGTCGTCATTCTCGACGAGGGTCTCGGCGATCTGGCGTTCACGGTAGTTCACAGTAGATTGTGTCGCCGATTAGAAGCGGGCGCAGGAATCGGATCGCGTCCCACCGCACGGTCGCTATGGCATGCTCCGGCCAGTACCAGTTCCAATCGTGCTGGGCGAACATACCCACCGAGAGGCTGAGTTCGATAGACCCGGCCGCAATGCGACCGCCGAACCGCGAGGCGTCCACAACGTGCGCGTCGAAGCGGATCGACGGGTAGTCGTGCTCAATGCCGCCCGCAGCAAAAAGCCGGCGTCCGAGATAGTTCGGCCCGACGTGCTCGCTGACTCCCCGACCACGTAGTCCTCGAAGTATTGCTTCACGTCGGTAGTTCTTCCGCTCGGCGAGCATCCCGTAGCGGTCGACACGATGAGCTCGTCTCGTTGGTTGTATGTTGAGTGCGAGAAGACGATCTCGCCACGCTCACCACGGGGGATCAGGTCTTCGACAGTTGCAGCGCTGTAAATGAAGTCTCCGACCGTCAACTCGTGGTGAAACTCGACGAAGTCGAATTGAAGGAAGGCGACCAACCTCTCGGGCAGGAACGACCGCTCCGGCGCCTGCTGGAGCAGGCACATGCCGACAGCCAGTGTGAACAACGGAGGCACGAAGCGCTCCGGCGACTCGTCGTCGGGCGTGCTCTTCAGGAACGCTCAGAGGTCATGGGTCTACCGTGCGCAGGCCCTCACCTCGTCGGCGTGCATCCGCAGGTACGGACTCCGGATGGTCTCGCCCCGCTCATAGTCATCGAACCAGATCTTCATCTCATTGTCGCCTCTCCGCCATAACGACCAGGCGGCCGGTCGGGTCACTGACTATCGTGCTGACTTGGAAGCCGGCACCTAGGTCCGCAACGGCCGAGCTGGTCATTACCGCAGGGATGTGGAACTCACTTGCGACAGAAGACGCCTGGACGAACACAGTTGCGTAGGGAGGTGAGCACGCGGTCGCTTCGGGATACTGTCTTCCGTGACACCGCGCCCAAGACACACTGGCCACCTAGCCAACCATGCGGTAGGTTGAGAGAAGTCGCGACGCCATCCGACGCGGCAGAGCTAAAGGAAGGTTTACGACATGACATTGTTTTCCCCCGTAAGCATCGGCCCGCTCTCCTGTCCCAACCGCATCGTTATGCCGGCGATGACCCGCATGCGGGCAACGGCACCGGACGACATTCCCAACGACCTTATGCGAGAGCACTACGTCCAGCGGGCCTCAGCGGGGCTGATCGTCACGGAGGGCTCGCAGATCTCCCCGCAAGGCAAGGGATGCATGGACACCCCCGGGATCTACAGCGCTGCCCAGGTGGCGGGCTGGCGTAGCATCACCGATGCCGTGCACGAGGTCGGCGGTCGCATTGGCATCCAACTGTGGCACGTGGGGCGGGTTTCTCACGAGTCGCTGCTCAACGGCGAGCTCCCCGTCTCGGCGAGCGCGCTGCCACACCGCAGCCGCACGACGCTGCGCGGACCTGATGGCCAGCCGCAGCGCGTCAATTGCCCAACGCCTCGGGCGCTCCGGACGGAGGAGATCGCCGGCATCGTCGACGACTACCGTCGAGCGGCCCTGAACGCGAAAGAAGCGAACTTCGACTTCGTGGAGATCCACGCTGCTCACGGCTACCTGTTGCCACAGTTCATGTCGTCAACCAGCAACTCTCGCACCGACCAGTACGGAGGGAGTCTCGAGAATCGCGCACGGCTCACCCTCGAGGTGCTCGACGCTGCGATCGATGCGTGGGCCCCGGACCGGGTCGGCTTGCGCATCAGTCCCCTCGGAACTTCCAATTGGCTTGACGACGCCGACGGTGCGGAGATGGGGCTCTACATCGCACGCGCCGCGTCACAGCGGGACACACTCTATCTGCACGTCTCGGAGCCGGACTGGTTCGGCGGCCCCGCGCTCGACGAGGACTATCGCCGCAAGATCAGGGACACTTACACCGGCACGATCATCGGCGCCGGCGCGTACGACCTGGAGAAGGCCGAACGCCTGTTGGCAGCAGGTCTGATCGACGCAGCCGCATTCGGCAGGGCCTACATCGCCAACCCAGACCTCCCGGAGCGACTGGCGGGCGATCACGCGCTCAACACGCCCGACCCGCTTACCTACTACGGCGGTGGAGCGCAGGGGTACACCGATTATCCGAGCCTCGTGTCCGTACCTGAGCGGTGATCCTCCGCCCGTGAGTCTGGATCCCTTCGCCAGCCTGTCAAACGGTCTGCCTGATGGGTGAGCTTCACCTGAAAGAGAACACCCTCACAGAATGCGATCAGTCCGAAGCGTGAGAAGTGCTGTCGTCGGCAGAAGGACCTCGCCGACCAACTGACGTCGTCGGCTCCGATGGATGACATCTTCCGCTCAATCCGAATTCCCGAAAAGGCACGACGCCGAAGACGGCGGCGACCGATGGCATCGCGCCTGGATCGTGCTGGCAGGCCCAATTTCCCACCGGGTTTAGCCACTAAACGTATGGTCAAGGTATTAGAGTCTGACGATGCATCTATGCCTCCGCGGGGAAGGAATTCTCCCCAGTCAAAACAGAACACCCAAGAATGTTCTGGACATCGCAGGGATCCGACGACGGCAGCAACCACAACTCAAAAGTCGCTCGTGGCGGGGGCGAGGCTTGCACCATAACGCCCAAGCGAAGACCAGGCTAGGAGGACACCATGAACGAAGAACTTTCGATTGAGGCACGCGTGGCGCGGCTGGAAGATGCCGAGTCGATTCGGAATCTGAAGAACCAGTATGCAGGAATCTGCGATGATGGCATGAACGCCAACGAGGTCCTCGCGCTTTACGCGGATCTGGACGATGTCAAGTGGAGTAGCAGCCTCTGGGGAGAGAATCGCGGACGCGATGAGATCTACCGACACTTCGACCAGGGCGTCGACTCGTTGCCGATACTCTGGTCAGTCCACTTCATGACCAATCCCGTGGTCGAGATCTCCCCGGATGGCCAGACAGCCACCGGCGAGTGGGTGTTGCTCGAGCTCAACATCACTCCCTCGCCCCACGGCACCAGTAATGACTCGGTGGTCATCTCGGGTCGATATCGCGACACATTCGTCAAGGTCGACGGGCAGTGGAAATTCCACACCATCCATCTTGACTTGGGTCAGCTGTCCGCTCTCGATCAGGGTTGGGCCCGCCAGCCTAACCGAGGTGGTGAGCCGACAGCTGTCCCGGCAGGGAGAATCGGAGCCATCCGGGACTGATCGGAAAATAAGGTGACCTGTCCGCCCCCTTGTGGGCAGGGGACTGCTGCCGACAGGTGATGGCCATGCCGGTTGGGATGGCCATAGCCGGTTATGCGGCGGGAGTGAGGGTGACGGTGTAGCCCAGGGCCTGGAGCTGGCGGATGTGGGCGTGTTTGGCGGCGTCGGGGTTGAGCCGGCGGCTGTAGTGGTCGGCGCCGAGGTCGCGGAACCGGGGGCCGGGTCGGTGAGCAGGTGCCAGATGATGGTCAGGATGGAGCGTCCCACGGCGACGATGGCGCGTTTTTTGCCGCGGCGCCGGGCGATGTTAACGCCGACCGAAAATAGGGCCATTTCTGCCAACTGAAAATGTACGGTCCGGGGACATCCCTGACACTGTGTTGTCGGGAGATCGCTGACAGTCTATGCGGCTTCGGCGGTCTTGCGGGGACGGCCGCGTGTTTTGC
>NZ_JBNHHC010000093.1:0-7916 GCF_059091865.1 Arthrobacter sp. B0316-1-20 | reverse complement strand
GTCGAGATCGACGGGCAGCCGGCCATCGGCGCGCTGGTTGATTTCGGCCTGCACTTCTTCCACAACGCCCGGTTCCTCTTCGAGCGTGGCGACGGCCCGTTCTACTACCTGCCAAAGATCGAGAGCTACCTCGAGGCCCGGCTCTGGAACGATGTCTTCTCCTTCGCCGAGGACGAGCTGGGCCTGCCGCAGGGCTCGGTCCGCGCAACGGTGCTGATCGAGACCATTCCGGCGGCCTTCCAGATGGAAGAGATCCTGTACGAACTGCGTGAGCACGCCTCGGGCCTGAACGCCGGCCGCTGGGACTACCTGTTCAGCATCATCAAGTACTTCCGCGAGGCCGGCGACAGCTTCGTGATGCCGGACCGCGCCTCCGTGGCGATGACCGCTCCCTTCATGCGGGCCTACACCGAGCTGCTGCTTAAGACCTGCCACCGCCGCGGCGCCTTCGCCATGGGCGGCATGGCTGCCGTCATCCCGAACCGCCGCGAACCGGAAGTCACCGAGCAGGCCTTCGCCAAGGTCCGTGCCGACAAGACCCGCGAAGCAAACGACGGCTTCGACGGTTCCTGGGTGGCGCACCCGGACCTGGTAGACATCTGCCGCGAGGTCTTCGACGCAGTGCTCGGCGACAAGCCGAACCAGGTGGACCGCCTCCGCGAAGAGGTCCGGGTCGACGCCGCCCAGCTGCTGGATGTTTCCTCCGCCCAGGGCGAGGTCACCGAGGCCGGCCTGCGGGGCAACCTCTACGTCGCGATGGCCTACACCGCCGTCTGGCTCTCCGGTAACGGCGCCGTGGCCATCCACAACCTGATGGAAGACGCCGCCACCGCCGAGATTTCCCGGTCCCAGGTCTGGCAGCAGCTGCACAACAAGGTCACGCTGGCCGACACAGGCAACACCGTCACGCCCGAACTCGTGGAGCGGATCCTCGCCGAGGAGACGGACAAGCTGCGCAGCGAAATCAACGACGACGAGCGGTTCACCAGGTACTACGAGCCGGCCAGCAAGCTGATTGCGGACCTGACCATCGGCGGCGGGGACTTCGTGGAGTTCCTGACACTTCCGGCGTACGAGCTGATTTCTTGATACCGCCAGACCAGCCATAGGAGGCGAGGGCGTGCAGCGTCGGCGGCGCCCTCGCCTCACTTCGGCGGGCAGATAGGGATGCCCGAAGGGAGGGACCCCAAGTGCAAGCAGGGTGCAGGTTTCCCCGTCATGACTGCCGTCAATTCAGTCGTATTTGCTGTTATCGGCATTAGCCCTGGCTCATTGGTGCATTTACAGGCGTCCTGCCGCGATGGCGGAGGGCCGGGAAGTGCCGTGCGTACGACCGGCGCCCAGATTGGTAAGGGAGAGCCCTGGCAGCCTCGGGAATCAAGAACCTGACACACGTGTCTAAGGATTTGGGTCGTCCAGTGGCACGTATGGTCGATTCATGGATAAGGGCCAGGTCGGCGAGCTGGAAGGGCAAACCTCGATCAACGAGCTGCTTGACGAGCCGGTCGGCGTTGGGCACATCCAGATGGCCCTGCCGATCTATGTCCAGCTCCGGTCGGGAGAATTCCGACGTCTTTCCTGAAATCCCGTGTCCCGCATCTGCGCCGAAAATCGTGCCGGCGATGGCCCGCGTGGTGGTCGGTGGCCTGCTGGCGCTGCTGGCGACCTTCCTGATCGGCACCTGGCTGGGCGCCACCGGCGCCGTCTAGAGCACCGCGACGGACGCTGTCTGCGACGTAGACAGGACAGTCAGGGATTCGAGGCTGACTGCCCGGGATAGTCCTTAGAAAGCGGGTGTATTTCCCTCCATGAAAGGTCTCGCTGCGCCAGCAATCTCAGCAACACCGGTATCCACATCTGAGGCGGCCCGCCGGATGCTTCCGGACATATGCGCCGTTATCGGCGGTTGGCTCGTCCGATCGTTGCTAGTTCAGGGCGAGGGGAGTACCCGCGGCTCGGAATACGGGATGCTCTGCCAAGTGTCCCACCCGAGGTCGAATCGGGGCAGTACCAGCCGACCCTAACAGCGAGGTTTTAGGTCAGGAGAGCCAGCGTGCTGGGCTGGATCCCCGGGGAACGAGTGGGAAGGCGTAGTGACCGGGGGTGGCTGACATGTGGACTTGGTCGGTCACGCCTTGGTAGCGGCCATTTGGGGTGTCAGCGTGGAACACCTCGGGATCCAGGTATGCGTGGTCGCCGGTGGTGGCGCCGATGTCCGAGGCGTAGTCCTTGTCGAAGATACCGAGCTGTATCAGCCACAGTGAGAGACGGGCCAAAGAGAGATGGATGCGGTAGCTGCCGCCTTCGGTCGTTCTGCGTTTAAGCGTGGCCATGACAGCCATCGCGGCGAGCCACGACATGGCGTAGTCGTTGACGACAAAGATTTCCGTGAGTTCAGGTCTTTCCAGTGTCCCTTCGCGGGCCAGGATCCCCGTCGCGCCTCCGGCGTTCTGGTCGTATCCTATGCGGTCGCTCCAGGGGCCGGTGGGCCCGTAAAGCGACATCTCGACGTGGATGATGCCAGGGCGTACTGCAGCGAGCTCCTCGGCGCCAAGCCTGAAGTGGTTCAGGTAGCCCGGCCGGCGGTTTGCGAAGAACACGTCGGTGTCCCGAACCAGATCGAGCATGCGCGCCATCCCGTCCGGTTCCGCGAACTCGAGGGTTGAGGATCGCATGCCTACGCTTGAGGTGCTGTAGATGGAATCCATTTCGAAGTCGTAGGGTCTCCAGATATTCAGAACGTCCGCGCCATGGAAGGCCAGGGCCCGGCCCAGCCCGGCACCGGCAATGACATGCCCCAGGCCGAGTGCCCGGACACCGTCCAGGGGGGTTGTGGGATCTTCCGAGAACGGTTCGGGGTCGGAGTCTCCGATCTTCTCGATCTGTATAAGGGGCAGCTGTGAGAGGTGGCGGAATTGTTCGTGGTCGAGGAACTCTTCGGTGCTGCGTACGACGGTTGCCTGCAGGCCCTGCCGGTTGGCTTCCTCCTCGAGAGTGAAGGAGTCCCAGTTGCGCGTGACCGTGGCGATGGCTTCGTAGTTATCGGCGCATCCTAAGAATTCCAGGGCGCGGGTTTTCGCCTTGGGATAGATGTTGAGCAACTGGATCATTCGTCCGTCGCGGGTGGGATACATGAAGGATGGAAAGAAGGGGTTGGTCGGGTCGTGTCCATTGACTGGGGGATAGCCGTTGATCAGTTCCCACTTCTGATCGTAGAAGGGACACAGGCGGTGAGGAACGCGTCTCAGGTCAAGGGACAGGTCCTGGCCGATGCCGGTGCGGTGGCACCACAGGTCGGAGGCGGCAACGGACTTGGCCATGAGGGCCACCCCGCCCATGGTGGCCAGGGGCCAAGGGCTTTTCAGGATGGGGTCCTTGCCGGAAAAAGAGACCGTTCCGCCACAGGCCTGGACATCCAGACCCACCGCGGACAGAACGTCGGCCAGTTCACGTTCCGGGTCCAGCACATCATCGGAAGTGATCGGATGGGCAAGCGCGGTCCGGATCTTCTGTTCGAGGGTGGGTTCTGGCACGGCATTCTTCCTTGGTTCAGGGTCAGGAGTCGTAGACAGCCCGGCCCGGGGGGTATCTGCATTTGTTCTGGTGTCCATGAGCGCCGCACCGGGGGAATCCCCTGTGCGGCGCTCAGTGTGCGCCGCTATGAAGCTGTCACTTTGTCCTGGGTCTCGGCGTTGTAGCGTGCTTCCTTGCGCCCCCATCCGCCGGGGAGGAGGGACACGGAGATGACTGAAATCGCCGAAACCACAATCATGTACACCGCCACGGCG
The DNA here is from genome assembly GCF_059091865.1 of Arthrobacter sp. B0316-1-20. Lineage (NCBI taxonomy): Bacteria > Bacillati > Actinomycetota > Actinomycetes > Micrococcales > Micrococcaceae > Arthrobacter > Arthrobacter sp. B0316-1-20. The sequence goes on along the minus strand of NZ_JBNHHC010000093.1, from coordinate 4,128 downwards.
TCGGAGGAACCGTAGGTTGCGAACAGGGCGGTCGCGATGGTCGGCGCGAACGCGGGCCCGGCGAGGGTGCCAAGCGTGTAGCCCACCGATGCTCCCGTGTATCGCACTTCCCGGGAGAAGACCATGGACAACAGGGAACCGGTGACACCGGCGGCGGGGGGCATGGCAATGCCGAAGAGGAGGATGACCGCCGTGGTGAAACCCCATGCGGTCCCGGTGTTGATCAGCATGAAGGCAGGCCAGGTTGCCACGCCCATGGCGAGGGCACCGATGAGGTACATGGTCTTGCGGCCGTAGGTGTCCGACAAGGCTCCGAAGACCGGATACAGCACTGTGGCGATGATGGCCGCGACGAAAACGCCCATCAGGGCTGTGCTCTTGTCCAGGTCGACGACATTGGAAGCGTAGTTCACCAGGTAACTCATGGTGATGTACGCGTAGACGCCTTGGGAGAGGTAGGTACCGGCGATCAGGAAGATCTCCTTGGGGTGGCGCTTGAACGCCTCCTTAATCGGCAGCTTGACGAGTTCGTCCTGGGAACGGGCGGCGGCGAACGCCGGGGATTCGGACACGGAGAGACGGATGATCAGGCCGACTGCCACCAGAACGGCGCTGACCAGGAACGGAAGCCGCCAGCCCCAGGAGAGGAAGGCTTCTTCGGGCAGCTGCGCTACGGCCAGGAACGCGACCGTTGCCAGAGCGGTGCCGGCGGGAGCCCCGGTCTGCGGGAAGGCGCCGTAGAAACCACGCTTTCCCTTGGGGGCATGTTCGACGGCCATCAGCGTGGCGCCGCCCCATTCACCGCCGACCATGAAGCCTTGGAACATCCTCAGTACGGTCAGCAGAATCGGCGCTGCCAAACCGATTTGCGCGTAGCCGGGCAACATGCCCATGAGCATCGTTGCCAGGCCCATCCCGACGAGGGAGATGATGAGCATCTTCTTTCGTCCTACTCGGTCACCAAAGTGGCCAAAGACGATGCCGCCCAAGGGGCGGGCCAGGAAACCGACACCGAAGGTGGCAAAGGAGAGCAGCGTTCCCATCAGGGGGGTGGCCTCGGGGAAGAACAGTCGGGGAAAGACCAGCGCGGCAGCGGTGCCGTAGATGAAGAAGTCGTAGTACTCGATGGTCGTGCCGATGAAGCTGGCCATGGCGACCTTGAAGGGGCCGGCCTTCTTTGCGGAAAGCGTGGTGGTGGACACGGGGCGTACTCCAGTGTGAGGGCGGGCAATAGGCACCGAAGGCATCAGCCGTCGGGATCGAAGGCTCTCCCGTGAGCTGGAGCGCTATGGCGCGTGATGAGTCTCACACAGTTTTTGTTAACTGGCAAATTAGCCGGCGAACAATGTTTCTTCCCCGCGGTGGGATCGCTAGGTTGCCGGCGGCTGCGGAACCTCCTTCTCCACGACGGAGATGAATTCCCGCAGGCTTTCTGTCAGCTGGATGATGTGCCGGGGCCCGAGCTGTCCCAGCAGGTCCTGCTCGTAGCGGGAGATGGATTCCAGGATGGGCTCGAATATGGCAAGGGCCTTCTCGGTCGGGGTGATAAGCGATCCCCTGCGGTCCCGGGGATTCTCGGCCCGTTCGATTAGGCCTTCTGCTGTCATCTTTTTCAGGCGCTTTGTGGTCCCGGGGGCGGAAACCAGGGACTGGGAGGTGATCTCGGTGGGGGTGAGCGGCTTGCCGCTGCGGACCAGCACGGAGAGGATGTCGAAGTCCGCCCGGGTCAGACCGTGCCGCGCCAAAACCTCATCACTGCCGGACTGGATCGCGTGCGCGAGGACGCGGATCCGACCCGTGATCGACATGGGAGAGGTATCCAAGTCAGGAAGAATGCCGCGCCACTGGTTCTGGACCACGTCAATTGAGTCGTCTTTGGGATGCAATTTTGTTCACCGGCTAACTAAGTCTATGCTGTTATGTGTCGAGCCTCACGTTACTGCGCGTGCTGCGCCACGTATCAAGTTATGGGTTCCGAAGCCCCCGGTGACAATCGCCGCGTCAGGCGGGGGCGTCTTCTCAGGAGAAGGAAAAACAAATGACAGAGAACTTCACGGCCATCAACGGCGCGGCCGACCGCTTGGACGAGGCGACCGGGCCCGGCGCCTTCGACACCGATGTCCTCGTCGTCGGTACCGGCCCCATGGGGGCGACCACGGCACTGGCCCTCGCAACCTATGGCGTCCGTACCACAATGATCTCCCAATGGTCCTGGCTGGCGAACACTCCCCGCGCACACATCACGAACCAGCGCGCGGTGGAGGTCCTGCGCGACCTCGGCATCGAAGAGGAAGTGAAGAAGTACGCCGTGCCCTGGGATCAAATGGGCGACACGCTCTTCACCACCTCGCTGACCGGCCCGGAAATCGCCCGGATGCGCGCGTGGGGCACAGGGGACGACCGGCTGGGAGACTACATCCAGGCCAGCCCGTGCACGATGCTCGATGTCCCCCAGACCTACATGGAGCCGTTGCTGGTAAAGAACGCCGCAGAGCGCGGCGCGAAGGTCGCTTTCTCCACGAAATATCTGGGCCATTCCCAGGACAGCGAGGGCGTGACGGTCCGCCTGCTGAACCGCACCTCCGATCAGGAGTACTCCATTCGGGCGCGCTACCTCGTGGGCGCCGACGGGGCGAAGAGCCAGATCGCCGAGGAGATCGGTCTGGAGTTCGTCGGGCACACTGCCCGTGCCGGCACCGCCTACGTCCGCTTCCGCGCTGACCTTTCCCGCTACGTCGCCCACCGCCCGAGCATTCTGCACTGGATCATGAACCCCGCCGCGAACTTCGGCGAGATCGGCATGGGCCTGCTGCGCGCGGTACGGCCCTGGGACGAGTGGATCGCCGGGTGGGGCTTCGATATTTCCGCCGGAGAACCCGACCTTTCCCACGCCCGGGTGGTCGAGCAGATCCGCACGCTCGTGGGCGACCCGGACCTGGAACCGGAGATTGAAGGCGTCTCCACCTGGTACGTCAACCAGCAGCACGCACTGACCATGTCTCAGGGCCGGGTGTTCTGCGGCGGAGACGCAACACACCGGCACCCGCCGAGCAGCGGGCTGGGCTCCAATACCTGCATTCAGGATGCGTTCAACCTCGCGTGGAAACTGGCATACGTCATCCAAGGCCATGCCGGTTCCGGGCTCCTGGAGTCCTACTCGCCCGAACGGGCACCGGTAGGACAACAGATCGTGGCCCGGGCCAACCAGTCCCGTCTCGACTACGCACCCCTGCGGGAATGCTTCGACACGACCGACCCCGACGGCGGCGAACCGTCCGTTGAGCACGGCCTCGCCCGGCTGCGGGCCGCCACACCGGAGGGCGTGGAGCTGCGCGCCCGGGTAGCTGAGGCACTGGAACTTAAAAACCACGAGTTCAACGCCCAAGGCGTGGAGCTGAACCAGCGGTACGCCAGCACCGCCGTCGTACCTGACCCTGAGGCCGGACCCGAAACGTTCGCCCGCGACATCGAACTGTACGTACAACCCACCACACGCCCCGGTGCAAAGATTCCGCATGCCTGGCTCGTCGGGGCAGACGGGCACCGTGTGTCCACCCTGGATGTCACCGGCCAGGGCAGGTTCACGCTGGTCACCGGACTCGCGGGGCAGGCGTGGAAGGAAGCCGCCGAACGGCTCGGACTCGGCTTCCTCGACACCATCGTGGTCGGCGAGACCGGCCATGAGGACCCCTACGCCGCATGGGCCAAGGTCCGCGAGATCCATGAGGCCGGCGCCCTGCTGGTCCGCCCCGACGGCTATATCGCCTGGCGCCACAGCTCCCCGGTGTGGGAGGTCGCCCAAGCCGAGAACCAGATCCGCACCGCCCTGCACACCATCCTGGCAACAGAGCCCGCTCCCAGCCGGGATCCAGAACCCATTTACGCGTAATATCACGGCCTTCCCAAGGAGAATCATGAAGACAGTTGCAATCCCCGATTACACGACCGATGCCTTCTTCGGCCTCGAGGACAAGTGGCTCGAGACCGCCGAGGGCGAACTGACCCACTACCACGAGCTGGGCGAGGGCACCCCGATCCTGTTCCTGCACGGCTCCGGCACGGGTGTGACCGCCGCGGCGAACTGGTGGCTGAACCTGCCGCAGATCGCCGAGCAGGGCCGCTGCATCG
>NZ_JBNHHC010000092.1:0-7918 GCF_059091865.1 Arthrobacter sp. B0316-1-20 | reverse complement strand
GGCCACGATCTCGGTGTAGACGGCCTTGGTGTTCTCCCCGATGGCCGCGGCGAAGTCGGCCGGGTCGTTGGAGTCGACGAACGTGGTCTCCACGCCGGATAAGTGATCACACTGCTTTGCAGCAGTGCCTTGGCACGCTCAGCTCCCTCCGAAGCGAGGAACACCTGCACCGAAGCGCTGAGGGCCTGCGGATAGCGGGTGCCCAAATCCGAAGTGTGCTTGATCTGGTGCTTGCTGGGAATCTGTTCCACGGATACGGCCTCGGACCCCGTCCATACCAGCAGGGAAGCAGTTTCACGCGTGCGCTCGGCGAGCTCGCGCAGGACGGGGTAGGCGATCCGGCGGACATCCAGGTCGGCAAGCAGCGGGCCCGCCACAGCGATGATGCCCATGCCAAGCCGGAAGCGCCGGGAAACCTCGTCGCGCTCCACCACATCTTCCTGCTCCAACGTTGCCAGGATCCTGGAAACGGTGCTCTTGTGCAGGCCGACCCGCGAGGCGATCTCGGTAACGCCCAGCAGGGGCTCCTCCACGCTAAAGCAGCGAAGCACGGCAAAGACGTTGGAGATTACGGAGGCGCCTTTGGCCTCCGGCTGGGTGCTGGAATCGGAATCTTTGTTGCTCGCTGTGGGTGTCATAGCGTTCCTATTGTTGCCTATCTGGATGCAGAATGCGGCGCCACTGGAAGTGGCGCCGCATTCTGCATCCGTCAGTCTGGGCGTGGTGCCCGACTCTTTAGGCGTCGATGATGTTGTGTTCGGGGCCGAAGCCGAACTTGGTGATGTTTTCGGCGCCGGTTTCGCCGACCACCAGGATGTCGTGCTCGCGGTAGCCGCCGGCGCCGGGCGCACCGTCCAGGACGGTGATCATCGGTTCCATCGAGACGACCATGCCCGGCTCGAGCACGGTGTCGATGTCCTCGCGCAGTTCCAGGCCGGCTTCGCGGCCGTAGTAGTGGGAAAGCACGCCGAAGGAGTGGCCGTAGCCGAACGTGCGGTTCGGGAGCAGGCCGTGGGAGATGTAGATCTCGTTCAGTTCCGCGGCGATGTCCTTGCACACGGCGCCGGGCTTGATCAGTTCCAGGCCGCGGCGGTGGACCTCGACGTTGATGTTCCACAGGCGCAGGCTCTCCTCGTCCGGCTGGCCCAGGAACATGGTGCGCTCCAGGGCGGTGTAGTAGCCGGAGGTCATCGGGAAGCAGTTCAGCGACAGGATGTCCCCGCGCTGCAGCCTGCGGGTGGTGGCCCAGTTGTGCGCGCCGTCGGTGTTGATGCCGGACTGGAACCAGACCCAGGTGTCGCGGACTTCGCGGTGCGGGAAGGTGCGGGCGATTTCGTGGACCATGGCCTCGGTGCCGATCAGGGCGACCTCGTATTCGGTGATGCCCTCGCGGATGGCGGCCTTGATGGCCTCCCCGCCCAGGTCCCCGATCCGGGCGCCGTGCTTGATGACCTCGATCTCCTCGGCGGACTTGATCATGCGCTGGCGCATGGCGTCCTGGGAGACGTCGAGGAGTTCGGCGGTCTCGAACGCGGCCTGGATGCGCTGGCGGGTCAGCACCGGCAGGGCGTCGTCCTCGACGCCGAGGCGGCGGGCCTTGATGCCGCGCTGGCGCAGGGCCTCCTGCAGGCCGAAGTAGAAGTTGTCGCGCTTCCAGTCGGTGTAGACGATGTTCTCGCCGTAGCTGGTGCGCCACGGCATGCCGGCGTCGATGTTCGCGGTGACCGTGACCGAGTCCTCGGCGGTGACGACCAGGGCGTAGTTGCGGCCGAACGTGGTGTACAGGAAGTCGGAGTAGTACTTGATGCCGTGGTAGCTGGTCAGGATGACCGCGTCGAGTTCCTTGGCGGCCATGATCTGGCGCAGGCCGGCCAGGCGGCGTTCGAACTCGGCGTCGGAGAAGGTCAGCTGCTGCTTCTGGCCGTTGTGCAGGACCTTGAGGCGCTCCAGCTCCGAAACATTCGTGGCATTGCGGGCGTCAGTGGTCAGGGACATGATTCTCCTTTGAATGAGGTGGGTTGCTTCAGGACGAAGCGGGTTCGGATGTAGTCAGAAGGGTGGTTGAAGGATCGGAGGTTTCGGCGTGCGGCGCCGGCTCCAGGTTCGGCGTGAACCGCCGGTGCACTCTGGGGCCGAGCACGGCGTAGAGCGAGGCGCTGGTCAGGCCGCCGGCCAGCCAGGACAGGTCCAGGCCGCCCATGGCCACCGCGAACGGTCCCTGCATCACCGGCAGCAGGCCGTACATGAACAGCCAAGTGGTGAAGATGCCGCCCAGCAGAGCGGTCACGCCGGCCCAGTTCACGCCGGGCAGCCGGGTGGTGCCGACCGGATCGAACAGGCGGTTGACCGGCAGCGGGTTGCGCCGCTCCAGCCAGTAGTAGTGCACCAGCATGATGCCGCCCCAGGAGGCGACCCAGGCCACCAGGCCGATCAGCCAGGCATCCAGCACGGAGGCGAAGTCCTCCTGGTAGATGAAGAAGACCACTGCGGCGAGTGCGAAGACACCCACGATCAGGTTCAGGGCGCGGCGGTTGAGCTTGACATCCAGCGCCTGGGCGGCGACGGAGAAGGTGTAGATGTTCAGGATGTTGGTGGCGATGGGACCGTGCAGCACCATCAGCAGGACCGGGATCGCCAGGACACCGTAGTTCTCCACGATCAGCTGGCCAGGGTCGATCGACCCGCTCTTGGTGGCGAGGCTGGCACCGAGGATGCCCAGCCAGATTACCGGGATGAACTGGCCCAGCACGGACGCCAGATACACCTTGCGGCGCGGCACCTGGACACTCACGAAGCGGGAGTAGTCTGCGGCGTAGGTGAACCAGGTGATGCCCCAGCCGATTCCAATGGCGGTCATCACGGCACTCATGGCCGCGATCCGTTCGCCGCCGGTGAGGATTTCGCCGACAGGTCCGGCGTAGCCCCAGTCGATGTCCATCCCGAACCAGGCGACGGCGGACATGGCCACCAGAACGGCGATGGTCGGCGGGACGGTCCACTTCTCGAAGGCGGCGATGGCCTTGTATCCGAAGAAGGCAATGATGACCTGCGCGACCATAATGATGGCGGCCACGGCGATCTTCGCCACGTAGTTCGGCTGCGCGGGATCGACCCAGCCGATGCTGCCCAGCAGTGCCATGACCAGGTCCAGGATGATCCAGGTGTTGACGGCGCACCAGCCGATGCCCAGGGTGGCCTGGATGGCGGCTGGAAGGTAATTGCCGCGCCGCCCGAACGCCGCGCGCGCCAGCACCATGCCGGTGGCACCGGTGCGCTGGCCGATCAGGACGAAGAAACCGAAGAGGATCATGCCGATCAGGTTGCCTGCAACCAGGACGGTCACCGTATCGGCGAAACCGAGGCCCAGGTGGATGCCCAGGGCGCCCAGCACCCAGTTAATCGGGGCCAGATTGGCGCCGGCCCAGATCCAGAACTGACCGGCAACACTACGCGTGCGCCCTGACTCGGGGATGGGCTGGAGTTGCTGTTCATAATCATCCGTGGACGGCGTCGTTGCCGTATGTCCGGATGCCGCAGGAACTTCTGCGTTCATGGGAAAACCTCCAGTGGTTTAGCGATACTGATAGGCTATGTGGTCTGCGTCACCGCCAACAATAGACGCTGTGTCGAGTTATTTCCCCGCTGATTGGACGGATCGTCATGCCCCTGCCCTTGACCCGCATCTTCGATCACCCGGCTTTGCAAGCTGCAGCCCCGGTACTGCGGGCAGGGTCATCGGCCGCCGGGTCGGCGCAGGTCCGGTGGGTCCATTCGAGCGAGGTGCTGGACATCGCTCCACTGCTCCGCGGAGGCGAGCTGCTGCTCACCGGAGGCACAGCGCTGGCCCACACGGAGCCGCAGCAGCGCCGACACTACGTGACCGAACTGGCCGAACGCGGCGTCGCGGCCCTGGCCATCGAAACCGGCGGACCGCTGCCCGCGTTGCCCGCCGACGTCGTGCGCGCCGCGGATGAGGCGGGCCTTCCGCTGATCGAACTGCGCGCCGTCGTCCCTTTCGTCGGAGTGGCGGAGGCGATCAACAGCCTGCTGGTCAACGAATCCGTGGCAGTGCTCCAGCGCGCGGATACCCTTTCCCACACGATGGCCGCGGAGCTGGCCCACGGCGGCGGGCTCGACGAGCTGCTGGGGCTCCTGGCGGCCGATGTGCCTGCGGCGGCGTCGCTGATCGACCCCTCCGGCGAAATCTTCGCCTCCAGTGCGCCGCCGGCGCCGGCCGCGGAAGGGGACGGCCGCGAAGGAGACGGCGATGAAGGCACGACGCCGGCACGCACCTTGGATTTCGACGTCAGCGTACGCGGCATCGTCACAGCGACCCTCCGGCTGGAGCTGGGACCCGACGGCGACGCGACGCTGGCCCGGGTGGTGGCCGAGCGCGCGGTGGACATCCTCTCCTTGGCCCTGCTCAAGCGCCAGCAGCCCAGCCTCAGGGAGGTGGCAGGCGCCGAGCTGCTGCGCGCGGTGATCGGCGGAGCCCATGGAGAGCGGCTCCTGCAGCTGTGCGGGGCCGCCGGGATCGATCCCAAGCGCCCGGTGGTGGTGGTGGCCGGCCGGATGCTCGATGCCTCGCTGCGGGCCGGCGCGGTGGAGCAGCTCCTTCGCAGGCGGGCCCGGCACGTCGTGACCTATGTCAGCCACCACGAGCTGGTGGCCCTGGTCAGCCTCCCGGAATCCGGGACCAGCACCTCGAGGGCGGAGCTGCTGGCCGAACTGTCCGAGGCGCCCGCGGGTTCCGCCCTCGCCTGTGCTGTCGGCCCGGTGGCGCCGGGTATTGGGCTTGCTGCCCAGTCCCTTTCCGAGGCGCAGCTGACCTTCGATTTGGCCCGCGGGGAGCTGAAGCCCGGAGCGGTGCTGGACGCGGAAGCGCTGGCACTGGAACGACTGGCGGCCCGGCAGCTGAGCGAGACGGCGGTGCGCAACTTCGTCCAGGAACAGGTCAGCGAATTGCTGGAGCATGACGCCACGAAGGGGTCGCGGCTGGCGGAGACGCTGGACGTGTGGTTGGCCTCAGGCTGCAATACGGCAGAAAGCGCGCGGACGCTCCATCTGGAACGGCAGTCCATGCACAACCGGCTGCAGCGGATCTTCGAGCTGGTGGGCGGAGATCCGAGGGGCACGGAAAGGCTGGCGGGGCTGCATATGGCGGTGCGGCTGGGACGCCGCGGCAGCTATGGCCCGACGTGGCGGAGCACCTGAGCCGGGGTCAGTCGATGTACTTGTGCCGGCCGGCCAGGACGCCGAAGAAGCCCATCGCCACCATGAGGACCGCGGTGAGGCTCAGCGGCAGTGCCCAGTCCCCGGTGAGGTCGTACAGCGCACCGAAGGCGATCGGGCCGGCCGCCGCCATCGCATAGCCGACGGACTGGGCCATGCCGGACAGTGCCGCGGCCTGCTGATGGTGCCGGGTGCGCAGGCTGAACAGCGTCAGGGCCAGCACGATCATGGAGCCGCAGGCCAGTGCCAGCAGCACCGTCCAGACCAGGGACAGCTGCGGGGCCAGCACCAGGCCCAGGTAGGCTGTGGCGGCGAACAGGCCTCCGATCACTGCCACCGGCCGCTGGTCCGGCAGTCGGTGCAGCAGCGCGGTGGCGCCCAGGTTCCCGGCCACGCCGCAGATCTGGAACCAGAACATGTTCCAGCCGCTGGTCACCGCATCGACGCCGTGGCTGGCCTCGATGCTGGGCAGCCAGGTGCCGATGACAAAGAAAGCCACAGACTGAAGCCCCATGAAGATAGTCACCTGCCAGCCCAAGGCGGAGGTCCACGGCGACCGGAACGACGCCGGTGCTTCCGCAGCCGGGGAGGCTTCCGACGTCGTCCGCCACCTCAGTTTCGGCAGGAACCAGGCGAGTGCAAGCACCGCCAGCCCGGCCCAGATGCCCAGCGCCAGCCGCCAGCCGGCCGGCTCGGCGCCGGCGATCGGCACCACGAAGCCCGCGCCGAACGCCGCCACGACGCTGGTGACGGAAAAGTAGAGGCCGGTGATCGAGCCGGCCCGCTGCGGAAAGTCCCGCTTGACCAGCGATGGCAGCAGGACGTTCAGGAACGCGATGGCCACACCCAGCAGCGCGGTGCCGGTCCACAGTCCGCCCGGGACCTCGGCGGAGCGCAGCCCGATGCCGCCGGCAAGTACTGCGAGCGCAGCCCAGAGGGTGCGCTCCAGGCCGAGCCACCGTGCCGCAGCGGGCGCCAGCGGCGAGAACAGCGCAAAGCTCATCAGCGGCAGGCTGGTCAGCAGCCCGGCCGCGGCTCCGCTGAGGCCCAGATCCTGCCGGATCCCGCCGAGCAGCGGTCCGACGCTGACAAAGGAGACGCGCAGGTTGACGGCAATGAGCAGCACGCCGATGAAGGCCAGGCCCAGGCGGGCGCTCCGCTGCGAAACTGCCTGCTGGTTTGTTGTGGTGGTCATGCCTGCTCCTGTCCGGTCCGCAGATCCAGCACCCGCGCCTCTTCCACCAGGGCTGCGGCAATCTCCTCCGCCTCCCTGGACCGGCGCTGCCCAATTGCAGCCAGCAACTCGTGGTGCCTGGTTTCCAGCGGAGCATCGGGATTGGAGACGAGGGTACGGGAGATGCCGGCCATCACCGCTTCGTGCAGATGCGCGTACAGTTCGGTCAACAGCGCATTGCCGCTGGCGGCGACCACGGCGGCATGGAACGCGAAATCTTCGGCGACGTAGCCCGCGTCGTCCCGGCGGTCCCGGGCCGCGTCGCGCCGGCGCAGGATCTCCTGCATGTCCGCGATCTGTTCTGCGGTGGCCCGCTCGGCGGCCAGGCCGGCGCCCCGCTGCTCCAGCAGCGAGCGCACCTCGTAGGCGTCCCGCGGATTCCCGGCGCCGACGCGGCGGTGCAGGCTCACGCCCAGTTCGCAGCTGGCCCGCACATAGGTGCCGTCCCCCGCACGGGCTTCCAGCAGGCCGGCATGCACCAGCGACCGCAGTGCCTCCCGGACGCTGTTGCGGCTGATGCCCAGGTCCGCGCTGAGCTGGTTCTCGGCCGGAATCTTTTCACCGACCGGCCAGGTGCCGGAGGCGATCAGGTCCTTCAGCTGGTCGGCTACCTGCTGGGCCAGCGGAACGTTCCGCGCGGGTCGGGTGAGCTGCATCTGAGTCTTCCAAGGGTAAGCGGCAAATGTAGGACATTTGGACGTTACCTTGGAGATGGCGGTTTGGACAATAACCTGGTCCTCGGGTGCTGCCCGAAGTGCTGGTCGGGAACGTCCGTCAGTCAGTAGACTGTCGGCATGGCTGCTGCATTGGTTCGCCCTCGGAAAGGCAAGCTGATCGCCGGGGTCTGTGCCGCCCTTGCGACCCGTTTCGGCATTCCGAAGCTACTCGTTCGCCTCGCATTCATCATTTTCGGATTGGTCGGTATCGGAGAACTGGTCTACATCGCGCTGTGGATCATGATCCCCAAGGCGCCGGCCTGACGAAGTCATCAACGTCGAGGACTGTACCCTCGCCGCAGTGCCCCGCGTCCGGATTCTGGAAAACCTATGTGATGGACATGGCCACCGGCGACAAGCGCACCGGACAGGGCCGCAAGTTACCCGCAGCCCTGTCCGGGATATAAGGCGCCAGGCTGCACGACTACGGAACTTACTTCCGCCCCGGCAGCACCACCAGTGCATCCCCCACGGCCCGCTCGGTTCCGCCGGCGTTCGACGGAACATTGACCACCGAGCCGTCCACCACCATGGTGGTGGATCCGCCGCCGTCGAGGTTGATGGCCTCCACCATACCCAGCGATTCGGCCACCTGCGCCGCTTCCTGCAGACTGAGCCCCAGCGCGGAGGTCTGCCGGCCGTCCGCGGTCACCAGCAGCAGCCGCCCGGCGGCATCGATGCCGGCGATCGTGCGCGGGTTTCGCTTGTGGGCCCAGCCGTAGAAGTTGCCCGGATT
>NZ_JBNHHC010000091.1:0-7934 GCF_059091865.1 Arthrobacter sp. B0316-1-20 | reverse complement strand
ATGCCTCCCGCGCCGTGGTGATCGACGCTGACAGAAGCGGAACAGCACGCACCGTCAGCGACAGCACCAGGCTGGCCCGCCAAGGGCTGATCCCGATATGACGCAGCGGGGCGAGCATTCTGCCGAAAAAGTCCAGCATGTCGCTGCTGCGGGTGGTGTAGGTCAGCAGGCTCGCCAGCAGAACGGCGACGAACATGCGGATTCCGAACACCGCTGCCCGCTCCAGGCTGTTGAAAAGCATCTGGGCTGCGACCGTCAGGACCATGAACGGGACCACAGGGCGCACCGCCGACCAGGCGAACGGGGCCCGGATGCCGACAACCGGGTAGAGCAGCAGGCTGAACAGCAGGAACCCGCCCAGCACATACAGGTCCTCCACGAGGAAAACGCCTGCAAGAACCAGGAACAGCAGCAGGAATTTCACCCCCGCCGGGGCCCGGTGCAGCACTGAAGCACCGTCGACGTAGAGGCCGATCATCGGCAGGTGCGCTCCTTGTTCCGGGAGCTGATCAGGTGCCGGTAAGCGGCCACGGCCTCCCCGGGGGATCCGTCGAAGCGAACCTGCCCCTGGTCCATGACGATGACCCGGTCGAAATCCTCAATGATGTCCAAATGGTGCGTCATCAGGATGACCTGCTGACGCAGATTTCCGATGGTATCGAGGAAAATCTGGACATTGTGCAGATCCAGGAGGGTGGTCGGCTCATCACAAATCAGAATGTCCGGTCCGGTGACCAGGACGGAGGCCAGGGCAAGCATTTGCTTCTGCCCGCCGGACAGGAGGTGCGCCGGGTGGCCGGAAAGCCCGGACAGCCCGTAACGGTCCAGGACCTCGGCGACAATATCCGCCTTCTCCGGCTTGGACAGCTTTTGTCCCCGCAGCCCCAGCGCGACGTCCTCGGCGACGGTGGGCATGATGATCTGGTGATCCGCATCCGAAAAAATGAACCCGACTCTGCGGCGCACCCGGACAGCGTCCTTGCGGGTGTCCACACCATCCACCACAACGGATCCGGCCCGCGGGACCAGCAATCCATTGAGGGTACGGGCCAGGGTTGATTTGCCGCTGCCGTTGGCGCCAATGAAAGCGATCCGATGTTCCCGAAGGTTCAGGCTGACCTGGTGGAGCACCTCGAACCCGTTGAAGTCATGGCTGACGTCTTGCAGTGAAATCATGCTTGCAGATCTTTCCGGCCAGGGAGGCCCACGGGGACCCTACGCCCCGCTCTCGCCTCGCCGGATACCTGCGGGCGGAACCGGATAGGCGCGGTGGACTGCGGCGGCCACCAGTGCGGCCAGCACCGCCTTGAGGATGTCACCGGGGAGGAACACCGCCGAACCGATCAAGGTGATCCCCAGATCCAGGCCGGTAAAGAGGGGAGAAACCAGCGCCCCCAGCAGATCAATGAGCAGCACTCCGCCGAGCAGGACGGCGGTCAAAATCTTTGGAAAGTATCGCTTCCCGGAGCGGATCCTGTCCGCGATGAAGCCGATGACGAAAGCTCCGGCGATCCAGCCCAGCAGGTAGCCCAGCGATGGCGTCATGAACGCCCCGATACCTCCACGGCCGCCCGAGAGCAGCGGCAGACCTGCGGCAGCCAGGACCAGGAAGGTAACGACCGCCAGCGTGCCCCGCCGTGCGCCAAGAACGGCGCCGGCCAGGAACACGCCCAGGTTCTGCAGGACGATCGGCACCGCGATGCCTGCAACCGGAACCGCAACAAATCCCAGGGCGGCTATGAGCGCAGCAAAGAGGGCAATAAGCCCAAGATCACGCGGCAACAGCCCGGGGCGCCGACCGGGGCGATCTGCCTGGGCCTGCTGGCCGGAAGTGAGTTTGTGTGACACAGGAATCCTTTCAGCCACGGCCTGCCAGACTTACCGATACACATACCGGCCCTGCAGCCGGGCGTGAAATCAAAATACAGGAAGCGGTACTCCCCATACTATTCAGAGACCTCCGATGTAATGCGGAGACAAATATGGATTCACCAGCGATCCGGTCATGAAGCAGGTAACCCAGGTCTACGGAATGCGCAGCTGGTAACACCGAATCCAATCGCATCCTGCTGAGCCGCACCGGGTGTCAGTGCCAGTGGAAAACTGACCCCGTAGCGCCGATTAAATATTGACCCCATTCGGTACTGAATGAAGCCGTCGGCGGTGGTGGTCGGGATCTCATCGCCGGGCGCCGGTTCGACCTGCACCGGTTCCGGTGCCGGCTCCGAGCCCGGCGCCGGGTCAGGTGCCGGCGCGAGCACGCCAATGTTCAGAGATCAGATCACAGGCCGGCTGCGCGATCCGATACCCAGAGCCCGGCTATGGGAACGTGGATCACCGCTCTCTGATACTGCTAGGCGCCAACTGCCGCACGCCCGTATTTCCGTCCCTCAAAAGTGTTGATCTAGCGATCGATAAGTAATAGCCTAACCACTGTTGAGCGAGCAGGCCAACAGTGGGAACGCGCAAAGAAGAGCGTTCTTGCTTCATATTTAGGGGAGTTTAAATGTCTCAGTCACTAGATACTCAGTCGCCGAATCGCTTTGATGCTGTGGTCGTTGGGGCTGGTGTCACAGGCCTTTACGCCCTCGAGCGACTGCTCAAATTGGGCCTCACCGTTAAGCTTGTGGAAGCTGGTACGGGTGTAGGCGGAACGTGGTATTGGAACCGTTACCCGAGGTGCCGATTTGATTCAGAGAGCCCATCGTACGGCTATTTCCACGATAAGAAGCTGCTGCAGGACTGGGACTGGTCCGAGGAGTACGCTTCAGCACCGGAAATCGAGCGCTATTTTAACCACGTCGTGGACCGCTGGGGCATCCGGGATCACATTCAGTTCAACACGATTGTTCAGAAGGCCGATCTCGACGAAGCTAACTCAGAATGGGCTCTCACTCTGTCAACTGGGGAGGTATTGCTGTGCAAGTACTTCGTGCCCGCGGCAGGTCTGCTTTCTGCTACTTACACGCCCAATTGGCCGGGGTTCGACTCGTACAAGGGCGAGGTGTACATCACCTCCCGTTGGCCTAAGGAGGAAGTCGATTTCGCGGGGAAGCGGGTCGCCGTGATTGGAACCGGAGCGACCGGCGTACAAGTCATTCCGCCAATCGCAGAAGTCGCCGGCTCTCTCACGGTATTCCAGCGCACGCCAAACTGGTGTTCCCCTCTCAATAATCGGCCCTATTCTGCTGAAGAAATGGCAGAAATTAAGGGCCGATATGACGAGATGCGTGCACAAATGGATATTGCGTGGATGGCTTTTGAACATTACCCCGACCCCCGCAAGACCTTCGATGTGACGGAAGAGGAGCGTCTTCAGAAGTTTGAGGAGCTATATCGCAGCGGTGGCCTCCGAAAGGTATCTGAATCATTCGCCGATCTGGCATTGGACGAGGCGGCGAACAAGGCGTGGTCAGACTTCCTCGCGAGTAAGATCCGTCAACGAGTAAAAGACCCGGTGATCGCAGAGAAGCTCATCCCTAAGGATCACGCGTTCGGCGCCAAGCGGCCTCCGATGGAGACGAACTATTACGAGGTTTACAATCAGGAGAACGTCGAACTCGTCGAGCTGCCGGTCACCCCGATTGTGCGCTTCACCGAGGCAGGAATCGAGACGAGCGAACGCGAGTTCGAGTTTGATGCAGTCGTGCTTGCCACAGGATTTGATGCAGTCACCGGCGCGGTTCTGGATCTGAACATTACAGGCCGAGACGGTGAGGAACTCAGGGATGCCTGGAGTGAAGGACCGGTCACCCTATTCGGCTCAAACGTGCCTGGGTTCCCCAACCTGTTCGTCGCGGGCGGACCGCACGTTGGAGCAGGAAACGTACCGCGGGCTACCGAATTCCAGGTGGACTTTATCGTCGCTCAGATTGCTCATGCAGAGGCCCTGGGTGCTCGATCGGTCGAGGTTACCGAAGAAGCAGCATCCGAATTTCTGGATCATGTGCAGGAAGCTGTGGGGAATATGTCAAAGTTCTTCAGCTATTCAAAGAACTGGTACACCGGTGGCAACATTCCAGGCAAGCCGCTGGTGTATACGCAGTACCCCTCGGGTATTCCGGAGTACGGCCGCAGGATGAGGGAAAACGTCGCCAAGGGCTTCCCCGGTCTGAAGTTCGAAGGAGCTGACGGCAGTAAGCGGTTTCCTGCAAAGCAAGTTCTGGCCGAATCGCGAAGCTAACGCCATGACCCAATCTAACGGCGACGATGTCGTTCGTGGCATGACGAATAGTGGTGCGGGGGTCATGCTCGCACAGAGTGCGAAGGACCGACCAGTTGCGCCTCGCGTTCCAGGGCAACCTCGGCGAACGTCAAGCTCTTCACGCAGACGGATCTTGAGTGTATCGACAGTCACGACGCCCACATCGACCGAGCAGATCGGTCAGAACCTCGAGGGCGTCTAGGCGTGCCCGTCCAAGACGGTTAGTGACAGTTTGTTGGGGTGGTCGGGTTCGACCCGGTGCGCAACGAGCAGCGCCGCACCAACAAAGACCGGGAACTGCTGGTGAAGCAGAACACGTATGCCGCCGGCCCGTCGTTCGGCTCCAGCACGGTGACAGTGGGGCTGCGCCACGACACCGTTGAGATCCTGGACGAGCAGACCGTACCGGTGGTGATCTTCGATCGGGTCTCCGTCCGCGGCACCGCCACCGTCATCGACCTGGTGCGGGTCGTGCCTCTGCTGGCGGCCATACCCAAACTGCAATCAGTGAAATATCGTGCCATTCGAACATATAGTGTCATCGGTCGGAAAGGATTTTCATGGCGAGGACATATGTAGTTACGGGAGCCGCTTCAGGAATCGGTCGCGCGACGAAAGTGCTATTGGAGGAGCAGGGGCACCGGGTGATCGGCGTAGACCTGCACGGCAGTGACGTTGACGCTGACCTATCGACGACTGAAGGTCGAGCGGGTCTTGCCGATGCAGTCGCCGCGATCAGCGGCGGCTCAGTCGACGCAGTGATCGCTGTGGCCGGCGTCGTCACGTCATCGTCGCTAATGGTCAAGGTGAATTACTTCGGCGCGAAGGCCAGCCTTGAGGCGTTGAGGCCGCTATTAGCCAACTCGCCGGCGCCGCGCGCGGTCGTCGTGGCGTCCTTCTCGACGCTCCAGCAGAACAATGCCGCGTTGGTCGCCGCGATGGAAGCTGATGATGAGACCCAGGCAGTGTCGATCGCTGACGATCTGCCAGCGGGTGATGGTGGGCACCTGATCTATGCCTCCACCAAGCGTGCGATTGCCGAGTGGGTGCGGTCTGCGTCGATCACAGAGGAGTGGGCCGGTGCCGGTATTCCGCTCAATGGTGTTGGCCCTGGTGTGATCCTTACTCCTATGACTATGAGGGTGCCCATGATGCAAACCGAAGAAGGGCGTGCAGCACTTCTCGCCGCCGTCCCAATGCCGCTTAACGGGCCGGCCGAACCGGTCGTCGTCGCTCGCCTGCTGGGATGGCTGGCGAGCGAAGAGAACACGCATGTCACCGGGCAGGTCGTTTTCGTCGATGGCGGAGCCGACGTCAGCTTGCGCGGCGCGCATGTTTTCGACGGCGCCGAGGGCACCGAAATGGACATCGCGCGAGCGCCGGTCCGCGCTAATCCGTAATCCGCCACTCCTCGCATGTCCTCGCGGTATCCGAGTTGTGGCGGGCCGGGGGTCTAAGCTTGTTATTTAACCTGCGCGGGTGGTCCCGGCCGGTTCCCTGTAGCGGGGTGCCCCGTTTGCCCGCTTGGCGGCCACCGCCTGATGATCGAAGGGTTCATGCGAGAACTCCCGGATCGGAGGCGGTGGCCGTGGTTATCAGTGTGCCCCATGGGTTGGCGGACGGGGTGTCTGGCGTTACCTTATGCAGTCTGGCGAGATGCTCAGCCACTTCCAGTGCGACAGCTTCCGAAATCTTCTGTGCTCCAGAAGACAACGCACCCAGCGGCTTTCCTGGAAGCCGCTCCATTACGTAGAAATCTCCGTCGATCCCGTTAACAGCGTTACCCATTCGAGAGTTCGCGTAGTAGTGAGAACTCGCGCTCGATACGATACGCCGGATGGAACATAAACGGCACACTGTCGTTCTTTCTCACGACTAGCTCCCGCATCTTATCACCCGACTCAAGGACCGTTACAAAATAGGTCTGCTTGCTAAAACCGCCGGGCACATTCTCCACCGATACGAGCTGCAAATCCGTCCCGTCACTATGAACGGTTCTGAGAAAACTCTCGAAAGGCCGGCTTGGGAGGGCTTCGATCTCCTCGCTGCCACATCATTCGTTGAATCCTGTGGCAGCGCAATTCCTGGAGCGCTTCTGCTGTGCTGGTTGGTGCGTGAATTGCAGTGTGGACTCACTGTGGGATAGCGTCGAGGGCCGAGCTTTACCGTGCCCGCACGTCGACGGGTGGCCCGCTGAAATGCTCCAGGACCCCCTTCGCGTGATCGGGGAGTGCGCGGGGGCGTCCGGTCGAAACGTCGACGAGCACGGTCGATGTCGAAGCGATTGCGCACTCAACTTCTCCATTGCGAACGCTGTAGGCGATATCGAAGCTCGATCGCCCTACCCGTGTCACCCATGCGGCTACATCGACGGTCGGAACGTTCGGCCCGATCGGAGCTCGATAGGCGATCTCCTGATAGCCAATGACGATCCCGGCCCCTTCGCCCGCGAGGCTTTCCACCGAAGCTCCGAGCGATTCGTCCTGATAGATCCGGATACGGGCGAGCTCAAGGTAGGACAAGTAGACCGCGTTGTTGATGTGGCCGAAGCGGTCGACGTCCGAAAACCGCACTTGCATGGGTAGGACAAGTTCCACGAGTTCTCCTATGTTCTTAGAGGCGAGGCGGTGGGCTCACGCGGGCAGGTATCCCGTCGAACCGCGTATGACTAGTTCGGTCGCGAAGCGTTTGTGTTCGAAGTCCGCGTCGGTGTTATTGATGCGCGCCAGGAGCATCTGGAGCGATAATGTGGCCATCTCGTCGATGGGTTGACGGATTGTGGTGAGGTCGAGCACTTTCCACGCTGACATCGGGATATCGTCGTAGCCCACGACCCAGAGATCCTCGGGTACTCGTAGTCCGCGCTCCTTCGCGGCGTCGATGACGCCGAACGCGATGACGTCGGTGGCGCAGAAGATTGCCTGCGGCGGGTCATCTGCGAGCAACAGCCTTCCGGCATCGAGGCCTGCCTGATGCGTGAAATCAGTTTCAGGCATGCGGGCGTGAGGGATGCGAATTCCTGCATCGGCGAAGACGTCGACGAACCCCCTGCGCCTTTCCCGTCCCGTGCTGACCCATGGACCGCCGCCGACGAGGGCGACGCTGGTGCGCGCGTGCGCAAGAAAGTAAGTTGCGACGGCCGCACCGCCGCCAATGTTATCGCCGGTGACTTGATCGCTGGTGATGTTCTCGAGGCTGCGGTTGACGAGCACGACGGGCAAGCCCATCTCGAGCGCGGTGCGCAGTGCTTTCGAATCGCGGGTTGCGGTTGTGAAGATCAGTCCGTCGACAAGCTTGGAGCGGATTGCCTCGATCGCTGCCTGTTCGCTGTTCTCGCCGTCCGAGACCCACACGTTCATGCGTAGGCCGGCGCCATCGATCTCGCGGGCCAGTGCGTAGAGCATCACGGGGTACCAGGGGTTGGTGATTTCGCCGACCACTACTCCGATGGCCCCAGATCGCTTCATCCGCATCGCGCGGGCCTGCGCGTTCGGCACGTAGTCGACCTCCGCCATCACCTTCTCGACGCGTCGGCGATTCTCGGCGCTGACACGAGGCGAGCCCTGCACGACACGTGAGACGGTGGCTTGCGATACGCCGGCGAGCCGAGCGATCTCCTTGCCAGTCAGCATCATCCCTCATCTCCCATGACGGAAAGTGTCACATTCGCCTTATTATCCGAGCCTACTGATGAATGCCGAAGATCCACGCGGGAGGGCCGTACTGCTGT
>NZ_JBNHHC010000090.1:0-8020 GCF_059091865.1 Arthrobacter sp. B0316-1-20 | reverse complement strand
AGAAGGGCGTGGGCGGCGAAGTCCTCGCTTACGTCTGGTAACGGAAAGGAAGAGATTAAATGTCACGTATTGGACGTCTCCCCATCACCGTTCCCGCCGGCGTTGAGGTCAAGGTCGACGGCAACGTCGTCTCCGTCAAGGGCACCAAGGGCGAGCTGAGCCACACTCTGGCTTCGCCCATCACGGTGTCCCTCGAAGAGAACACCCTCACCGTTGCCCGCCCGAACGACGAGCGCGAATCCCGGTCCCTGCATGGCCTGACCCGCACGCTGATCAACAACATGATTGTTGGCGTGACCGAAGGCTACAAGAAGGACCTCGAGATCGTCGGCACCGGTTACCGCGTGCAGGCCAAGGGTTCGGACCTCGAGTTCGCCCTGGGCTTCAGCCACCCGGTGATCGTGAATGCCCCCGAAGGCATCACCTTCGCCGTGGAGGGCGCGACCAAGCTCTCCGTCTCGGGTATCAACAAGCAGCAGGTCGGCGAAGTTGCTGCCAACATCCGCAAGCTGCGCAAGCCTGACCCGTACAAGGGCAAGGGCGTGCGCTACGCCGGCGAACAAATCCGCCGCAAGGTCGGAAAGGCTGGTAAGTAGACCATGGCGATCAGCATTAATAAGAAGCGGACCTCGAAGTCCAAGTCCGCCGCACGCGGCCGCCGCCACCTGCGCGTCCGCAAGCGCATCACCGGTACCGCGGTCCGCCCGCGCCTGGTGGTCAACCGTTCCGCACGCCACATCTTTGTCCAGGTTGTCGACGACAGCAAGGGCATCACCGTGGCTTCCGCTTCCACCATGGAAGCCGATCTGCGGGCCCTCGAGGGCGACAAGTCCGCTAAGGCAAAGCGCGTCGGCGAGCTCGTGGCCGAGCGTGCCAAGGCTGCCGGTGTTGAGGCTGTGGTCTTCGACCGCGGCGGCAACCGGTACCACGGCCGCATTGCAGCGGTTGCCGACGGCGCACGTGAAGGTGGGCTGGCACTGTGACCGCTGAGAACAACGAAAAGGAAACTCAGGTGACTGAAGCAACTGAGACCGCTGCTGCGGGATCCGCTGAGACCACCGCTGCTTCCGGCCAGGATGACCGCCGCGGCGGACGTCGTGGCGAACGTAGCGGTGGCGGCGGCGGCGACCGTGGTGGCCGCGGACGTGGCCGCGACAATGCACGCGATGCCGAGAAGGACAAGTTCCTCGAGCGCGTCGTCACGATCAACCGCGTGTCCAAGGTCGTCAAGGGCGGCCGGCGCTTTAGCTTCACGGCTCTGGTAGTTGTCGGCGACGGCAACGGCATGGTCGGCGTGGGCTACGGCAAGGCCAAGGAAGTTCCGGCAGCGATTGCCAAGGGCGTGGAAGAGGCCAAGAAGTCCTTCTTCCGCGTGCCGATCATCGCCGGAACCGTTCCGCACCAGGTGCAGGGCGAAGCCGCTGCAGGCGTTGTCATGCTGCGTCCGGCTGCTGCCGGTACCGGTGTGATCGCCGGCGGCCCGGTCCGCGCCGTACTCGAGTGCGCCGGCATCCACGACGTGCTCTCCAAGTCGCTGGGTTCGGCCAACGCGATCAACATCGTGCACGCTACCGTCGACGCGCTGCGTCGCCTGGAGGAGCCCCGCTCCGTGGCAGCCCGCCGTGGCCTGCCCCTGGATGAGGTTGCTCCGGCGATCCTGCTGCGCAACATGCAGAAGGCAGGTGCGTAATGACCACACCCAAGAATCTGACTCCGTCGGATGCACAGTTGGAAATCACGCAGATCAAGTCCGTCATTGGCGGCAAGCAGAACCAGCGCGACACGCTGCGTTCACTGGGCCTGAAGCGCATCGGACACACCGTTGTCCGCAGCGCCGATGCAGTGACCGTCGGCATGGTCAACACTGTTTCTCACCTCGTGAAGGTTGAGGAGGCGAAGTAAAGATGGCAGAAGAGAACAAGACTCTCAAGGTCCACCACCTGCGTCCTGCCCCCGGTGCCAAGACCTCCAAGACCCGCGTTGGTCGTGGCGAAGGCTCCAAGGGCAAGACCGCCGGTCGCGGTACCAAGGGTACAAAGGCCCGTTACCAGGTCAAGGCTGGCTTTGCCGGCGGCCAGTTGCCGCTGCACATGCGCCTGCCGAAGCTGCGCGGCTTCAAGAACCCGTTCAAGGTGGAATTCCAGGTTGTGAACCTGGACAAGCTCAATGAGCTGTTCCCCGAGGGCGGCGACGTGACCGTGGAGGCCCTGGTGGCCAAGGGTGCGGTTCGCAAGAACCAGCCTGTGAAGGTCCTGGGCACCGGCGACATCACCGTCAAGGTCGATGTGAAGGTTGACGCCTTCTCCGCCAGTGCCGCTGAGAAGATTGCCGCCGCTGGCGGCACCGTGACGGCGCTCTAGCAGCCCGTACCGGGTGCAGTCTTTTAGCAGCCCCTGACTGAACTCGTGGTGGCCGGCATTCGCCGGTCGCCACGAGTTCAGCTGCTTTAAAGGCACACGACGTATTCTTTAATCCGTTTAATGCGAACGGGCCGAGCCGATAGACTCGGATCTTGTGACTTGCCGCGCAGCGGCATCAGAAACTTTTTGGGAGGACGCTTGCTTAGCGCAATTGGCCGGGCATTCCGGACGCCGGACCTGCGGCGCAAGTTGCTGTTCACGCTGGGGATCATGACGGTCTACCGCGTGGGCGTATTCATCCCGGCACCGGGTGTGGACTATGGCAACGTGCAGCAGTGTCTGGCGCTGGGCAACACCAGCGGCGGGCTGTATCAGTTCGTCAATCTGTTCAGCGGCGGCGCGCTGCTGCAGGTGTCCATCTTCGCCCTCGGCATCATGCCGTACATCACCGCCAGCATCATCGTGCAGCTGCTTCGCGTGGTCATCCCGCGGTTCCAGGAACTGCACCAGGAAGGCCCGCAGGGCCAGTCCAAGCTGACGCAGTACACCCGTTACCTGACCATCGCACTGGGCCTGCTCAATGCCACGACGCTGGTGTCGCTGGCGCGGTCCGGTGCATTGCTGGGCAACTGCCCGGTTCCGATCATCCCCGAAGACAACCTGATTGTGGTCAGCCTGATCATCCTGACGCTGACCGCCGGCACCGGCTTGATCATGTGGATGGGCGAGCTGATCACCGAAAAGGGTGTTGGCAACGGCATGTCCTTGCTGATCTTCATCTCGATCGCCGCCGGTTTCCCGAGCTCGCTGGGCGAGATCTGGAACACCCAGGGCGTGAACGTCTTCCTCGGCGTGCTGCTGGTCGGCCTGCTGACTGTGGCCGCGGTGGTCTTCGTGGAACAGTCGCAGCGCCGTATCCCGGTGCAGTATGCCAAGCGCATGGTGGGGCGCCGCACCGTCGGTGGCACCAGCACCTACATTCCGATCAAGGTCAACATGGCCGGCGTCATCCCGGTGATCTTCGCGTCGTCGATGCTGTACCTGCCGTCGCTGATCGCGCAGTTCAACACGCCGACCGACGGCACCACCGCGCCGCCGGAGTGGGTCAACTGGATCAACACGTACCTGGTCAGCGGGGACTCGCCGTTCTACATGGCGGTCTACTTCTCCCTGATCGTCTTCTTCACCTACTTCTACGTGGCCATCACCTTCAACCCGGAGGAAGTCGCGGACAACATGAAGAAGTACGGCGGCTTCATCCCCGGCATCCGGGCAGGCCGCCCGACGGCGGAGTACCTGCAGTACGTGCTGGCCCGGATCACGCTGCCGGGTGCGCTCTACCTGGGCATCATCTCGCTGATCCCGCTGATCGCACTGGTGCTCATCAACGCCAACCAGAACTTCCCGTTCGGCGGCGTTTCCATCCTCATCATGGTTGGTGTGGGACTGGAGACCGTCAAACAAATCAACGCACAACTACAGCAACGGCACTACGAAGGACTTCTGCGATGACACAAATGCTCATTATCGGCCCGCCCGGATCCGGCAAGGGCACCCAGGCCTCCCGCATTTCCGACCGGCTGGGCGTCGTCGCGATCTCCACCGGAGACATCTTCCGCGCCAACGTCAAGGAAGAGACGCCGCTCGGCGTCGAAGCCAAGAAGTACATCGACAAGGGCGAGTTTGTGCCGGACAGCGTCACCAACAACATGGTGCGCGATCGGTTGAAGCAGCCGGACGCCGCCGACGGCTTCCTGCTGGACGGCTACCCCCGCACCAGCGGCCAGGTCGACGAACTGGACAACATCCTGGCCGAGGCCGGCTCGCAGCTGGACATTGTCCTGCTGCTGACCGCGGACGACGACGAACTGGTCAAGCGCCTGCTCGGCCGCGCCGCGCAGGAAGGCCGCAGCGACGACAACGAGACAGTGATCCGTCGTCGGCTGGCCCTGTACCACGAGGAAACCGCCGTCGTCGTGAACCGTTACGAGGAGCGCGGCATTGTGGCCACCGTCGACGGCATCGGCGACATCGACGAGGTCACCGAGCGGATCATGACGGCGCTCAAGGCCGTCACGGCCTGACACCGAGAGAGTTAGAGACAGCCCATGGCGTTCCGCCAGCCCAGCATCGAATACAAGACCAACGACCAGATCCGCAAAATGCGCACCGCCGGTCTGGTGGTCAGCCGCGCCCTTGACGCTGCGGTGGCCGCTGCCGTCCCCGGTGCTACCACGGCGGACGTGGACGCGGCCTTCGAAGCGGTGCTGGACGAAGCCGGCGCGAAGAGCAACTTCAAGGGCTACCACGGCTTCCCGGCGACGGTCTGCGTTTCCGTCAACGAGGAAGTGGTCCACGGAATCCCCGGCGGCAAGGTGCTCCAGGACGGAGATATCCTCTCGGTCGACGGCGGCTGCAGCGTGGATGGCTGGCACGGCGACTCCGCACGAGGAGTGATCGTGGGCACCGCCGATCCGGAAGACCAGCGGCTCTCCGATGTCACCGAGGAAGCCATGTGGCGGGGCATTGCCGCCCTGGTCAACGGCCACCGCGTGGGCGACATCGGCAACGCGATCGATGACTACGTGTCCTCCGTGCCCGGCAAGCCCTTGGGCATCCTGGAGGACTACGTGGGCCACGGCATCGGCACCGCCATGCACCAGGCCCCGGATGTGCTGAACTACCGGACCAACCACCGCGGGGCGAAGATCCGCCCGGGGCTGTGCCTGGCCATCGAACCGATGCTGGTGCGCGGGGACATCGAGACCAAAGTGTTGGACGACGACTGGACCGTGGTGACCACGGACGGCTCCCGATCCTGCCAGTGGGAGCACACCGTGGCGGTGCACGACGGCGGCATCTGGGTCTTGACGGCTGAAGACGGGGGAGCGGCACGGCTGGCTCCGCTGGGGGTCACCCCGGTGCCGCTGGACTGACGCTCGGCTCCCTGGCCCGACTTCTTCACCCGAAGACCGGTCCCGCTGGATCGATCGTCCAGCCGGACCGGCCTTCGGGCGTTTAACGCATTTCCCCGAAAGGATGTCCCGCACCATGATGGGATCCCACCACGCTCTCTCCGGCGCCGCCGCCTGGATCGCCCTCACCAGCCAAGTGCACGTGCCGCTGGATGCCATCACGACGCCGATGGGCTGGGGCGAGCAGAGCCTCACCTTGGGCTGGGGGCTGCTGGATGTGGGGCCGCTGGGCCTGATCACCGGAGCCATGGTGACCGCCGGCGCCGCGCTGGTGCCGGACGCCGACCACCACAACGCCACCATCGCGCACTCGCTTCCGCCGCTCTCCAATGCAGTCTGCGCCGGCGTGGGCGCAGTGGCCGGCGGACACCGCCGCGGCACGCACTCGCTGATCGGGTTGGCCGCCTTCGTGGCGATCGCCTGGCTCGCCGGGCTGTGGACCATGGAGACCGAATGGTTCGGCACCGTATATCCGGGCGCCGGCATCTTGTGCGTGCTGCTGGTGGCTTTCGCTGCCAAGGCGCTCAAGTTCCTGCCCGACGGGCTGCAGAAAATACCGTGGGCTGTGGGCCTGTCCGTGGCAGCGTTCATCGCGCTGTATGCACCGGAACAACAGAACTGGTTCCCGCTGGCCATGGGCATCGGCGTGGTGATGCACGTGCTGGGCGACATGCTGACTACCGGGGGAGTGAACCTGCTCTGGCCGCTGCGCATCAAGCCGCCCAAGGTATGGCGCCGGGTCCCGCTGCTGAACACCATCTGGCGGCGGAACGGCTACTTCGCCCTGCCGCTGCTGGGCAATGCCGGCTCGGTCCGCGAATGGGCGCTGCTGGTCCCGGTCAGCGCCTACGTGGTGGTCCTGCTGGCCGGGGCGTGCCTCGACGTCGGCCAGCAGAGCATGGTGGCGTTCGGCGCAGGCTGACTTCCTCGGCCCTCCGGCCGACCGTACGGGATGCATGGGAACAACCAAAGGAGAAACTGGATGAACCGGAAGCCGAAGCGCATTGACGGGAAAGCCGTTGTGCTGGTGGTGGTTGTTGCCGCGCTCTTCGGAAGCGTTCTGCTCCCGGCGGTGAACGCCGGCTTCGCCCTCGTCGCCGGCGTCGGGGATGAGACCGAGCCGAGCATCCTCTTAGCAGCCGTTATCGGCGTGCTGACCGCCTCCTTCGCTGGCGTGGGCGTCGCCGCGTTGCTTCGGCGCAGCCGACGGAACAAGTCCTGAACGCCGCCGCGCGGTCGAGGGGATGCGACGCGCAGCTGCGACACTGAATGCCCTCATCCTTGCTCCGGCGCAGTTGCCGGGCGAGGATGAGGCCATGGCTTCTTCGATCAGCGATGTGCCCGGCATCCGCGTGGGCCAGGTCCAGAAGACCGGCGACGGCTGGTTCACCGGCGTCACCGTGGTGCTGCCGCCGCCCGGCACCGTGGGCGCCGTGGACGTGCGCGGCGGCGGGCCCGCCACACACGAAACCGACGCGCTGGATCCCACCACACTGGTGCCGACCGTGGACGCGGTGGTGCTGACCGGCGGCAGCGCGTTCGGGCTGATCGCGGCCCACGGGGCACAGCGCTGGCTGGAGGAACAGGGGCGCGGCTTCCGCACGGCCAATGCCGTGGTGCCGATTGTCCCGGCGGCAGCCATCTACGACCTGGGCCGGGGCGGGGACATCACCGCCCGCCCCGATGAGCAGATGGGGTACGACGCCGCTGCCTCCGCCGGCACGATGCAGGACTTCGGCGCGGTGCAGCGCGGCAATGTCGGCGCGGGTACCGGAGCGGCGATTGGCTTCCAGCAGTACAAGGGGGGAGTGGGGACCGCTTCGCTGCGGATGAGCGGCGCCAACGACTCCGTGGTGGTGGGCGCGCTTGCGGTGGTGAACGCCGCGGGATCGCCGTTCCACGGTCCGTCCGCCGAGCAGGCTGCCGGTCTCCAAACGGGCGCTGCGCGCCCTGGTCGACCACCGGGGTTGGAGGGCGCCGCGGTTCGACCGGGGCTCGGGGCCTCGGCCGCCCCGCTGAACACCACCCTCTGCGTGGTGGCGACCAACGCGGTGCTGGACCCGGCCCAGGCCAAACGGACCGCGTCCGCCGCGCACGCCGGTCTGGCCCGGGCGCTCAGCCCGTCGCATACGTTGATGGACGGGGATGTCGTGTTCGCCCTGGCCACCGGGCAGCAGCAGCTGGTCCAGGAGGGCCCGATGGATCCCCGGGCCGAACTCCACGTGCTGGCCGCGGACGCAGTCACCGCTGCCATCAGGGACGCGGTGGTGAGCGCCGAACGGGTGGAGGGCTCCGGCATCGTACTGGAAAAGTACCAATACCCGGACTGAGACATCCCGCGCCAGTCGCCGCGCCGGGGCAGTGGCTGCGCACAGTGCCCCGGCATGCATCATCCCCAAGCGCCCCGGGCCGCTGCCCACCGTTATCCGGATTTAACTTAATCCCGCATCCGGAGTACAGTTGTCTGTTGGTTGTCTCTACTTTCATGCCCATCTTCGGGTGCATGGCGCCCGCGAAAGCCGTTTGGATTCGTACGGCGTCAGTGGGGTGTAGCGGCAAGCAAAACCCAAAAACTAGCCACCGCGCGAGCGATGGTTACTGACGTTAGCGGAGGATATGGCTAAGAAAGACGGTGTCATTGAGATTGAAGGCACTGTGCAGGAGGCTCTGCCCAATGCGATGTTC
>NZ_JBNHHC010000089.1:0-8189 GCF_059091865.1 Arthrobacter sp. B0316-1-20 | reverse complement strand
TCGCATGGCCGCTGCTGCTGCTGGCACTGTGGCGCAGCGGTGTGCTGCCCTGGTGGCCGGCGGTGGCGATGTTCGTCGGACTGGGAATACCGATCTTCCTGCCCTACAGCGTTGTCTTCCCACCCCTTGCGGCCACCGTCCAGGCCGTTGCGCTGCTCTACATCGGCCTGCAGGTACTGGAGGCCGGCACCAGCCCGCGCATAGCCCTCCGGCCCAGGGCCCGCGGGCCGGCGCGACACAAGAGAACCCAGACCCGGCCCGGCACGGCCTGAGACGCCGGGGCCGCCGACAGGCGCGTACCGCATCAACAAATCCGCGGCTCCACCCCGAGCCGCAGGTTTCATATGCGCTGTTATCGGCGTTCTCATCCAAGGAGCAAAGTTCATCGGCAAGGTCTCCTTCAGCGGGGCGGAGTTCGTCGGCGGCGAGGTCGACTTCGGTGGGGCAGAGTTCGCCGGCGGCGGGGTCTCCTTCGACGGGGCAAAGTTCAGCGGCGGCGAAGTCTCCTTCGACGGGGCAAAGTTCAGTGGCGGCGCAGTTTCCT
Organism: Arthrobacter sp. B0316-1-20; assembly: GCF_059091865.1. Taxonomy (NCBI): domain Bacteria; kingdom Bacillati; phylum Actinomycetota; class Actinomycetes; order Micrococcales; family Micrococcaceae; genus Arthrobacter; species Arthrobacter sp. B0316-1-20. The sequence continues at coordinate 7,645 of NZ_JBNHHC010000089.1, read as the reverse complement.
TCCTCGAGGCAGAATTCAGTGGCGGCGAAGTCTCCTTCACCGAGGCAGAGTTCACCGGGGCCGGGGTCAACTTCACCACAGCAGAGTTCTCCGGCGGTTCGGTCGCCTTCACCGGGGCAATGTTCTCCGGTGGTTCGGTCACCTTCGATCGGACAACCTTCTCTGGTGGCGACGTCACCTTCCATGGGATACACAATGGGATACACAGTGGTGGCGATTCACCTGTTCTCTTGTTTGATGAACCGCGCAGCTGGACCCATCCGCCCAAGATGCCGTGGGAGGATGGCCCGAATCCTCCCTCATGGGTTAGGCCTGTGGTATGGCCCCAGGGCTTGGCCATGAGGCCCGCTATATGAGGGAATCGCGTCCGTAGCGCGTAGGTGGCTGCACCGGTGCACTAAAGACGAATTCTCTGAGGCGGCGGTTCCTCGAAAGTCAAAAATGGTCCATTACTAAGTGATGCTGGAGAGGGCCTGGGGTTCCATCCTCTGAACTCTAAGTAGGAGGTCAGAAGCCACGTGCGGAATCAAAATCGGTCAAAACCATGCGATGCAGGTTTTTGACAGGCCGGGAAGCGTTACGACGCGCGGGCCGGAGCCGGGCAATATGGACAGGATGGAGCCAGGGCGGTGAAGCCGGAATTTTCCGGGCTTCGCCGCCCTGGGGTCCTATGTACTGCGTGCTCTAGGCCTGGCTTGCGGCCATGCCCATGACGCTGATGAAAACGATGATGCCCAGGACCAGGCCGATGTAACCGATGATGAGACCTGCGATGGCCAGTCCGCGCCCGCCTTCTCCGGTGCGCTTGATCTGGTTGAGGGCGATGTGTCCCAGAATGATGCCGAGCAGGCTGATGAAGAAGGATGAGACGAGCGAGGCAATCGCCAGGCCGTTCGTTCTGTTTGGCTGTGCCGGTGGATACATTTCCGGTCCGGCATTGCTTTGCGGATAGTTGCTGCTGGTCATAAGGTGTGCCTTCCGATCGGTGCGAACTTCCCCCGGCCCGCTGGATGCGGATCGTTCGCACAATGTACCAATGGGGGAGAGGCCTGACGAGGGCAGGGAAGGTTTGATCTGCCTTTATTCGAGAAGGATGTCAGGAGCCGCGGAATCCAAAGCGTTAGGCGCGTGAATTCAAAAGGCTCGTAACCTTGGGTCGCTGAGCCGTTAATGCCGTGAACGGACAGGGCGTAGGGCAGGCACTCCGGAAGGCGGTGTCTGTTTACTGCCGGGTCTGTGATCCGTTCCGGGAGCGTAGGGCGGACCATGGGTCCAGGGCGTAATAGGTTCGGCGGTGGTAGAGCAGCGGCGCGGCGAACGAGCCGCCGTCGAGCACCTGGAGGACCTGGGCGGCCACGACTGTGCCGGTTCCGGCGGGCATCCGGTCAAGGGGCCTGCACCGAAGGACAGTGCCGACGCCGCGGATGATCGGTTCGCCCGCTGGCCCTGGATACCAGTCCATGTCGAATCCGAAGCGGCGCGAGCCGGGCCGTGCGAACAGTTCGGCAAGTTTGTGGTTGGCGGTGGTGAGCAGGTGCACGGCAAGGCCTCCACCTGCCAGCAGGGCGGCTCCGGACTCGCTGCCGGCGGCAATGGAAAACGCGAGGACAGGGGGTTCGGCGGACACGGAAATCACCGAAGACGCGGTGATTCCTGCCGGCCCGTGCGGTCCGGCAGCGGTGACAATCGAGACCGGCGCGGGATGGGCGGCGAACGCGTCGCGGAAGGCCGCGGCAAGGTCCGGGAGCGGGGTATCCTGCGGCAATGCTGCCATCACGGCTCCTTCCAGCGGGCCCGACGGTCCGGAAGCACTTACTGGGCCCATGCTAGGACTGCGCAGCCCACCGCGCCAGAGCCCGCGTCGGCCCGGAGGGGAGCTGGCGTACCGGTCTCAGGAAAGGATCGTCTGTTGAGACGGCAAGTTCTCCGCAGCCGCCGTCGCTCGAAATGAGACAAAGTGGCGCTTTCTGGAGAGCCTGCCTCGTCTCATTAATATGTCTTACTTCTGATATTCTCAGGAATCGGAATTATTGCCTTTGATGGGACTGCGGGGGAGCGGCATGGCAAGCATCGGATACGCCAGGGTCAGCACTCTGGAGCAGAACGCGGACCTGCAGCACGCGGCGCTGAAGGCCGCCGGCTGCAAGAAGATCTTTACTGACCAGGGCGTGAGCGGCACGCGGGCCAGCCGGCCCGAACTGGACAGGATGCTTGAGCACCTGCGGGGAGGGGATGAGGTGGTGGTCTGGAAGCTCGACAGGCTGGGCCGCAGCACCCGCAGCCTGCTGGCCCTCATCGATGAGCTGGAAGGCCGCGGCGTCCACTTCCGGTCACTGACCGAGGGCATCACCACCACGGGCCCCATGGGCAAGGCCATGCTCACCGTGCTGTCCGCGTTCGCCCAGCTCGAACGTGACCAGCTGGCCGAGCGGACCAGGGCAGGCATGGCCGCAGCCGCCGCCCACGGGCGCAGGGCGGGACGGCGGGAAATCACCGCCGGGGACCGGAACGTCAAACGCGCCCATGAGCTCAAGGCCCAGGGCCTCAAGCCGTCGGACATCGGCAGGATCATCGGCGCCAGCCGCGCCACCGTATACCGCTACCTGGCCCTGGACGCTGGCTGACGCCGAGCACTGTCTTCACCCTCCGCGGGGTACGCCTGCGCCCACTGTTCAGTGAGCCGGGTGATGGCAGGACGGGCTCCTGCGCCAAGGCAGCTTTCGATTCACCCCGCGGGAATAGCTGCTGCGGCGGCCCGGTTGAAGCTTCACGTGAGTAAGCTCTTCGAACCCGCAACCCTGACCACCCCCGACGGCACCGGACTGCGCCTGCGCAACCGCACGGTGCTGGCGCCGATGTGCCAGTACTCGGTGAGCGCACGCGACGGAGTGCCCAACGACTGGCACCTGGTGCACCTCGGAGCTCGGGCCGCCGGCGGCTTCGGGCTCGTCGTCGCCGAGGCAACCGCCGTGGTGCCCGAGGGCCGGATTTCCGACCTCGACGCCGGACTGTGGAACGATGCGCAGCGCGACGCCTGGAAGCCCGTGGTGGACTTCGCCCACGCGCAGGGGGCGGCGATCGGTGTCCAGCTGGCACACGCCGGCGCCAAGGCCTCCACCTACCCCTGGTTGCCCGCGCAGGCCGAGGGCTCCATCCCCGTGGACGAGGGCGGTTGGGAGACGGTGGGCCCCTCGACGACCGACATTTTCGGGTTGGAGCGGCCGCACGCCATGGACATCCCCGAGATCCAGGCGTCCGTCCAGGCTTGGGCGGACGCCGCACGCCGAGCGGACGAGGCGGGGTTCGACGTCGTCCAGATCCACGGCGCCCACGGCTACCTCATCCACCAGTTCCTCTCCCCGCTGACCAACCACCGTGAGGACGCCTACGGGGGCAGCTACAAGAACCGCACCCGGTACGCGCGCGAGGTCATCGCGGCGGTGCGGGCCGTCTGGCCGGACCACAAGCCGCTGGCGATCCGCCTCTCCGGAGACGACTGGGTCGAGGGCGGGTGGCGGCTGGCCGACACGGTCCGCTTTGTCCGCGAGGCGCGGGAGCTCGGCGTCACCGCATTTGACCTTTCCAGCGCCGGCATCGGGTCGTACCACGGCCCCTCCGGCCCAGGCTTCCAGGTTCCGCTCGCCGCTGCGGTGCGCGAGGCGCTGGAGGGCACGGATTCGTTCGTCACCGCCGTCGGATTACTGACGGACCCGGCGCAGGCCGAACACGTGGTGGTCACCGGGCAGGCCGACGGCGTGAGCGTTGGCCGCGCTGCGCTGCAGGACGCGCTCTGGCCGGCGAACGCGGCGAAGGCCCTCGGAGTCGCCCGCGACGGGAACCCACGCGCGGACCAGTACTGGCGCGCCGCCTGGTAGCCGCCTACTGTTTGGCTCATGTCCCTGGAGAACGAAGTCCTCGCCATTTTGGGCCAGGAGTTGGCGTGGAAGCGCGACGTCTGCATAGACCTGCACCGGAACCCGGAGCTCAGCCTCCAGGAACACCGGACGGCGGATCCGGTCAGTAGAGGACTGGAATCCTTCGGCTTCGAGGTGCAGCGCATCAGGGGTACCGGCGTTGTGGGCGTCATGGCCAACGGCCCGTGCGGACACCGACGCCCTGCCGGTGACCGAGGACTCCGGGCTGGAGTACGCCTCCACGGCAACCGCCAGGACAACGGCGTGGCCGTGGGCGTGATGCACGCCTGCGGCCACGACATGCACATCGCCGCGTTGCTCGGCGCCGTTAAGCTGCTGGCCGACGACCGCGACAGGTGGAGCGGCACCTACACGGTGCTCTTCCAGTCCGCCGAGGCCAAGCGGAAGGGCAAAACCGCCATTTCAGGCTGCGATTTAACCGCTAAACGGGAGTTAACAGTCACAACCGGAGCTTGATTAAAGGCCAGCCCGGCGGCGACGCAGATGGTATCTGTTGCGAATATCCCCGCTCACCGGGCGCTTGTGCGGGCGGGGTATGCGCGGTACCGAGAAGCCAGTACCTGCAAGGATTTTTTTCCTGCGGGGGAGGGGCTGAGGGGTGTTGCGGTGGAGGGACCGGCTTATGCGACGCTGGGCCGCGTTCCCAGCGTTGAACTAAACTTCCACTCCGACGGCTTGCAGCTGGCTCTTGTGCATGGCCCTTCGGTAGGCGTATCCCGGGCCGGCCGTTGGGGCAGCCACTCAATGTCCATCAGCTGGTGTGATTCTCAGATTCCGATGATGCGGGGGACTGATGATTCTGGTCAGGGATATGGCGGGCGGGGCTGACGGGAAGCGCGGTGCCCGGGAACCGATGGGCACGGATAGTGACTGAGCTTCATGGCGACGGTGATCTGGCCGCAAAGCTTCGGGCCTGCCTGGGGCGCGGCCACCGGGATGGGGCTGTAGCCACGGTATGCCAGGGCGAGATGACGCGGGCGAGTTTTGGGGTCCCGCTCGATGCGGACTTCGAGATCGGTTCCGTCTCCAAGGGCATTACCGGGCTGTTGTATGCCGATGCGGTGGGACGGGGGGAGCTGGCTCCGACGACGACTCTGGGCGAGCTGCTGCCACTGGAAGCATGTGAGGCGGCGCGTGTGACGGTCGGATCCCTGAGTACCCACTCATCCGGTCTGCCGCGCCTGCCCCGGTCGGCCCGGCCCTTCCGGGGCACACTCTCGCTGTGGCTGCAGGGTGCAAATCCGTACGGGGAAAACCTTGACCAGCTGTTGGCCCAGGCACGCGCGGTAAGGCTTTCCGCACCCCGGCCTCGGTACTCAAACCTGGGATTCGAACTCCTCGGCCATGCCATCGCCAGTGCGGCAGGGTTGAAGTACCCGGACCTGCTTCGGAACCGGCTGGCTGAACCCCTGGGCCTCGGGTCCGTCTATGCCCCGGCCGCTTCCGACCAGCTCCGGCCCGCGGCTCTGGTTGGAAGGAGCCGCTCGGGAAAGCCCCGCGAACCCTGGACGGGTGAGGCGCTGGCCCCGGCCGGCGGCATCCGGGCATCGACCGGGGACATGGCCCGCCTCGTCGCGGCAATGCTGGACGGTTCGGCACCGGGCATCTCCGCCCTCGACCCGGTGGCAAGGTTCGCCGGAGCGGCCCGGATCGGGGCCGCGTGGATCACCCTTGAGATCAAAGGCCGCCGGATCACCTGGCACAACGGGGCAACCGGTGGGTTCCGCACCTGGGTCGGACTCGACCGTTCAAAGCGTACCGGCGTCGTGGTCATGTCCGCCTCATCGGTTCCGGTGGACCGCCACGGATTCACCATGCTGCAGGAGTTGGCCGCCACCGGCCGGTGATGCCCGGTGTCGTCCAGCCGGTCCTGGACGACGCCGGAATTTCAGCGGCGGTGTGGCCCGGAGTTGCCGCGGTGACGGACGCTCAAACGGGACGGCAGCGTGCCGCGATAGAGCCCGAGCGCAATCACATCCTCGTCATTCAAGCACGTGCATAAGTTCTCGCTCATCCTTGTCGCGGAACAGCACCGGCTAACGGGTCATCCCAGTGGGCAGAAGCTGGGCGAGTATCGAAACGTATGAATGCACGAGTTCTTTTCGTCCCTGGGCCGGGTTCCAGTTGAACGCCCTTTCCCTTGTCGATAGGTTCGGCAGTGGATGTTGCGGTGTGAGGGTGGATACAGTCGCACCCGTGCGGGGGCGGGGCAGGCGGGGTGGACGGGGATGGTCGAGACGATGGTTGTGGTCAGGCGGGGAGACGAGCTCGGCGAGGGGTACCGGCGCCGTATCACCGAGGTCTACGTGCGCAGCTTCGCGCAGGACTTCGTTGCGTTCTCGCGCGACACCGGCAAGTTGGCTGACGCGTTCGAGCACATGCTGCTGCTCGAACGGTTCTACATCGCGCTCGTGGACGGGCAGCCCGCCGGCCTCGCCTCGCTCACCGAGGGCGGCCAGCCGCTGTTCGCGCCGCGATGGCGGCAGATCCGGCGTCACCTCGGGCTGGCGCGCGGGCTGCTTGGCTACGTGGTGATCCGCAGCTGGTTCATGGGCGCCTCCGACGGCGCCCGGCCCGGGCTCGCCGAAATCGGGTTCGTCGCCACCGAACCGGCCTATCAGGGGCGCGGCATCGCGACCGCGCTGCTGCGTCACCTGCTGACGCTACCCGGGTATCGCGAGTACGTGCTCGAGGACATCAAGGACACCAACGCACCCGCCCTCGGCCTCTATGCCAAGCTCGGCTTCACGGTGTACAGGCGTCGGAAGGTGCGCTTCGCCCGACGCGCCGGATTCACCGAGCTCGTGTCGATGAAACTCGTGCAGGACCCCACGTCGCAGCCTGCCGCCGGGCGATCACCCGAAGCCGTCTGACCGATCCGCTCCGTAGACCACGCTGCCGGCACGGACTGCGGGTTGCTCGTGCACTGGATCGAAGCCCGCTACCACCGCAGACGTCGGAGCCACATTCCAGGACGGCCGCAGGTCCGTCCCCGCGGCCTCGTCGGCCCGGAAGGCGGAGACCAGGTCCCGGTGGCTTTCGACATCACGTAGCGTCCGCACATGCGACCGATTCTCCGGTACAGGACCACGCCCGATCAAACAACCGGTGTCCTGCCGCCTCGTGGACTTACCGCCCGGCAATGTCGCGGGGGACAAGGCAGTGCCGGAAACCAGGCAACGGCACGGCCTGAAAAGCCGCCGCTGCCCGTTGACTGCATTCCGGGTGGCTTTATCGGAACGATATTTGCGCAGCGTAATGTCCGGTTCGGGCGGCTCAGCGCCGGTGAATGCGCGGTGCTGTCATATGCGCCGTTATCGCCTGGCTGCGGACCATGCACTTCTGCCCGCCGGGACCAGACGGGTCAGTGAGTGCCTGCCCGGCGTCGGCCAGGTTCTCGGCGACCTGAGGGGCTGAGACGGGAGACGGGCTGGGTCATGGCACATCCGGGGCGGCCGGGACACAGAAAGGCCCTTCGACTCTCACTCTTGGGGGACAGGGAGAGGCGAAGGGCGCCTCAAGAAGTATGACACGCACCGCTCACCGCCCCTGGAGGTGAATTGATACATCGTATAAAACGATGCGGTTGCGTCCTGGCCGGCTGTTTCGCCGGCCGGTCCGATCAGCTCCGACATCATGTAGCGTCCGCACATGCGGCCCGTCACCGTCGACATTGCCGGCCTGGCCCTCAAGAGCGGCAACGCCGTGAT
>NZ_JBNHHC010000088.1:0-9222 GCF_059091865.1 Arthrobacter sp. B0316-1-20 | reverse complement strand
GGACGACGCGTTTGTGGTGGACGTGGCGAAGCTGCACCACAAGAACCCGATCTCGCCGTACGCCGGCAAGCCGCTTGCCGGCGTCGTCCGCCGCACCTTCCTGCGCGGCAGCGAAATCGACGGTACGACGCCGACGGGCAGGCTGATCCGCCGCGGCACCGCCTAGAGCACTTGCTTGGCCCCCCTCCCGGTGACTCCGCAGCACGCGCCCGTATAGGCGCTCAGACGTGCGTCTGCTGCAGAATCAGGGTCCCGGAGTGGGGCCAGAAAGCCCAGCCTGCCGGCATTACGCCACCGGCCGGCTGTTTCCGGCGCGGACGTTGGCACTTCCCGCTGGAGCCAGGAGAGGGCCTTCCTTCATTGCTCGGGAAGGCCCTCTCTTTTCTTGGCGCGACGCCAGGATCTGCGCCAAACAATTCCACTATATGAAAATCAGTTTTCCTCTTGTGGAATTATGTGACCCCCGTTACGCTGGGTGAAATGCCCTTGCGGGCCGTGTCCCTTCCGCTTGAAAGCTCCACCGGCGCCATGCGGCGCCCGCCCCTAATAGAAGGTACTTCGATGATGAACGTCACCTCCACCCAACAGACCGAGGCAGGCACCATGCCGGCATCCGGACAACCCAAGCCCCCGGCCACGGCTCTGGACACCAGCGGCCTGCCGGAGATCAGCGAGAAGCTGTACAACCAGGACCTAGCGCCCACCAAGCAGAAGGGCCGCAGCTGGACCGGCTACAGCATCTTCACCCTGTGGGCCAACGATGTCCACAGCCTCGGCAACTACGCCTTCGCGATCGGCCTCTTCGCCCTGGGCCTGGGCGGCTGGCAGATCCTGCTGGCCCTAGGCGTGGGGGCAGTGCTGCTGTTCCTGCTGCTGAACCTCTCCGGCTTCATGGGCCACAAGACGGGTGTTCCGTTCCCGGTCATGAGCCGCATCAGCTTCGGCATCCGCGGCGCGCAGATTGCGGGAATGCTCCGCGGTGGTGTGGCCATCGTCTGGTTCGGCATCCAGACGTATCTGGCTTCCGTGGTCTTCCGCGTCATGCTGGTGGCGCTGTTCCCGGCCCTGGCCGAATTTGACACCAACTCCATCCTGGGCCTGTCCACCCTGGGCTGGGCCGCCTTCGTGGTCCTGTGGGCCGTCCAGGTCTACATCGTCCGCCATGGCATGGAAATGATCCGCAAGTACGAGGCCTTCGCCGGGCCGATCATCCTGCTGACCATGGCCGCCGTGGCCGTATGGATGTTCATCTCCGCCGGCGGCTCCATCGCCTTCTCCACGGACAACGCCCTGACCGGCGGTGAAATGTGGGCCAAGATCTTCGCCGGCGGCGCCCTCTGGGTGGCCATCTACGGCACCTTCGTGCTCAACTTCTGCGACTTCACCCGCTCCTCCGTCTCCCGCAAGTCCATCACGTCGGGCAACTTCTGGGGCATCCCGGTTAACATGCTGGTCTTCGGCCTGATCGTGGTCGTCCTGGCCGGCGCCCAGTTCAAGATCAACGGCACCGTGATCGAAAGCCCCGCGGACATCATCCAGACCATCCCCAACACCTTTTTCCTGGTGCTGGCCTGCCTGGCCCTGCTGATCCTGACCATCGCGGTCAACCTGATGGCCAACTTCGTGGCTCCCGTCTACGCGCTGACCAACCTGTTCCCCAAGCGCCTGAACTTCCGCCGCGCCGGCATGGTCAGCGCCGGCATCGGCCTGGTCATCCTGCCGTGGAACCTCTACAACAACCCGCTGGTGATCGTGTACTTCCTGGGCGGGCTGGGCGCCCTGCTGGGCCCGTTGTTCGGCGTCGTGATGGCCGACTACTGGCTGATCCGCAAGTCGCGAATCAACGTTCCGGACCTCTACACGGAGAACCCTAACGGCACCTACTTCTACAAGGACGGCTACAACCGGCCGGCCATCGCGGCGCTGATCCCGGCCTCGGCCATCGCGATCCTGATCGCGTTCATCCCGACCCTCGGCGCGCTGTCTTCCTTCTCCTGGTTCTTCGGAGCCGGCATCGCCGCAGTGGTCTACTACGCCATCGCCGACCGCAAGCGGACTTACGCCGACGTCAGCGGCGAGCCGATCGCCGTCGAAAGCGTCCACTGAGACACGCCCACCCCGCACCACCACCGCCAACCCGAGGACACCATGCGAATCCTTGTTGTTAACGTCAACACCACCCAGTCCATGACCGAGGCCATCGGAGCGCAGGCGCAGGCTTTCGCCGCCGAGGGCACGGAGATCGTGGCCCTGACGCCCCGCTTCGGCGCCGAATCCGTCGAGGGCAACTTCGAGAGCTACCTGGCCGCCGTGGCCGTCATGGACCGGGTGGCTTCCTACCCCGAACCGTTCGACGCCGTCATCCAGGCCGGCTACGGCGAGCACGGCCGCGAGGGGTTGCAGGAGCTGCTGGACGTTCCGGTGGTCGACATCACCGAGGCGGCCGCCAGCACGGCCATGTTCCTGGGCCACAAGTACTCGGTGGTCACCACCCTCGACCGCGCGGTGCCGCTGATCGAGGACCGGCTGAAGGTCGCGGGCCTCGAGGCCCGCTGCGCCTCCGTGCGCGCCAGCGGCCTGGCGGTCCTGGAACTGGAGGAGGACCCGGCCCGCGCGGTCGAAACCATCGTGGACCAGGCCGAGCGGGCCGTCCGCGACGACAAGGCGGAGGTGATCGTCCTGGGCTGTGGCGGCATGGCCGGCCTGGACGAGCAGATCCGGGCCCGCACCGGTGTTCCGGTGGTCGACGGCGTTGCCGCCGCGGTGACCATTGCCGAGTCGCTGGTGCGGCTGGGCCTGTCCACTTCCAAGGTGCGCACCTTCGCGCCGCCGCGCACCAAACGGGTGACCGGCTGGCCGTTGTCGACGACGGCTGCCGAGGGCATGCTCGGCGCCGAAGCGTAGGGATACGCCCCGGCGCCAGTAATGGTGGACACATAACCCCCGGCTCCAGTGGAAAACAGATCCGGCAACTACGTAAGGTTGATGCATGGTCGCATTGAGAAACCGCCGCGCTGCTGCGCTGCCTGCAAAGCTTTCCCGCTCCTGGCTGCTTGCCGCAGCCGCTGACGAGGCAAACTTTGCGCCGGCGCTGGCGTCCGAAGCGGACTCGGTGATTTTCGACCTGGAGGACGGCACCCCTGCCGGGCAGAAGGATGAGGCCCGTGACCGCGTGGTTGAAGCCTTGTCCACCGGCATGACCGCCTGGGTCCGGGTCAACGGCATCAACAGCGACGAATGGGCGGCCGACCTTGCGGCCCTGTCCAAGGCGCCTGGACTGCGCGGCGTGATGCTGGCCATGACGGAGCAGCCGGAGCAGGTCACGCATACCGCCATGCGCCTGCAGGCAGGCACCCCGGTCCTGGCCCTGATCGAATCCGCCGTCGGCATCGAGAACGCGACCGCGATTGCACGCGCACCCGGTACCTTCCGGCTGGCCTTCGGCGTGGGCGACTTCCGCCGTGACACCGGTGCCTCGGACGACCCCATGGCGCTGGCCTACGCCAGGTCCCGCCTGGTCATCGCCTCCCGCGTGGGCGAGCTCCCCGGCCCCATCGACGGGCCGACGGTGGGTGCGCTGGGGGAGGAGCTGCTGGAAGCCTGCAAGGTGACCGCGTCCATGGGCATGACCGGCAAGCTCTGCCTCAGGACGGAGCAGACGGACACCATCAACAAGGGACTCTCGCCCAGCGAATCGGAGATCCAGTGGGCCCACGAGCTGCTGGACGCCCACGCCTCCGGCGCCGTGGTGGGTGACGGCTCTTATCTGCCGCGCCTGGCCCGGGCCCAGAAGATCTCCTCGCTGGCCGATTCCTACGGGCTCTGGAACGCCTAGCAGCCGGGCATCCGGCTGGTTCAGGCGGGACCGGACCCAGCCGGATACTAAGGTATCTGATTGTTTTGCCGCCGCTGCGGCGGTACGTTGGCCGCATCTGACTCCCTGTACGGAAGGATGCTGTGGTGGACGAGCGCACGCGCAAGGTCCGGCTGGCGGCAGCCGATAAAGAGTCCGCACAATTCGCCCTCGATAATGCCGACGCGGATCTGCGCGACGCCATCCGCGAAGCTCTTGCCGAAGGCGCGCCCGTCGCTGACCTGGCGGAGTCGTCGGACCTGCCGCCGCACCAGATCAAGAAACTGGGACGGTCAGCCAACTGACTGCAGCAGGTAATTGAAGTTCAGGCCCTTGGCCTGGTGCTTATTCGGGCTGCGGTCCCCACACCGCGGCCGCACCGCTGGCCCCGATCAGCACCACCTGGAACACGCAGGCGACTGCCAGCATCACCGAGAACACGCGGATGGCCGGCAGCGCCCAGGACGCGGCGGCCGCCTTTTCCTGCAACCTGGCGGCGCCGCGGGGCCATCCCAGTTCCAGCAGCGCAAGGATGGCAAGGACGACGGCGGGAGCCAGTACCAGCGGCAGGATCGGCTCGGCGAGGCTTTCGTGCCGGACGATTTCGGTGGTAGTGCCCTCCGTTCGCCTCAGGTCCTCGCCGGTAATGCGGGCGGCGGCCACGAACAGCGCGGCGGTGATACCGGTGGCCCCGGCAAGGACCGTCATGCTGCGGCTGATCCGCGGCACGAACATCAGGACCGCGAACACGAGCATCAGTGGCACGAAGACGACGGCACCGTGGACCATCAGCGGATGCAGCGGCAAGCCAATAAGTTCCATTTGTCTAGTTCCCCCCAAGAAGCATCAACTCCGCCAGCCTAACCGCCGGGCCTGTAATTTCACTAGGGCGTGGCCTCATGAAGGCGGCGGCCATCCGGGGCGAGGCAAAGGGAATGTGGCGCCGGTCATTGTGCCGCTTTGGCACCGTCCGCACTTCTGGGCCAAGGTTCATTCGTGCGTTGGTTCCCACGGCGGCACTCGCCGCCGTTCTGCCCGGGGAACCTGGACTGCCCGGCGAGTACTGGACGCAGTTGGGGCTGTTCGGTGGCGCGCCGATCGATGGACACAGGACCTACGTCTACTGCTCTGCCACAGACCACGGTCAGGGTGCCAACGGCGCGCTAGTGGATGCTGCCGTGTTGGCAGACGAACTCTGCCGCAGCGACGATGTGCCCACTGCCCTGCGGCGCTACACGGCTCGCCGCCGCAGCGCCGTCAAGCGCGTCCAGGATCGGGCCGACATCCTGAAGAGGCTCTCACACGTGCGCCCGTCCGCCCTCAGCGCTCCACCAGGATCCCGTCCTCGTCCGCGAATACCGTTGCCCCGGGCCGGAAGATGACGCCGTCGATGGTCAGGACAATGTCTACTTCACCGACGCTGTCCTTGGCGCTCTTGCGCGGGTTGCTGCCCAGCGCCTTCACGCCCAGCTGCAGCCCGGCGATGGCGGCGCGGTCCCTGATGGCACCGTGGATGATGACGCCGGTCCAGCCGTTGGCTACCGCGGACTCCGCGATCATGTCGCCCATCAGGGCCGTGGCCAGCGAACCGCCGCCGTCGACCACCAGCACCGCACCGGCGCCGGGCGTGGCCAGGGTGGACTTCACCAGGCCGTTGTCCTGGAAACACCGAATGGTGCGGATGGGACCGCTGAAGCGGGTGATGCCGCCTAGGTCCTGGAACTGGAGGGCGACGGACTGCAGCTCGTCGCCACGTTCGTCGTAAAGGTCTGCCGTGGCAAGGGTCATGGGCTGTCCTTCCTGTTTCCGGCCAGCCTACCGGTTGTCCCGCTGCGCCCGCCGCCGAGGGGTGGGCCGGAAGGTTCGGCGTCCCTACGATGGAGCTATGAAGTTCACCGAAGAGGTCGTCATCGACCGGGCCCTGGGCCACGTCATGCAGTTGGCGGACAATCCGGACAACATCAGGCACTGGCAGCCGGAGCTGGTCAGCATCGAACTGCTGAACGGACCGCCGCGGCAGCCCGGCGCCAAATCCAGGCTGGTTTACAACATCAATGGACGCCGGATGGAGATGATCGAGACCATCGTCGTCAACAACATTCCGGAGGAGACCACCTCCACCTATGAGACGAAGGGCCTGGTCCACACCATCACCAACCGGTTCGTCGAGCTGGACGACAACAGCACGAAAATGATCTCGGACAATGACCTGCACTTCACCGGCTTCATGAAGCTCATGGGCAAGGTGGTGCAGGGGGAGCTGGTGAAGCAGTCGAAGAAGAACATCGCGAACTTCAAGGCCTTCGCCGAGAGCCATCCGGGCCACGGGGACGGTCCAGCCACCGCCTGACCTGGGACATGCACCGCGTTTTTCCTCTTTGGGGAGGCCCATTTGGTCCCAAGGTATTCCCAACGCGCCGAAGGTTGGATATACCGATATTGTTTGGGCGGAATTTCCGCAGCGAACGGTTTGCTGACGAAAGGTGATGGTTATGGCGGGTAAATTCGAGATCTTTGCCGACGGCAACGCAAAGTTCAGGTTCCGGCTGATGGACGACGCAGGCGCGGTCGTTGCCATGTCCGGAGGGTACGAAGATAAGTCAGCGGCTGTGGCCGGAATCAATGCCGTGCGGGAAAACGCTGCCAGCGGCCTGATTATCGACCTCGCCAGGACCTGAGCAGCCCGCAGGCAGGACCTCAACCGTAAGGCGTCCCCGATGCGGGGGCGCCTTACGGCGTTCTGAGCTGCGAGTCATGCACGGCCACGTGCCGCGCCGCTTCCGGGTCATGGCGGGCACCGTGCGGCGGACCATATCGACGGCGGGTGCCGTCGGGGCGGCGTAGGTCTCGATGAAGACCGCCCGGGCCCGTCCCAGCGGCCAGTCCGGCACGCAGGAGGCTGTGTCATCAGTTCCGGCAAAGAACGACGGCGGCGCCTTAGGTTCCGCGCTGAACGGAACCTACGCCGGCCAAGAACGGGCGGACCGGGCTTTGTCCGGTTTCAGGCGGCCAGTAACTATCCTGCCAGCCGGTCCCGGACCAGCCATGAACAAGACTCACAGCGGTCGTAGTAGGCCCGGGCGATCGGGTCGTGCAGGGAAGCGAAGGCCGAGAGGAACAGCGCCCGTTTGAGGACCTTGTTGCCCTTGCGTGAGGGGTGGTTACCGCGGATCGAGGTGCCCGAGCGCCACGTGACCGGTGCCAGGCCTGCGTAGGAGGCCAGGTGCCCAGCGGTCTTGAAGTCCTTGCCGACGGCCTCGGTGAGACGCGTTCGGTGTCACCACCCTCGCCTTCCCGCTCATCAGCGCGGGGGTGTACGCGTGGCCGTTGGAGGATGCAGCGGATGCCGCGGTCTCCACGCTGCAGTGCACGACGTCGGGTGTCGGTCAGGCGCGGATTGTCGCCTACTCGGATCGGGACTTCGCGGCCGTGACCGCGCGGGTGGGCTGAGCTGCGCCGTCGGGTAGGGAACGGACAGCGCTACTGGGTGGCGTCCTCGCCGGCCCAGGCCTCCACGTAGAACTGCGGGGACCGCGAGTCCAGCAGCTCCGTATAGGGATCCGGCTCCATTGCCTGCGCTGAACCATCCGGGACCTTCGAGGCGAAGGCGGACACGCCCAGCCCGGCCTCATGATCCTTCAGGGTCAGGCCGGCGGCCTCCAGGATCGTGGGGTACATGTTCAGCTGGTCCACGCGGGGGCGCAGCTTGCTGTTCTTGTCCTCGCCCGGGATCCAGATCCGATTGAAGATGGTGCGGTTGTCGTTGTCGTCCAGCTGCTCGTGGAAAGCGTCGCCGGCGCTCATGTGCTTGAGATGGTCGCCCATGATCACCACGGCGGTGTCGTCGAGGTAGCCCTTCTCCTTCATATAGTCCACGAATCCGGCCACCTGGGTCATGGAGCAGGAGAACACGGAGGTGACCTCGTTCTGCGTATCCACGTTGCAGTAGTCGAAAATGTGCACCGGCTCGTGTGTGTCCAGCGTCAGCATGGAGAGGTTGAACGGCTGACCGGTCTTCTCCGCCTCGGCGTGCAGTTCGTCGATCTCGTCCTTGGCGTGGGCCATGAGGCGTCCGTCGCTCAGGCCCCAGTCGCTGCGGAAGTTCTTCTCCGGTTCGCCGGCGGCGCGCCAGTGGGAGAGGTCCTTCTCCTCGGAGTAGCCGTGGCTGCTCAGGAAGGTGTCCTTCGCGGCGAAGGAGGCGTTGGCACCGCCCAGGAAGACGTTGTTGTAGCCGTGCTCGACCAGGACATCGCCCAGGCAAGTCAACCCTCCCAGGTAGGTGTCGACGTCGCCGCCGAGCTGGTTGAGGGCGCCGCTGCCCGCGGCGGAGCCCATGCCCTTCAGCGGGACGCCGCACTGCGTCGAGGTGAGACCGGCCATGGTCCAGCCTCCACCCTTGTACTGCTGGAAATCGTCCACGCTCTGCCAGCCGCTTGAGGCCTTGGTGACCTCCTTTAGAGGAGCGAACGCGTCCTTCTCGAAGAGCTGGTCGTCCGCGAGGGTGGCCTCGCCGGACTCGAGGTAGATCAGCACCAGGTTGCGCTTGTGCTTGTCGCTGGTGACGGTCGGCTCCACGTAGTAGTCGCCGAGGTCGTACTTGGAGTTCGCCGCCTTGATGTAGTCCCTCATGCCCACCGTGGTGGCGAAGGCCGTGGTGCCGCCGATGACCACCGCGGCCACCAGAGCGGTGGAGACGGTGTGCATGATCCACTGCAAGCGACGAGGACGCATGTCGTCGCCATTGCGGCGGCGCTTTCGGCGCCGGAAGTACTGCCACAGGGCGATCCCGACGGTGATGAGCGGGGGCACGACGCCGATCCCCAAGATGCCGATCCAGACGATGGCTCCGCCCCCGCCGTCGGTTTCCACGGAGACGAGATTCAGGAGCATCTGACCCACAGAGATCTTGCCCCAGTAGAAACGGATGCCGGCGGCGGCGATGAGCAGCGCGAGCCCCGCCCAGATCAGGACGTAGACCAAGATGCGTCCCACGACGACGCCCACCCGTCGGATCACGTGAAGAATCCGGCCAGACATGGCAACACCTCGCGTTCCAGATGCGCGCGAGTTCGCCGGACACCCTTGACATCCAACCCGTTCTCGGGCGCATAGAAGCCTAGTACCGTTACACTACCCGTTCAACAGTGGTTCACCCGTTAGAAATGGTTTTAATAGTCCTTTCGGGGCAGCCGCCGGGCGCAGATGATGGTGATGGCCGGAGTGGCTACAGCGGTGATCGTGGTGGCGCTGCGGTCGTAGCGGATGGCTAAGCGGCGGAACGCCAGCAACCAGGAGATGGTGCGTTCCACGACCCAGCGGTACCGGCCCAGGCGTTCGCTGGAGTCCACCCCGATCCGGGCAATCCGGGC
>NZ_JBNHHC010000087.1:0-9614 GCF_059091865.1 Arthrobacter sp. B0316-1-20 | reverse complement strand
AGAAGGGCGTGGGCGGCGAAGTCCTCGCTTACGTCTGGTAACGGAAAGGAAGAGATTAAATGTCACGTATTGGACGTCTCCCCATCACCGTTCCCGCAGGCGTTGAGGTCAAGATCGACGGCAACGTCGTCTCCGTCAAGGGCGCCAAGGGCGAGCTGAGCCACACTCTGGCTTCGCCCATCACGGCCTCCCTGGACGAGAACACCATCACCGTCTCCCGCCCGAACGACGAGCGCGAATCCCGGTCCCTGCACGGCCTGACCCGCACGCTGATCAACAACATGATCGTCGGCGTCACCGAAGGCTACAAGAAGAACCTCGAGATCGTCGGCACCGGTTACCGCGTGCAGGCCAAGGGCTCGAACCTCGAGTTCGCCCTCGGCTTCAGCCACCCGGTGGTCGTCAACGCACCCGAGGGAATCACCTTCGCCGTGGAGGGCGCCACCAAGCTCTCCGTTTCCGGTATCAACAAGCAGCAGGTCGGCGAAGTTGCTGCCAACATCCGCAAGCTGCGCAAGCCCGACCCCTACAAGGGCAAGGGTGTTCGCTACGCCGGCGAGCAAATCCGCCGCAAGGTCGGAAAGGCTGGTAAGTAAACCATGGCGATCAGCATTAATAAGAAGCGGACCTCGAAGTCCAAGTCCGCAGCACGCGGCCGCCGCCACCTGCGCGTCCGCAAGCGCATCACCGGTACCGCGGTCCGTCCGCGCCTGGTGGTCAACCGCTCCGCACGCCACATCTTTGTCCAGGTTGTCGATGACAGCAAGGGCATCACCGTGGCTTCCGCTTCCACCATGGAAGCCGACCTGCGGGCGCTCGACGGCGACAAGTCCGCCAAGGCAAAGCGCGTCGGTGAGCTCGTTGCCGAGCGTGCCAAGGCTGCCGGTGTTGAGGCCGTGGTCTTTGACCGCGGCGGCAACCGGTACCACGGCCGTATCGCAGCGGTTGCCGACGGCGCACGTGAAGGTGGGCTGGCACTGTGACCGCTGAGAACAACGAAAAGGAAACTCAGGTGACTGAAGCAACTGAGACCGCTGCCGCGGGATCCGCTGAAACCACCGCTGCTTCCGGCCAGGAGGACCGCCGCGGCGGCCGTCGTGGCGAACGCGGTGGCAGCGACCGTGGTGGCAACGACCGTGGCGGCCGCGGCCGTGGCCGCGACAACGCCCGCGACGCCGAGAAGGACAAGTTCCTCGAGCGCGTCGTCACCATCAACCGCGTGTCCAAGGTCGTCAAGGGCGGCCGCCGCTTTAGCTTCACGGCCCTGGTAGTTGTCGGCGACGGCAACGGCATGGTCGGCGTGGGCTACGGCAAGGCCAAGGAAGTTCCGGCAGCGATCGCCAAGGGCGTGGAAGAGGCCAAGAAGTCCTTCTTCCGCGTGCCGATCATCGCCGGCACCGTTCCGCACCAGGTGCAGGGCGAAGCCGCTGCAGGCGTTGTCATGCTGCGTCCGGCTGCTGCCGGTACCGGTGTGATCGCCGGTGGCCCGGTCCGCGCCGTGCTCGAGTGCGCCGGTATCCACGACGTGCTCTCCAAGTCGCTCGGCTCGGCCAACGCGATCAACATTGTGCACGCTACAGTCGATGCGCTGCGTCGCCTGGAGGAGCCCCGCTCCGTGGCTGCCCGCCGTGGCCTGCCCCTGGACGAGGTTGCTCCGGCTATCCTGCTGCGCAACATGCAGAAGGCAGGTGCGTAATGACCACACCCAAGAATCTGACTCCGTCGGATGCGCAGTTGGAAATCACGCAGATCAAGTCCGTCATTGGCGGCAAGCAGAACCAGCGCGACACGCTGCGTTCACTGGGCCTGAAGCGCATCGGACACACCGTTGTCCGCAGCGCCGATGCAGTGACCGTCGGCATGGTCAACACTGTTTCTCACCTGGTGAAGGTTGAGGAGGCGAAGTAAAGATGGCAGAAGAGAACAAAACTCTGAAGGTCCACCACCTGCGTCCTGCCCCCGGTGCCAAGACCGCCAAGACCCGTGTCGGTCGTGGTGAAGGCTCCAAGGGCAAGACCGCCGGTCGCGGTACCAAGGGTACGAAGGCCCGTTACCAGGTCAAGGCTGGCTTTGCCGGCGGCCAGCTGCCGCTGCACATGCGCCTGCCGAAGCTGCGCGGCTTCAAGAACCCGTTCAAGGTGGAATTCCAGGTCGTAAACCTGGACAAGCTCAACGAGCTGTTCCCCGAGGGCGGCGAAGTGACCGTGGACGCCCTGGTGGCCAAGGGTGCGGTTCGCAAGAACCAGCCCGTGAAGGTCCTGGGCACCGGCGACATCACCGTCAAGGTCGATGTGAAGGTTGACGCCTTCTCCGCCAGTGCCGCTGAAAAGATCGCCGCCGCCGGCGGCACCGTGACGGCGCTCTAGCAGCCCGTGACTGGTGGGGTCTTTTAGCAGCCTCTGACTGAACTCGTGGTGGCCGGTTTCTGCCGGCCGCCACGAGTTCAGCCGCTTTAAGGCACACCACGTATTCTTAACCCGTTTAATGCGAACGGGCCGAGCCGATAGACTCGGATCTTGTGACTTGCCGCGCAGCGGCATCAGAAACTTCTTGGGAGGACGCTTGCTTAGCGCAATTGGCCGGGCATTCCGGACGCCGGACCTGCGGCGCAAGTTGCTGTTCACGCTCGGCATCATGACGGTCTACCGCATGGGCGTCTTCATCCCCGCCCCCGGCGTGGACTACGGCAACGTGCAGCAGTGTCTGGCGCTGGGCAACACCAGCGGCGGGCTGTACCAGTTCGTCAACCTCTTCAGCGGCGGTGCGCTGCTGCAGGTGTCCATCTTCGCCCTCGGCATCATGCCGTACATCACCGCCAGCATCATCGTGCAGTTGCTGCGCGTCGTCATCCCCCGGTTCCAGGAACTGCATCAGGAAGGCCCACAGGGCCAGTCCAAGCTCACGCAGTACACCCGTTACCTGACCATCGCGCTGGGCCTGCTCAACGCCACGACGCTGGTGTCGCTGGCGCGGACCGGCGCCCTCCTGGGGGACTGCCCGGTCCCGATCATCCCCGAGGACAACCTGGTCACGATCTCCCTGATCATCCTGACCCTGACCGCAGGCACCGGCCTGATCATGTGGATGGGCGAGCTGATCACCGAAAAGGGCGTCGGCAACGGCATGTCCCTGCTGATCTTCATCTCCATCGCCGCCGGTTTCCCGAGCTCGCTCGGCGAGATCTGGAACACCCAGGGCGTGAACGTGTTCCTGGGTGTGCTGATCGTCGGCCTGCTGACCGTAGCCGCGGTGGTCTTCGTGGAACAGTCGCAGCGCCGCATCCCCGTGCAGTACGCCAAGCGCATGGTGGGACGCCGCACGGTCGGCGGCACCAGCACCTACATCCCGATCAAGGTGAACATGGCCGGTGTCATCCCGGTAATCTTCGCGTCGTCGATGCTGTACCTGCCGTCCCTGATCGCCCAGTTCAACACGCCGGCCGACGGCACCACCGCACCGCCGGAGTGGGTCAACTGGATCAACACCTACCTGGTCAGCGGGGACTCGCCCTTCTACATGGCGGTCTACTTCGCGCTGATCGTCTTCTTCACCTACTTCTACGTGGCGATCACGTTCAACCCCGAGGAAGTGGCGGAGAACATGAAGAAGTACGGCGGCTTCATCCCGGGCATCCGGGCCGGCCGCCCCACGGCCGAGTACCTGCAGTACGTGCTGGCCAGGATCACGCTGCCCGGCGCGCTCTACCTGGGCATCGTCTCGCTCATCCCGCTGATCGCCCTGGTACTGATCAACGCCAACCAGAACTTCCCGTTCGGCGGCGTCTCCATCCTCATCATGGTTGGTGTGGGCCTGGAGACCGTCAAACAAATCAACGCTCAACTACAGCAACGTCACTACGAAGGACTTCTGCGATGACACAAATGCTCATTATCGGCCCGCCCGGATCGGGCAAAGGCACCCAGGCCTCCCGCATCTCCGACCGGCTGGGCATCGTCGCGATCTCCACCGGAGACATCTTCCGCGCCAACGTGAAGGAAGAGACGCCGCTCGGCGTCGAGGCCAAGAAGTACATCGACAAGGGCGAGTTCGTGCCGGACAGCGTCACGAACAACATGGTGCGCGACCGGTTGAAGCAGCCCGACGCCGCGGACGGCTTCCTGCTGGACGGCTACCCCCGCACCGGCGGCCAGGTCGACGAGTTGGACAGCATCCTGGCCGAGGCCGGTTCGCAGCTGGACATCGTGCTGCAGCTGACCGCCGACGACGAGGAGCTGGTCAAGCGCCTGCTCGGCCGCGCCGCGCAGGAAGGCCGCAGTGACGACAACGAAACGGTGATCCGGCGCCGGCTGGCCCTGTACCACGAGCAGACGGAGGCCGTGGTGAGCCGTTACGCTGACCGCGGGATCGTCGCGACCGTTGACGGCATCGGCGATATCGACGAGGTCACCGAGCGCATCATGTCCGCGCTCAAGTCCGTCACGGCCTGACACCCGCCAGACAGTTAGAAGAGGCAGCCCATGGCCTTCGGCCAGCCCAGCATCGAATACAAGACCAAGGACCAGATCCGGAAAATGCGGACCGCCGGCCTGGTGGTCAGCCGCGCCCTGGACGCTGCGGTTGCCGCAGCCGTCCCCGGCGCAACGACCGCGGATGTGGACGCGGCCTTCGAAGCAGTGCTGGACGAGGCCGGGGCCAAGAGCAATTTCAAGGGCTACCACGGCTTCCCCGCAACGGTCTGCGTGTCCGTCAACGAGGAAGTGGTCCATGGAATCCCGGGCGGCAAGGTGCTCGGCGACGGGGACATTATCTCGATCGACGGGGGCTGCAGCATTGACGGCTGGCACGGCGACTCCGCCCGCGGCGTGATCGTGGGCACCGCCGATCCGGAAGACCAGCGGCTGTCGGACGTCACGGAGGAGGCCATGTGGCACGGCATTGCCGCCCTCGCCACCGGCCACCGCGTGGGCGACATCGGCAACGCCATCGACGACTACGTCTCCTCGGTGCCGGGCAAACCGTTGGGCATCCTGGAGGACTACGTGGGCCACGGCATCGGCACCGCCATGCATCAGGCCCCGGACGTGCTGAACTACCGGACGAACCACCGCGGCCCGAAGATCCGTCCCGGGCTCTGCCTGGCCATCGAACCCATGCTGGTGCGCGGGGACATCGAGACCAAGGTGCTGGACGACGACTGGACCGTCGTGACCACGGACGGCTCGCGGTCCTGCCAGTGGGAGCACACCGTGGCAGTGCACGACGGCGGCATCTGGGTTTTGACCGCCGAAGACGGGGGAGCGGCCAGGCTGGCTCCGCTGGGGGTTACGCCCGTGCCGCTGGACTAAACGCCCGCTGACACACCCTTGGCCTGACGTCATCGAAAGGCCGGGTCCCGCTGGATTTATCGTCCAGCCGGCCCGGCCTTTCGAGGTTAATCCGCAGCCCGCAGCCACGATCCCGGGCCCTGCGGCCAGCCGACTGGCTCCGCACCCTGATCCCGGCTCGCCGCGGCCAGCCGACTGGCTGCGCCCGGACACCGCACCACCCAACCCTGGCCCGTCAGTCGATAGGCCGCGCCCGGACGCCGCACTCCCGAAAGGACCTTGCCCATCATGATGGGAGCCCACCACGCCCTCTCCGGCGCCGCCGCCTGGATCGCGGTCACCAGCCAGGTCCACATACCGCTGGATGCCCTGACGACGCCGATGGGCTGGGGCGGGCAGAGCCTCACCCTGGGCTGGGGGCTGCTGGACGTGGGTCCGCTCGGCCTGATCACCGGTGCCATGGTGACCGCCGGCGCCGCACTCGTCCCGGATGCCGATCACCGCCACGCCACCATCGCCCGCTCGTTGCCGCCGCTCTCCAATGCGGTCTGTGCCGGTATTGGCGCTGTGGCCGGCGGGCACCGCAGGGGCACCCACTCGCTGATCGGCCTGGCGGCGTTCGTCGCAATCGCGTGGGTCGCCGGGCTCTGGACTGCCGAGACCGAGCGGTTCGGCACGGTCTACCCGGGCGCCGGTATTCTGTGCGTGTTGCTGGTCGCCTTTGCCGCCAAGGCCCTGAAGTTCCTGCCCGACGGGCTGCAGAAAATTCCGTGGGCCGTCGGCCTGTCTGTGGCGGTCTTCATCGCCCTGTACGCCCCGGAACAGCACAACTGGTTCCCGCTGGCCATGGGCATCGGCGTCGTCATGCATGTGCTCGGCGACATGCTGACCACCGGGGGAGTGAATTTGCTGTGGCCGCTGCGGATCAAGCCACCGAAGGTGTGGCGCAGGATCCCGCTGCTCAACGCCATCTGGCGGCGGAACGGCTACTTCGCCCTGCCGCTGCTGGGCAATGCCGGTTCGGCACGCGAGTGGGCGCTGCTAGTCCCGGTCAGTGCCTATGTGGTGGTCCTACTCATCGGGGCGTGCCTCGACGTCGGGCAGCAGAGCCTGGTGGCCATCGGGGCCGGCTAGCTGCTAATCGCCGGATTCGAGAAGAGTCTGAGGGCCTTCCCCGACGGCAACGGGCTGGCCGCTTACGCCGCTTTGGTTCCAGGCGGCGGGGTGCCCGGCGGTGGCGGCGCGGTGTTGGTGTAGGTGTGCCCGGTGGGGGTGGTGGTCTCGACCTGGTGCAGGGGCCCCCCGACTGTCCGGCTGGACCAGCTTTCGGCTTCTTTGTCCTGGTTACAGCGTTCGCACAGGCCCTGTCCGTTGGTGATGGTGGTTTTCCCGCCGTCGGACCAGGCGACGATGTGGTCGATGTGCCGGATCGGGGCGTCGCACCAGGGGCCGGAGCAGACCTGGTCGCGGGCGATGACCATCCGGCGTAGTCCGGCCGGGAACCTGCGGGCTTTCGAATCCATACCGAGCAGTTGCCCGGTGCCGGGGGCGGTGTAGAGGCGGCGGATCCAGACGTCCGCAACGCCGCCGGGTTTCAGCTCTTTGCTGCGTCGGGCGGTCTGCCGTGCGGTCTTCCAACCAGGTTCGGTGCCTGCCGGCGGCGCATTCTGCCCGGGCGCTTGGCCCGGCGGCTCATGGCCGGTCAGCGTTCCTGCCGGTGCGCTTTGGGCGGGTGGCCTCTTGCCGGCCAAGCCCGCTGCGTGGCCGATGCCGGCCCTGGCGGTGCCGGTTGGTACGGGCGGGTTTTGCGGGAGGCGGATGAGGTCTCGGGCGTACTGAGCCGGGACGACGCCGTAGCCTGTGAGCCAGGCCGGTTCGCTGTCGCCTTGGAGCAGGGCGCGGTCCGTCATGACGAGCTGTATTTCGGTGCGGGCCGGGTCGGCGGTGGAGGCACCGGTGACGCGTTCGAACATGGTATCGGCCATGGCCTGGCCGCGAGTCCTGACATCGCCGTTGTTGCGCAACCGGTCGGCTTCGCGGTGCAGCGCGGCCATCAGGGCCACGCCCTGGACGACGGGCAGCAGTGTCCGGACGGCCACCATTGTGTCGGGTTGGGGGCGGGCGGAGACGTGCCGGTCGGCTTCGGCTTTCGCGGCGCGGTGCACGACGGCGCGGGGGTCCAGACGGTAGGCGATCCGTTTGGCTTCGGCTTCGAGTTGCCGGTTGCCCAGCCCGTGAAGGCGGGCCGGGTTGCCGGCCAGTTCCTGGTCCACCGCGGCCCGGTCCTCCTTGGTCAGACACGCGGTTTCGCGGACCAGGGCAGCTGCGCGCCACTCGTTCAGGTGCCCGGTGGCCAGGGCGTTGAGGGTGTGCGGCATTTCGGTGACCAGGATCTTCGCGACGCCGAGCATAAGCGCGGCGCGGTGCGGGGATTCCCGCCGCGCCAGCCCGATCTGCTTCGCGATGCCCTGGCCCTGCCGGTTCTTCGGGACCCCGGCGGCGGCGCGCCGGGCCCGCGTGGCCTCATCCAGGGCTACCTGCAGTTTGGCTTGGGCGGCGGCCGCCGCGTCCTTGGCGTTTTCCAGCGCGGTGATCCGGTCCACCAGGTCCTGTTCGGAACCGAGCAGGTCGACCCGGGCCAGGGCGTCGGCGAAGGCGTTGATCCTGGGCGTCCGGACCGGCCCACCGTGTTCGGCGTGCGCAGGCCGCGCTCCCCGCGCTGGATGCGCTGCTTCGCGTGCCTCGGCTGCTTCGGGTGCTGCTGGTGGCTCTGGTCCGGCCGGATCAAACATGTCGGCGTCTCAATCTTCGGCGTGCCTGCGGCACGGCAACGACTACGAGAGGTCATGGAACAAGGTCCACGGACGCCGCCGGGACCCCCGTCCCGATGGCCAACGATGCTGCTGAACTACTAAGAACAGGCTATTAGCCGGGTACGACAGTTTCGGAACGCGCAGCGGACCGGTGGGCAGGGGGAGACGTGCCGAGCGTGCTTAACCGCTGCACCTCATCCTTGCCCATCCCCATCCTCAGGGCGAGGATGAGGCCATGGCTTCTTCCATTACCGACGTGCCCGGCATCCGCGTGGGCCAAATCCAAAAGATCGGCCACGGCTGGCTCACCGGCGTCACCGTGGTGCTGCCGCCGGCCGGGACGGTCGGCGCAGTGGATGTCCGCGGGGGCGGGCCGGCCACGCACGAGACCGACGCGCTCGATCCCACCACGCTGGTGCCCACCGTGGATGCCGTTGTGCTCGCCGGGGGCAGCGCCTTCGGGCTGGTGGCCGCGCACGGCGCGCAGCGCTGGCTGGAGGAGCAGGGGCGCGGCTTCCGCACCCAGAATGCGGTGGTGCCGATTGTTCCGGCCGCTGCCATCTACGACCTGGGCCGCGGCGGGGACATCAAGGCGCGGCCTGATGAGCAGATGGGGTACGACGCCGCTGCCTCCGCCGGTGCGATGGAGGACTTTGGTACGGTGCAGCGGGGCAATGCGGGCGCCGGCACCGGGGCGGCGATGGGCTTCCAGCAGTACAAGGGGGGAGTGGGGACCGCCTCGCTGCGCATGGGCGGCACGAACGAGGGAATCGTGGTCGGCGCGCTCGCGGTGGCCAATGCCGCCGGCCATCCGTTCCATGGGACCAGGGGAGCCTCGCTCGCGGCGAAAACAGAAGCACCGTCCGGAACACCAGGAGCACCGGGAGGAAGCGGCTCACCGGGAGCCGGGCCGCTGAACACCACCCTGTGCGTGGTCGCCACCAACGCCGTGTTGGATCCGGCGCAGGCGAAGCGGACGGCGTCGGCCGCGCACGCCGGCCTGGCCCGGGCCGTTAGCCCGTCGCACACCCTGATGGACGGGGACGTGATCTTCGTCCTGGCCACCGAGGCGCAGCAGTTGGTGCAGGACGGGCCCATTGATCCCCGGGCGGAACTGCACGTGCTGGCCGCGGAAGCGGTCACCGCGGCCATTTGGGACGCCGTGGTGAGTGCCGAACGGGTGGACGCGGCCGGCGTCGTACTGGAGAAGTATCCGCACCTCGGCTGAAGTCTGTCGCGCGCGGGCCCCAGGCGTTACCCGGATTTAACTTTATCCGGCTTCCGGAGTACAGTTGTCTGTTGGTTGTCTCTACTTTCATGCCCATCTTCGGGTGCATGGCGCCCGCGAAAGCCTGCCGGAACGTACGGCTCAGTGGGAGTGTAGCGGCAAGCGAAACCCTAAAACTAGCCACCGCTCCGGCGATGGTTACTGACGTTAGCGGAGGATATGGCTAAGAAAGACGGTGTCATTGAGATTGAAGGCACTGTGCAGGAGGCTCTGCCCAATGCGATGTTC
>NZ_JBNHHC010000086.1:0-9900 GCF_059091865.1 Arthrobacter sp. B0316-1-20 | reverse complement strand
AGAACAGGCGCCTGGCGGAACTTGAGCGTGAACTGGCCGCCGAGGATCCCAGGCTGGCACGGATCCTGGCCGAGGGGTTCGCCGGTCCGCCGCCCGAGGCGTTCCGCCGGACGGTAACGGCCGCGCTGGCCGGGACGGTTGTGCTCATCCTCAGTGTCGCCTGGCAACTGCCGGTCCTCACTCTTGCCGGGTACCTGCTGGTGTATGTGGCCCTCCTGCGGTATTTCTTCCTGCGCGATCCGGACAACAGCTGCCCGTAAGGCCGGCAGCAGGGCCGCGGATAACCCCACCGGGTTGTTTTCCGTCCCAGCCCCCCCACGCGGCGCCCAGGGCACCCGGGCGGGCAATAGCCGGTCCCGGATCCGCTGCCCGAATGCGGTCAACGCCGCCTGCCGGTGTCATTTCCGGAAGAAGGACACCAGGAACATCAGGAGGCTGACCGCGGCCGAGACCACGAGCATCGAGACCCAGGGAATGTACACGCGCAGGTTCTCGCGCTCAATGCGGATGTCACCGGGCAGGCGGCCGAACCACGACAACCCGCCGCTCCAGGCCAGCACACCCACCAGGACCAGCAGCAGCCCGAGGGCCACCAGCAGCGGACCCAGGTCCCGGCCCATGGTCCCACCTCCCTCGTCGTGCGGACGGATCTCACCCTGCCCCGGCCGACGCCGGAGGTGCCGGCATGGGCCCTGCACCTCCCGGCCGAACATCCACCCTTGACCTATTTCAGCAGCCTGGCGGTTGGACCGGGAATCGGCGGCCGACCTGGCCGCGGGATACCTGCTGCCGGCCCCAAGACAGGTCCTGGGCATCCGGCGGCAGTGTCCGGGATCCTGGGCAAAAATGCTCCGGCAACCCTCCCTATTGCCTCATTGCAATACCTCCGGGAAGACTGATTCGTTGCCTCATTTGAATTTCTCCGGATGAGGTCATGGCCGGGAGTGCATCATGGGTGGGTTCTTGGGGTGTGGTTCCAGGCGCTGTTGATGGGTTTGAGGGTTGCGGGTTTCTTCGCGAGGGCGAGTGTTTCCAGGTCGGCGGTCAGGGCCAGGATTTGGCGTGAGAGCGCTGCGGGCTTGATGCGTTTGAAGGCGGCGTTCATCCGGATGGTGAGGTGTTTGCGCACGCTCGGGTGCCGGACGGCGCGCTGGTGGGGCGTGGCCGGCGCATCGTGCTTTCGGGTGACCTTCGCCCCGTGGCGCTGCTTTTCGATCAGTTTCTGCTGAGGCAGCAGGTAGTTGGTGAAGATCCGGTCCAGTTCCCAGATCTCGTTGAGTTTGGCCAGTTCCGCTTCGGTGTCGTAGCGCAGGTAGCCGACCAGTTCCCGGACCCTGGCCCAGTTCTTCTGCTCCACGTGGGCGCCGTCGTTCTTGTTGTAGGGCCGGGAGCGGGTGAACGTGATCCTGCGGGCGTGGCAGTAGGCCAGCAGGTGCTCGTTGATGAACTCGGACCCGTTGTCCGAATCGATGCCGATGATCGGGAAGGGGAAGACGTTCGTGACGTGCTCGAGGGCCTCGAAGACCCACTTGGCGGCCTTGTTCCGCACCGCCCGGTTCACCGTCCACCCGGTGGCGATGTCGGTCACCGTCAGGGTGAAGCAGAACTCGCCCGAGGCGTTGGACCCGTCGTGGCCGACCAGATCGATCTCCACAAACCCGGGCACCGCGTCGTCCCATTCGGCCCAGGTCCGGATCGGGATCTGGGACTTGAGCAGGGTGCCGGGCTTGGTATGCGACCGGCCCCGCGGCAGCATCCTGGCCCGCTCGGCGGCCAGCTTTCGGTCGATCGTGGCCGGGCTCATGGCCATCAGCAGCTGCGCCTGCGTGTCGGTGACATCCAGTTCCCCGTCCCGGCGCAGCAGCGGCACCAGCACCGGCAGCATCGGGGCCAGCAGCTTGCCGGCCGGGAACCGCAGCACGGCCCAGCACCTGATCAGACCCGGCAGCAGCTCCGGACCGTATACCGTTCTCCTGCCGGGCCTGGGCCGCATCGGCTTCAGGACCAGCGCCTGGCGCAGCGCGGCCCGGGCGTGATCGCGGTGCCAGCCGGTCAGCTCGACCAGCTCGTCCAGGATCCGGGTCTTGCCGGCCCGGTCAGCGCCCCGGTACGCCAGGGCCTTCTTCTTCGTCACAGCCTGCCGCTGGGCCATCGTCAGCTCCATAGAAACGGGCATAACCGGCATCGGCCGCCAACACCGGTCCACCACGCCGCCAGGCGGAGGATTTCAAATGAGGCAACGTATACCGCTACGCGGAGGTTTTCTATGAGTCAACGCGCCGCATAGTTATTGGGGGAGGGGTTCTGTACGCTGGAGAAATGACATCTGGATCAGTTGTGCGCAAGGCAGTCATCCCCGCAGCCGGACTGGGCACACGTTTCCTTCCGGCCACCAAGGCAATGCCGAAGGAGATGCTGCCGGTGGTGGATAAGCCCGCCATCCAGTACGTCGTGGAGGAGGCCGTCAAGGCCGGAATGACGGACCTGCTGGTCATCACCGGCCGGAACAAGCGTTCCCTGGAGGACCACTTCGACCGGGTACCTTCCATGGAAAAGACGCTCGAGGACAAAGGCGATGTCGAGCGTCTGGCAGCGGTCCGCGAAACCTCCGACATCGCGGACATCCACTATCTGCGGCAGGGGGATCCAAAGGGGCTCGGCCATGCAGTGCTGCGCGGCAAGCTCCATGTCGGGGACGAACCCTTCGCGGTCCTGCTGGGCGACGACCTGATTGACGAGCGGGATGAACTGCTGACGACGATGATGGAGGTCCAGGCGAAGACAGGGGGCTCGGTCGTTGCCCTCCTGGAAGTGGACCCATCCCAGATCAGCGCGTATGGGTGCGCAGACATCGCCCCCGTGGACGGCGAGAACTACGTCCGGATCAACAAGCTCGTGGAAAAGCCCGCCGCTGACGAAGCACCGTCGAACCTGGCGATCATCGGGCGCTATGTCCTGCACCCGGCGGTGTTCGACGTCCTGGAGCAGACCGGCCCCGGACGCGGCGGGGAGATCCAGTTGACCGACGCGCTGCAGACACTGGCCGCCAGGGACGGTGCGGGTGGCGGCGTGTACGGCGTCGTTTTCCGCGGGCGGCGCTACGACACCGGCGACAAGCTCAGCTACCTCAAGGCGGTGGTGACCTTGGCCGCGGAGCGTGAGGACCTGGGGCCGGATCTGCGCATGTGGCTGAAGGAATTCACCGACGGCCTGCGCGGCTAGCCCGCCCGGACCATGTTTGGATCGGCCTTCTGGCCGGTAACCCTCGAATGCGGTGACCTCTTCCTGAGGCCCATCCGTCTCCGGGACCGGCGCGAATGGGGTGAGGTACGCCGTCGTAATGCCCAGTGGCTTGCGCCCTGGGAGGCGTCGAACCCTCAGCCTGGCGGCTACCTGCCCACCTTCGGTGAAATGGTGCGCTCCCTGAACCAGCAGGCGCGCGCCGGGACGGCGCTGCCATTTGTCATCACCGAACTGCAGCCGGGTGTGTCCGACAAGCCCGCGCTGGCTGGACAGTTGACGGTTTCCAGCATCCTCTGGGGCTCCGCCATGATGGCGACCTTGGGCTACTGGGTGGATCAGCAGCGCGCCGGACGCGGGATCGCCCCGACTGCGGTCGCCCTGGCCACCGACTACTGCCTGCGCACGATGGGTCTGCACCGGATGGAGATCAATATCCGGCCGGAAAACAGGCCGAGCCTTCGGGTGGTGGAAAAACTCGGCTTCCGGGATGAAGGGCTCCGGCCGCGCTACCTGCATATCGCCGGTCAATGGGCGGATCACCGAAGCTTCGCCCTCACGTCAGAGGAGCTGCCGCCGGAAGGTCTGCTGGCCCGCTGGCTGCAGGAAGGCGACCAGTCGACAACGCGATAAAGCGCTTTACTACCAGCACCTTGGAACTTCCTTGTGACACGCCGGGACCAATGCCGCGGAAGGCATGCAATTTCTCATAGTTTGGAAGTCGTGGACCTTTCCCTGGATACCTCCCTCATTTTTGCGGCCATCGTCGGGTTGTGGCTCGTGTGGGTCGGCCCCTATGTTCTGCGGCGGCGGAACGCCATGGCGCTGGCCGAAGCTGTTGTGCTTCCCGGCCCGTCCGTAGCTGCCGCGGCTGTGCCGTCGCCGGTTGAAGACAAGCGTTCCGGGACGCAGCTCATGGAAAGCCCGACGCCGGGCGGTGGCACCGCGGGTCCCGTGCGGACCCCGGGGAGCAGCCGGCCGACTTCCGCCAATTCTGGCCGTCCTGCGCAGGTTGTCCGGTCCGCGCAGCCGGTCCGCCCGGCCCAGCCGGCTTTCCGGGTCTACTATGGACGCACCGCCTTGGCGCTGACCGCGGCGGCGGCCCTGGCCGGAACCGTTGTGACGGTCCTGCTGGCCTTGTTCGGAGCTGTGGCGGGTACGGTGCCGCTGTGGTTCCTGCTGGTGGCGGTTGCCGCCGTCGCGTCGCTGCGCGTGCTGGCCATCCGGAACCGCAGGAAGCGTGCCCAGGAGCGGGTCGAGGCAGCCTTCCAGGAGGCGATGAATCCTTCCTTTCGCGACCGGCCGCTGGACGGACAGCCCCGGGAAGAACAGCAGCCCCGGCAGCTAGCCGTTCAGTCTGCAGTGCCTCAAGCGGAGCGCCCTACGGAGCGCACCTCGGCGGGTCCCATTGAGCGGCCCGCCCCGGTCCGCGATTCCAAGCCGTTCGAAGCCGAACAGGGCCGGCAGGCCGCCAAGCCGCTGACCGCCGGCGAACTCCGCAGCGCGGCCCTGGAGGTCGCCGCGAAGGCCGGCGACGCGCCGGTTCCCGTCCAGCCGTCCACCTGGGAACCCAAGGAACTGCCGAAGCCCTGGTACGTCGAGGCCGCCAAGGCGGAGCGCCCTTCTCCCCAACCGCTGGCCCTGCCTGAGGATCCGAAGCCGACGGCGCGGACCTCGATCAAGCAGGCGGAGGCAGCGCCGAAGGCGCACCCGGACCTGCCTGCCATCCGGGATACCCAGCCGACGACCGGCCGTATCAATCTCGATGCCGTCCTGAAGCGCCGCCGCGCCTAGCCGCCGGCACCGGAACAGGGCGCATAACGGGGTCCGCACCGCAGGGTGCGGACCCTTTTCCATGTCCGGCGTTGGGTTCATGTCATGACTTCGGTCCTGGTGGCAGGCGGAACCGGCAACACCGGCCGGAGGGAAACAGGGGAACTGTTACCTTCGCCGATTGGCTAGAAGGGTGTGGTAGGCGCTAACCTAGGGGAACGGGTTTTCCCAAGGGGCTATGGCGCAGTTGGTAGCGCGTCTCGTTCGCAATGAGAAGGTCAGGGGTTCGAATCCCCTTAGCTCCACCACGATTCCCTTTCTGACTAGGGGTTACTCTCGCTGAGGCGAAGGTCAGCCGGGCGTTTCCGGAGGCCAAGCGAATACATTCCGAGTACTTTCGGCATCGCGTTTCGGTGTTTCGGAGACGGCAGTACACCCATCCAGCGTAGGTCCGGTGCCCCCTTTTCGGCAGTGGGCTGCGAAGGTCCCTATGGATCTGCCCTGGTATGGCGAGGTCGGCGGGGGCTGTGCGGATTTCTGCTCGATTGTCATGTGACGCTGTACCCCGAACCATCGGCTCACGGGCCCAAGTTCCGGACCTGATTCAGCCGCCCCGGTCGCTGCGCTGGTCCGTCTCGTGACCCATTTGGTCTGGACCTACGGGCCGCCCGCCGCGCCTAGGTGACAGCATCCGGCTCATGCGCCCGTCGTTGACCCGGTTCAGACTGATGTCAGTCCGAACCGGAGTGCCTGCTGTGGTTATTCGGCGGGTCCGCTGGTCCGTTGCCGGATACGGTTGGCGAGAGCGCGTTCTTCCAATTCCCGGATCACGTCATCCGGCAAATCATGACCCTCGAGTGTCATGGTCCAAGCGACCTTCTGGGCGTCGCCGGCGGCCAGCGCCCTGATTTCGGCGAACTCCTGCTCGGACAGGCCGTTCTCATCCATGGCGGTAAGACTAGTCCGCCATGGTTCCTATGTCCCGTATAACCTCGGCCGCCGCGAAGAGCCCGTCGGTAAGACCCGCCAAAATCCGGATGACCATCTCGGCCACCACTGCGGCCAGCGGGGCGACCCCGGTGAGGTGGACCAGGATGACGGAGATGATGACGGCTCCGGCGAGGCGGGAGAGCCGGTGGGACAGGGTTGGTGCGGTGCGTGCGTACATGGCAGGTCCTTTTTCGGTGATGCGGGTGGCTAGGCGGCGGGCTGAGTGACGCGGTACTCGGCCCAGGCGCGTTTGACGGTGGCGACCGAGATGTTCAGCCGGTCAGCGATCTCGGGGTTGGACAGGCCCTGCTCCTTCAGCTCTCCGACCTTTGCGGCGCGCTGATCCTTGTCGGTGTCCTCGGCGGCGGGCTGAGCGGCGGGGACCGGGGCCGTGACGGTGACGGAGCGGGCCGCAGATGCGACGGCGGAAGGTACCGTCACCGCCTTCGCTTCGGCCCTGCGCAGTTGCTCCAGGGCGGCGTCGCGGGCCCGGTCGGCCTGCAGCCGGGACTCGTTTTCCAGCTCCAGCAGTTCCGTGGCCTCCTGGTGGGTGGCCACTGCCTCTGCCAGACGCTCTTCGGCTGCGGCACGGGCGGCCGTTTCAGTCTCGGCGGTCTGCTCGGCCAGCCGCACGGCGGCACGGGACTGCTCGGCGGCCTCGCGGGCCTCGCGTACCTGGGCCTCCAGGGCTGCCCGTTCGTTCGTCTCCTGGGCGCGCTCGGCGCGGATCCGGGAGCGGAGCACACTCAGCCAGGCCTCCAGGGACAGGGCGACAGTGATCGGCGGCAGTGCGTGGACGACGGCGGATAGAACTGTTGTGGCGATCATGGCGTTGGCGGTCACGGACAGAGCCACGCCGGCGATCGTCAGCAGCCATCCGAATGTCTTGCGGTCCTGAACGATGGTTGCGTGCAGGACCTGCAAGGTGCCGGCCAGCATCATGCCGTCGATGGAAACGGGCAGCAGCCAGGCCAGGTTCTCGTGGAACCCGGAGTCGATGCCCAGCTGGCGGATACCGGTGAAACTGAGAACTGTCCCTGCGAAGGCGACGATGAACAGGATTGCGATCAGCGACTCGAAAATGAACCGGATGTTCTGGCCGACTCGGCGGGGCGCCTTGTTCGGGTGTCGTGCTGGAGGTGTGCGCATGGGGTGGTGATCCGATGCTCGATGGGAAGAACAAATGTTACGCTTGCGTATCATTCTATAGAATGCAACGCTTTCGTTGCAACCCTTGGTACTTTCTGGGAGACTGGGCGGCATGGCATCCGACAAAGAACCCCGCAACCTCGGCGGCTATGTCAGCTCAGTCGATCTTGCCGGGTTCATCGGCGTGAAGCCCGACATGATCCGCACTTGGCGCATGCGCCGGCGGCAGTGGATCGAGCGCGGCCGTCCCGAATCGGATGCCATCCATGCGTTCTTCCCGGATCCGGTCCTCGACCCGGAGACAGGGGAGCCCTTCCTGTTCGGCAAGGAGTTGGTCTGGACGGTGCCCGATGTCGTCCGGCTCAAGGAGGACCTGGACCGGCACGAGCGCAAGGCCGGCAACCCTAACTGGCTCAAGCAGTAGGCCTTAAGCAGTGATGGGCCCCTGCCCATGAAAAACGTCACATATTCGTTTCACTTTGGGTCCGGCGGAGCCAGCGCGGCGGATCGGCGCTACGTTTTCTGAATGGAAGACGAAAGATTTGTGCTCGAACCGCTCAGTCCGAAGGGGCGGGGCTTTGTTGATTCGGACCAGGTCGCGGCGTATCTCGGCGTGGACCGCGCCACGCTGCGGACCTGGCAGCGGCGCAAGGCTGACGGCAAAAGGGGGATTCCGGCCCTGCTGCCGGAGCCGCGTGAACGGCTGCTGGGTGGAGCCTTCGTCTGGGACGTCGAGGACATCGAGGAATTCAAGGCGGCGCTCGACCAACTCCCGGGACGGGGGAAGTCGAAAACTTAAGACACGGATGTGTTGCAATTCGGCACAGTGGAGGAATGACTGAGGAACCGGACGACCCCTACCTAACCACCTCCCAGGTGGCCGAACTCCTGGGTGTTGCCGCGGCCACGATTCGTAGTTGGCGGCTCCGCGCCAAACGCGGAGTGAGTGCCCCTGATTTTCCGAAGCTCGACATGAAGGCCGACCCTTACTGGCTGTGGAGGCGTAGCACTATTCAGTGGTTCCTGGCCAGGCGGGAAGCTGCCAAGGTGTAGGGGCGACAGCAGGCAGCCCCCGCTCCGGCGATCCGAGCGGGGGCTGTTTCGTTTTGGGTCGGCTACTTTCCGGCTGGGGTCCCGTAGGGATCCTCGTACATTTGCACGATCGCCTGGTCTTGGGCGTCCTGGCGGGCTTCGGCGGCGTCCATGCCGGGGAGGATGAAGCCGAACAGGGCGACCAGGACGACGACAATGAGGACTGCGGCTGCGGCAAGATAGCCTGCCGGGCCGGCAATGAAGTCGAGGCTGGATTTGACGGCGGAGTGCTTGCCCATGTTGTGTGACCCTTGTCTGTGGCGTTTATTGTAACGTTGCCGTGGCATTATATCCAGCTTATCACTCTGAAACAGATATGCAACACCAGTCAGTGTCGAACCGGTTGCATCCAGAGGGCGGGCGCTGGTTCAGCAGCCCGGTGTAGCCGGGCGCCGCCATATGGGAGGCCATCGCGGCCTATTGTCGCGGCGCTGCCTGAGGGCCGGGGGGTGTAACCGGAACGGTTACAAGCGAGTTACAGAAAAATCCGTGCCAGCACTGGGAAGTAAGGGGTTTGTAGCTTGTAACTTTTGTAACCACCAAATAAGTACATGTCGGAGGCTTTCGCTTTTTCGAAGGCTCCATCGGATGAAAAGTGAAAACTCATTAGGCGCCTGCCCTCGGGCCGGTTACACCGGTTACACGGTTACAAGATGTCTGCTTCCCAGTGATGGCGCGGATTTTCCTGTAACTGAGGTGTAACCGCTCCGGTTACAGGGGCCTGATCCGCAACTACAGCAGGATTTTCCGGCCATTGACCCAGGCCGCGCCGACTTCTGTGGCGAAGCCCGCTTTGCCGCAGAACTACAGCCTGTCGGCTATCCGGGCGGCTGGACAGTGTGTTTGCGGTAGGAGGCGGCACGGGGTGGCGTGCGCCGGCCGATCATGGAGCCCAGGCCGGCATCCCGCATGGCGGTCACGCCGTCGATGGTGTCTTTCACCGGCCATTTCGCGTCACCGGCATCCCCGAACAGTGCCAGCGCGTTTGTGGAGGCATCGGAAGTGAACCGGGATCCGTAGGTCACTCCGTCTGAGGGCAAGGCACGGAATGCTTGGGCCCACTGCTGCGTCAGCTCATAATCGGGGGTGGTGGCCACCTCACGGATGCAGCCGTAGTTCTTGGCGTCCTTGTGTCCGGACTCGGCGGCCGTCACGCTGGCGGGCAGTGCCAGGGTCGCGATCTCCATCTCCGCCACGAGTGGGTACGGGGCGACGCCGACGGAGGCCAGCTCGACGCCGAGCCGCTCCCAGATGGCAGTCTCGGTGTCGGTGGCCAGGTAGCAGGTGCCCTCGGGCTTGGACAGGTTGAATCGGCCGAGTGGGGACGAGTCGAAATACCAGGGGCCGTTGCCTGCCCGGATGGAGCGGTAGAAGATGTCGGCGCGGGCGATCTTGCGGGTGGGGAAGCCGTTGGCCAGGCGGGCCGGGTCGGGTGGACGCAGTTGAGGGTCCTGGCGGCTCATTCCGCCCACCGTGCCGCAGAGCGGCGTGCAGCCTCAAGGACCGTATTCACGTCCCCCTGGCGGAGCAGTTGCCAGCCGGTGGCGCTGCCCTTGCCCTCGGAGCTGCCAGCCAGCCAGAGCGCCCAGGTCCATGGATCCTGTGACGAACGGGCCAGGGTGTCGAGCACGGGTCTGAGTCCGGGCACTGTCTCCC
>NZ_JBNHHC010000085.1:0-10055 GCF_059091865.1 Arthrobacter sp. B0316-1-20 | reverse complement strand
GCCGTCAGCAGCGCCACCACAATCGCGGAGAGCACAAACCGGGGCGTGGTCCACCACTTCTTGTGGTCCATTTCGTTCTGGTCACTCATATGAATCTCCTTCGCGCGTAAATGGCCCTGGCGGTGTGTCTCAGGCGGTGCCGCCGCCCGATCCGGTGATGAATCCGATCAGTGTCACGCCGCCGGAAACAAGAGTGACCGCGAGCATGACCTTGATCAGCGAGGAGATTTCCTCGGTGGTTTCGCCCCGGCGTGCGTCGAAGGCCATTTTTCCGCCGATGAGCAGCAGCCCCAGGACGCAAACGCCCAAGGCAATCCACTTGCCCACCCCGACGATGCGGTTCCAGGCATCACCGAGACCGGGGGGCGCCAGCGGCTCGCTGTCCGGCAGCGTTGCGGAAATAGATGTGAAATCAAGAGCCATCAGAACGGCGTCCATCAGTTCTTCCCTTCAGTGATTTCTGTGGCCGCCTCATCAATGGAGATGAGGACTTCTTTTGCCTCCTTGGCCAGCCGGTCGTCGTCAACCGAGCCCTGGAGCCGCAAATCTTCGACCCACGGCACCGTCCAGGTGCGTGGAACTCCCCCCGCTAATACGCGGGTCCGCCCCCGCAGTTCCCGTGGAGTTCTGCCGGGAGCGGCAGCCACGACCACGAGTCCTGCGAGAACCACCTTCGCGTGTCCGCCGGCGGCCCAGTCCCGGGCGGCGAGTCTGGCCGCTTCGAGCCCGCGAAACGTTTCACGGGCGACCAGGAACACCACCGGGGCCGGGGTTCCCGGTTCCGGGGACGGCCAGCGATGGTGACACTCGAAGCCACCGAGCAATTCCGTCAGGGTGGTTTCCCCGGCCCCGCCATGAACTCCCAGCCAAAACGGACCCGAGGCCGAGGTGGGGAACCATCCAAGCCGCTTGTCATCCGCAGGGGCCGTGATGCCCTGCTGAGGAACCTGGGCTCCCCGTAGGACCGGATTGTCTTCTGACGGGGGTTTTTCCGCGACCGATACCGGTCCGGGCTGCACGGGTGCGACCAATCCCGTCCATCGGTTGCTCATTTGCGCTCCTTGAGGACTTTATGCCCGTGAATGCAACTTCGTAGACTGATTTCTACTTTTGCTACCAGCTCAATCATAGGAGATCGGAACCTACTTTGTGCAACTATATTCAACTATTTACCACTCTGGTGTACTTTGGGTCTTGTGATCGCGGGAGTGATCTTCATGTCTGACTCGCTCGATCGGCTCTTCGAGGGGCTGCCCGAGCGGCTCTCCGTGCAACAGCTCACGGAGGTACTCGGTCTGGCCAGCACGACAGTGACTTATCGGTGGCTGCGGGACGGACGCGTGCCGGCCATTCGGCTCGGCTCGCACTGGCTCATCCTCCGGGACGATGTGAAGGCCCATCTGCGCGCTCACTACAACGTCCCCCCGGGCAGGGACACCGGGGCGGAGGACACGGACTGATACGGAAGGACCCTCCATGGCCCAGGCACTCGATCGTCCACGCTGCACGGCGATGATCACTGAGAACGACACCGTTCAGGTCTCCATCGACGGCGTGATGACGCCGCTCGACTCGATGGGCGATGCCATCGCCCATCTGGCCGAGACCGCGCGCACCCTGCGCCGCCCGGTGAAGGTCACTGCGGTTGATCCCTCCTCGGAGCACGAGCCGGAGACCTATCTGATCGTGGATCCGGACGGGAACATCTCTGTAGATGCGGCCGCCGCCCAAGCCGCCGGCGGCCGCCGCCGGGGCAGCGGCCCTGTCACGCTCGAACAGATCGTTCCCGCCCCCGCTCCGGAGCCACCTGCACCGGAGCTGCTTGCCGCCGCATCCGGGAACCGCCCCGAGGTTCCGCTCCTTCAGGCCGTCACCGCGCCGTCGGCGGTCCTGGATGCCTCACCGTCAGTTGCCGAGGAATCCGCCGCTGCCGACCCGGTCATCACGATGACGGAACCGGCACCGCCTGCTCCTGTGGTGTCAGATCCCGTCGTCAAGAAGGTCCGGGACATCGACTCGGCGCCCAGCTTCATCGCTGCCGAGAGCTCCCCCGCCGAGGCCCCCGCGATACAGGGCTGGCGCGGCCAACTCAACCGGCTGGGCCTGCACCTTGCACCCGGGCCGAAGGAAGTATCCGAGCGGGAAGACGTTGCTGCCGTCTCACGGCACTGGATCGGCTCGCGCACCATCGCTGTGGTCAACCAGAAGGGTGGGGCGAACAAGACGCCGACGGTCGCCCTGCTGGCCGCCCAGTTCGCCCTGCACGGCGGCAGCGGCGTGCTGGCCTGGGACAACAACGAGGCCATGGGGTCGTTGGGCTGGCGCACTGACGGTGCCGGCCACGACGCCACCGCCCTGGACCTGATCCGCCACGCGGACCGCTTCCTCACCGCCGGGGCGAAGGCAGCGGACCTGGCCGCCTTCGTCCACCACCAGGCCGAGGACGCCTACGATGTTCTGCGTTCCGATGAGACCCCGGGCAACACCCACGAGATCACCGGGGCCGAGGTCGACGCGTTGCACCGGGTGGCCGAGAAGTACTACCGGCTCGTCATCATGGACAGCGGGAACTCGACCCGGGGCGAGAACTGGGCGCACATGATCACCCACACCGACCAGATCGTCATCGCCACCACCACCGAATCCGACAAGGCCCAGGGCGGGGTCAACGCCCTCAAGGCCCTGCACGCCAGAGGAGACGGGGCCGCCGAGCTGGCCCGCAATGCTGTGGTGATTATCTCCGAGCTGCTCCCCTCACACAGCACCAAGGCCCACCGGATCGCCGAGGAGTTCAGCCCGTTCGTCCGCGACGTGGCCATCGTCCCCTTCGATCCCCACCTGGTACAGGGACGCATCCACCACCGCCAACTGCGCCCGGCGACCCGCCGGGCCTGGCTGCACGCTGCAGCTTTGGTCTCCCAGGGCTTCTAATGGCGGTCCCCCGCCCCCGGACCGTCGGCATCGCAGCCCTGCTGCTTCTTGGGCTTGTGCTGACGTTCATCGTCGGCCTGATCCTGTTCGTCACCGTCCTCGCCGCGGAAGAGGACACCTCGGCGCAGTCCTCCAGCTGCACCGTCACTGCGGCCGGCAACGATGACGGGAAGGGCGCCGTTGCCGTGCCCAACGGCTGGGGCGTACTGGTTGATGCCGCAGCCCAGGAAGCCGGACTGCCGGCCAGCCTGGTGGCCGCGCAGCTTCAGCAGGAGTCCGGATGGAACCCGGACGCCCGCAGCCCCGTGGGAGCCCAGGGGCTCGCCCAGTTCATGCCGGGCACCTGGGCCACCTACGGTAACGGCGGTGACCCCTTTGAACCCGCCGACGCCATCGCCGCTCTCGGCCGCTACATGGCCGCACTGAAAGACCAGGTCCAGCCCATCGCAGGAGACGACGCCGACGAACTCGTACGTCTAACCCTGGCCGCCTACAACGCCGGCCCCGGAGCCGTACAGAAACACAACGGACTCCCGCCGTACCCGGAGACCCAGCAGTACGTCCAGAGAATCCTGGACCGCGCCCAGGGCACCTTCTCCGCCGACTGCAAGGCCCCAACCGGAACCCAAGCCTGGAACGGGGACCTCGGCGACGGCGAATGGACCACGCCGCTGCCCGGAGGCACATTCACCTCCGGCTACGGCGGCCGCGCTCTGGCAGGTGTCCCCAGCTGGGCCAACGAACACGTAGGCGTCGATATCGCCACCCCCGGCGGGCCGGGCGGCCGCGGCGGAGTCGTAGTCGCCCCAACCAACCTGCGCATCACCGGCTTCAACGAAACCGACGGGTGCGTCATTGCCAAGGAAAACGGCGACGACCCCGACTTCGGCTTCGCCTTCTGCCACCTTCACGCCTGGGACGTGGCAGAAGGCCAAGAACTCAAACGCGGCGACATCATCGGCACCGAAGGCAACCGCGGCCGGTTCGGAATGGCCGTCCACCTGCACTTCGAGATCTACAAACCAGACGCCCCCGACGTCGTGTTCCCCTACCAGGGCTACAACCTCAACCCCGAACCCATCCTCAAAGAGAAAGGAGCCTGGCCGCAATGACATACCGCCAGCTCTGCCTGACCGCTGCCCTCACCCTGAGCGCACTGTCGCTGGCCGCATGCGGCTCCAGCAGCCAGGCCCCACAGGACCCGCCCAACGACGCTGCTCCCTCAGCCGCAGCCAGCCCCCTGCCTGGCGAGGGCACCTTCGTCTCCCCGGCAGATGCCGACCGCACCGATGCCGACTCCACCGCCGAAATCACCGCACTGATGCTCCACTCCTGGGACACCGTCACCGACCGGACCGAAACCGCCGCCGCTATCCGGGCCACGCCGCTCATGTCAGAAGAATGGGCAGCCAACCAGGTCGAACCCGAACGTAACGCCGCCGGCCCTGGGTGGCTCACCGCAGCCGAACACCGCGGCTACAGCTCCCCCACCATCGCGCCCGCTCTCGGAGACATCAGCCGCAACATCGCCGAAGACAAGGCTATCCGCGCCTACGACGTCGACTGGACCTGGACCGCCCGCGACGATGCCGTCATCCATGACACCGGCCGACGGCAGATCACCATCTATCTCGAGAAGCACAGCGGACAATGGCAGGTTGTCGGACACCAAGCGCAGGACATCCAAGTAGCCCCACAATGACCCGGGAACGGGCGGGCTGTGCCTCCCCGATTTCGGCCAACAGTGCAGCACTGCCCGGCGGATCGTTCCCCAAGATACGATCCGTCGGGCAGTGCCCAATTTGGCTTTGAGTTTTCAAAGAGCCCATGAGTCAGGCTCTGCCCGCCCATCGGCTCTGAGCCTATCACTCATGTGTGACGCATGTGTGAGTGTGGGTCGGGTGATAGCAGTGTTACGAAACCTGCCGGACTTGAACTGAGGTTGCCGAGAGGCGGCTAGGTGTCCTCGTCCAGAATTTTGGTAATCGCCCTTAGCGCTTCAGGATCCACCGGACCGAGGGCCCGGGCGGCAAAGTTTCGCACCTCAGCACGCCTCATGCTGCGGATCAGCTCCAGCTCCGCCTCAACACGTTCTGGCAGCTTTCCCTCCTCCTGGAGGAGGTACTCAGGATCGACGTCGAATACGGAGGCTATTGCCCGCAGTGCTTCATCCGGAACCACTTGCTCTTTCCCGGATTTCAGCAATGACCATCTGGTCCGCGACAGATAGTAGCCGGCCTTCTGGGCTCCATCGCGGATGGCCGGATAGTCAAAGGGCTTACCGGTGTCGGACATAATCACGTCCAGGAGGAGATTGATCTTCCGTGCGAGCGTTTCGGCCCGGCGGAGCCCCGCTGCCCGCTGCGGCGACAGATCGAAATCGCTCACGTGATCCAGCTCCAATTGTTAGCTCCGACGAAACAGCCGAAGGTGACTATTCCGATAAGGGCGCCGGCCAAGGCTTCGCCCCAGGTGTGTTCCCTAAGGGCGGTCCGACTCACCAGCATTATCGGTGATAGTACCAACAGCCAAACAAATGCTGGACCGAATACCGCGGTCCCCCAAAGAACAGCGAAGGTTATGACGGACACGTGCGCCGAGGCATTCATCCAGCGCCGCGCCAATGCCAATCCCGCATTGCCAGCAACGAGTCCTACAACTGTTGCCGGAACGGGGGCCGGGACGTTCAGCAAAGCACAGGCAAACGCCCCGACAACAGTCAGTATTGTAACCACCTTTGTCCGCCAATTCGCCGGCAAACCCAGCTTCCCGGCGATCAGGGGAAACTTCTTGTAGGTGAATCCGGGGATGACGATGATGCCGACGGCAAGGACAGCCGCGCCGAAAACCCCGAGTCCGGCCTTTATTCAGGCCAGGACAAGGACCACCAGCACGGTCAAAAGATACTTGGATCGGCAGTTGAAGCTGGGCGACAGCCGTCTGCGGTGTTCGAGGCGGGAGGTCTGAACAGTCAGCACCGTCCCAACTTTTTCGCATCACATCTCCACTACACTAAAAATTGCACACATGATTCACGCATGTGTGAGTAGACTACTTACCGGCGGCAAACTGCCCCCGGAAAGACCGGACAGCGCTGCACACATATACCAACCATCGATTAACGATGCTTGCCACGAGGAGGGCGACATGCCAGGAAGTGCCCCACAGACAATCCAACCCTGGTCGGAAAGTCTTTCTGCCCGCCACGACACGCTGTCATCAGCCTCTCGCTTAAACCTTATTCCTAAGGCTCGCCTCGCAGGGAACCCGGACCAGGGATTGCGGGATTCGTTCACGATGTCCTCTCAGCCGGACTCACGCTGGCAGAAGGGCGACACACCCTCGAATATCCGATTCAGAAATCATTTCGTAAGCAATCATGAACACATGGAACGGTACAAAGCTGGTCCCGGGCGGCCAAGTAAGGGCGACAGGGATGTCTTGATCACGCGCCCTGCGCGCGACGTTGGAAATGAGATTCGTCGCCGCGCCCAGGCTGCAGGAATCCCCTACGGTGAGTACATTGCAGCACTGCTCGCACACGCAGTAGGCAAGCCGGACCTTGCTCCCCCGTCAGCATCACAGGAGGCCTTGCTTATCAAGCGCACCGCATAGAAAAAGGCCCGTCCTTGCGAACGGGCCTTCTCAAAGTTTCTTACTCACTACCGAACGTTTCCGGCAAGATTCCTCGGTACTGAGCGACATACAGATCGGGCTTTTGCATGCCCTGTTCCATATGGAGTTGGTCCCATCATACATGCACACCCTTTTTCGGGAAGGGATGCGCTGCCTGTCGGCGGCGTGTCGGGCGCTGCGTTCAGCGATTCCGTTTTTGCTGACCGTGAGGCAGCCGAGACGGAATGGCGCGCTCTGGCGCGGTTGATTGCCTCGCAGCCGCGGGTGCGGCAGTCCCGGGATGGCGGCAAGAGCTACCGGGACAGCGGCGAACGCGACCTGACCGATCAGCTTCCCACCCTGCCTGCCGCAGTGCGCACCTGCGGCAGGGACGGATTGGTGCGCACTCTGTGTCTTGATCTGGATGCCGGCCGCGGCGGCCAGGACCAGGTCGAGACCGATTACCGCCGGCTGCGAGCCTGGTTCACCGCCCATGAGGTGCGCTGGATCGAGGACCAGTCCCCCGGCGGCGGACGCCACCTGTACATCCCGCTGAATTTCGGGGTGGTCTTTACCGATGCCAAGGAGTTCGTGCAGGCTTTGGCCCGCCGCTACCCCAGCCTGGATGCGGGCCCGCATGAGAACGCCGGCACCGGGGCCATCCGGGTGCCGGGCAGTGTCTGGAAGAAGGGCGGCTACCAGCGGCTGACCATGAGCCTGACCACCGCCTATGACATCGCCCGGCGGCAGCGGAACAACTGGACCGGCTGGTCGAGGCTGCGCGAAGACCTGAAGGACGAACTGGCCGCGGTGCGGCAGCGCCCCACGGAACCGGCCGCAGGCGCATCTGAGTGGCTTGAACCCGGCGAAGACTTCATCCCCCAGGTTGGCGGGAAGCGTACGCTTCCGGCGGCCAAGGAACAGATCGCCCGCAGCGGCATCTACGACACCGCCCGCTACCGCTCCCCCTCGGAGGCACGCCAGAGCGTGCTGGCCTCGGCCGCGGCAGCCGGCTGGTCCCTGACCGACGTGCAGCAGCGGATGCACCAGAACATCTGGACCGGGATGGTCGCCTTCTACGCCCGCTACGCCCCGGTACATAAGGCCAAGGCCCTGCGCCGGGACTGGACCAAAGCCCTCACCTACATCCAGAACCTGCGCCAAAAACCGTCCACCCCAACCGCGGGGAATGACAATGGGCACAAAAGCTACACAAGCCCGCCACCTACACACCCCCCTGTGGTAACCCTGCTTCATTCGCCCGGCTCGCCGAACGAATACCAGTACCTGCGCTCCTGGCAGAACGCGTTAATGATCTTTGAAGAATCCCTGCTCGGCTCGCGGGCCGGGCTGGGCACCCGGATGCTGCTGCGGGCCATGGGCGAAGCCGCCAACAAGGCCGGCAGCCGGTTCATCGAGTTCGGAGTCCGGTCCCTGGCTTTGGCCACCGGCACCCACGAGACCACCGTGGCCCGCCAGCTGCGGGACCTCGCTGCTGACGGATCCGGGATGATCCGGCTGGCCGGTGAAGGCCGCGGGGTGAGGGCGGATCTGTATGAGCTGACCATCCCGGCCCAGTACCGGGACCGGGCAGAAGCTAAAGCATGGCGACCCGGTAAAATCCACGCCCTGCGCCCCGTCTTCCGTGAACTGGGCATCACAGCAGCCTTCGTCTACGAAACCCTCGAACAGGCCGACAAACAGCTCACCAGCACCGAAATCGCCCGAACCAGCGGCCTCTCCCCCAGAGCCGTCAGCCAGGCCCTGGAAATTCTCGCAGCCTGGAACCTCATTAGCCGCACCGACGGCCGCTGGCGCATCACCACCACCAGCCTCCGGGCCCTGGCCGACCGCTTCGGAGTACTGGAAGAAGTG
Source organism: Arthrobacter sp. B0316-1-20 (assembly GCF_059091865.1). Classification (NCBI taxonomy): domain Bacteria; kingdom Bacillati; phylum Actinomycetota; class Actinomycetes; order Micrococcales; family Micrococcaceae; genus Arthrobacter; species Arthrobacter sp. B0316-1-20. Next base: position 1,634 of record NZ_JBNHHC010000085.1, on the reverse strand, counting down.
GCCTTACAGCTGAACCGCTACCGCACCGAACGTGCCCTCTGGCACCAATGGCTGGCCAAGCGCCCGCTCACCCAGGAGCCCGTCCTGGCCGGCTCCAGCGATGACTATCCCTTCTGGCAATATGAGGGACCCCCGGATAATGACCAGACCATGGCCGGACTGCTCTACGCACAGGCATCGTAGAAGCAAGACAAGACCGCAGCGCCGGTTCGGACCCGTTAGATGCTGAAGCTCCGAGCAGGGCTGGCAATGGCCGCGGCTTCCGTAATTCTGTAAACACGCTTTTCTGTCTCTCTGTATTTCTGTGTTTCTGTGTTAGCGTGGCGGCATGATTCTTGCGCTGACAAACCTGAAGGGCGGGGTGGGAAAAACCACAAGTTCCCTCTATCTCGCCTCGGTCTACGCTCAACAAGGCACTACTGTCCTACTGGACGCCGACCCCCAAGGTTCGGCATCAGACTGGACCGCACTGGTTGAGGAGGATGGAGGCACGCTCCCCTTTGACGTCAAAGTAGTCAACCAAAGGACCATGAGCCGCGCGGCCAAGGGGTACGACTTCGTTCTTATCGACACTCCCCCGGGTGACGCCCGAATTATCGACGCAGCCATTGACGCCGCTGATATGGTGCTCATCCCAACCGACGCCTCCGCACTCGATATTCAACGGGTATGGCCTTCGATTGACGCCGCAACCCAAAAAGGGAAACCGGCAGCTGTGCTCCTTATCAAAGCCAGGCCAAACACCCGCAGTCTCGCGGCTGCAATCGAAACGTTCGAAGGGGCCGGAGTGGCTGTAGTCGACACCCACATCCCCCTGCGTGAAGAGATCAAAACTTCCTACGGCACCGTTCCCATGACATTTCACGGCTACGAGAGCGTCGCTGCTGATCTCCTGGAGGCCCACAATGGCTGAGAAGAAATCGCTGTCCGACAGGATGAAACCGGCCAAGCCGATTCAGTCGGCCGCGGGAGACTCTTCCGTGGCTGCATCCTTCAAGAAACCCGCAGAGGAATACCCCAAGCGGCTGACACTGGACCTCACGGTCACGCAGCACCGGAAATTGAAGATCCGGGCAATGAACGAAGGCGTTTCCATGAACCAGCTACTCCGCGATTACATCGACACCCTTCCCGAGTAGGAACTCACGGAATACAAGATTTCCGTGTTTCTGTAAATCTGTGTTTCCGTGAACCTGAAGGGCGCTGAAGTCGAGCTTTGGGATCATGCAGATTTCGCAACCCAATAAACAGTCCTTCCCATGCTTAGAGAAGGATGCCTGCCGAGCCTTAATCGCAGGCATCCTTCCAAGCACGGGAACGTAGGGCCATCCAGCTGCCCACCATGCTGCCCGCGCCATGCCGCCGCTGTGGACTGCAGCGACCAAAGGGTCTGTAGAATCCCGGCCGAAGAACACCCGCGAACCAGCACGCCTCCCGGGCCAGGCCTCGGACCCCGTTGATTTCACCCGAATCACCGAACCCGGCGACCTCGCCTAACTGCCCGGCCTGGCGGCGAACCAAACCCTTCTGTGTTTCTGTGAATCCGTGTATCTGTGCTCGGGGCGGGCGTGGAGGTCCGGGCTGTGGGGGAGCGGTCCTCGCTTCGCTCGGGCTGTTGCCGGCGGCTCCTTCGT